>JBBRXL010000001.1:0-31937 GCA_038248455.1 Saccharimonadales bacterium (SeqCode)
AGCGCAAGCTTGTGTCAGAACTCAGATCAAAAGGTGTCGAATCTTCCGTCATTGATGGATTAATGGTGGACAGTGAACGAAGTGATGATGATGAGATAATGAAGATTATTACCAAAAAAAGACAAAAATACATCGATCAAAATAAGCTAATTGCATATCTTGCAAGACAAGGCTTTGACTACGATGATATAAAATCGGCTCTTCAAAAAGTCGACTAATAATCAATACTATCTGGTTGAGGGCTTGAGCTTCTAAATGGGTTAACAAAGTCTCTTTGTTGGATTTGTTTTACTGGTTCGGGTCTCTTGGCGGTTGTTCGAACTATTATAACGTCGTTATTTATCTCGACAATTTGAGATCTGTGTATTAAAAGTCCTGAACTAGTGAAGCTTTTTATGAATCCACCTTTTACATTGAGCTGTTGGATGATGAAACTATTTGAGTCGAGGCTATAATCTTCGATAGTACCTAGCTTTCCACCGGCTTCATCTTTTACTTTCATACCAACAGGATTGAAGTTAAGGCGGAATATTTCATTGATTTTGATAACATCGTCCAGACCTATGAATTCATCACTACTGTCTACAATCATACCAATGTCGCTCATTTCGCGTACGTCAGCCATGCGAATTATAGAAGGGTGCTCGGAAATTAGCGGACCTTCGGCAATATAGCCAACAATTTTCAGGTTAGCGGGGTCAATCAGTGCCTTTGTCGTATGGGCGAGCTTTGTGCCAGTTTGAAGTCCCATTATTGGAACGTTGATTAATTTTGATCCTGGTAATAGCATAAGTATATTATAGATGTTTTACGAAGTAATATCCATCTATTCCGAGAAAGGATTAACTCTTCCGGCTGGGAGACTATATGGCGGATTGGTATCTTGCTCAATTATTTTGTCAATAATTTGTTGGTTTGAAACCGTACTTGGTGTGTTTGATGTAGTAGTATGGTCTGGATTGGAGTCATTGAATACGTTGGTTAACATTATCACTGCAGTAGCCAGGCCGACAACGAATATCACTATAAATATTGTTAAGTGAAATTTTCGAAAAACCATGTTGATCATTTCCGCAATATTTTTAATATTTAATGATTTCATAATTATCCTACTTTACCGATATTTCGATTTTAATTTTTTCTGTCTTCACCATATCAGCCGATCCATTTACTCTCGACAACGATAGGCCTGATATCTGTAGTTTTGGCAGACTTTGTTCTATATTTCCTATGAACATTATTAATCCATTGTAGCTAGCGGGGTTCTCGATTGTAAGTAGGATTGACTGTGCCTCGTAAGCGTAGTCAGTGATTTTAATACCGGCATCATTTGCGTATTTATTTAGTGATACCACAACATCGGTTTGATAGCTTGTCGCAGGGTAATAAAATTTTTCAGAAACAGTTACGGCTTTTTTCTTTTGGGCTAGTTCTGTGCTAAGATTTCCAGCACTCTTACTGTTATCTAGATTTTGGTTTGAATTCGAAACGGATGCTTTAATGTCGAGAGCGGTTATTTCAAGTTGTTTTTGAGTATAATAAAAACCAAATGATATTGCCGCGGCAAGAAGAAGTAGCGCTACAACTAGCGTATTTCTGAGAGTTATAGGTTTGTTGTCTGTCTTGTTCATGACGCGAACTCCCTGTTGAAAATAACATCGACTGTAAGAATATTGTTGTAGCCATTTATACTAGATTTGTTTGATCCTGAGAGTGACTGGAACGTAACGGAGCTGAATAAACCTCCTGGAGTAGACTGTTCTAGCGCAGATTTTAGCGTGGCTGCTGTATCGGCATTTGTAGCGTAGAAAGTTATTGTTGATTTTGTATTGAAGGCATTTTGATCTATGACGATATTGTCTATTATAGTACCAGCCGGCATTATGCTTGCAAGGCCAGTAAGAATTTTTGAATATTTTACTTCTTGGTTAATGATATTGCTGGCACTGCTCAGGGTATCGTCGGCTACTTTTATTTGATTTGTAATCTCAACATAGCTAGCTGTTTTGGTCGTATTGTCATGGATAAGGCTATCGGCACTCGTCTTGAGACCACTCAATATTAAGTAAGTGCCATATGAGACTAGAGCCAAGAAAACGGCGCCAAACGTCATAACAATTATATATTTAACTAATATACTATTTGATCTAGCGGCCTTGATGTCATTTTTCAATGGTTCAGGAAGAAGGTTTATCATTTTAGAATCTTTCCTGGTTGGATAGATGCCAGACCTGCAACCGTTATATATCTTGATCTAAACTGCTTGGTTGGTTCTGGTAGCTTGCCGAACTCTAGTTTTTGCCAAGGGCTTGCCACTCGGGCGGGCATAACTAGCTCGTTAGTGAAATATTCACCGATACCGGGTACGTTACTACCGGCTCCAACTATAAGAAGTTGCTCGAGTTTGTTGCCATCGGCTAGTCGCTCGTCATAATATCTCATAACTTTTCGTATTTCCACCGTCAATCTTTCAAGAGTAGGTTTCAGGGCGTTGGATATTTTTTCTTGTCTTGGACCAGCACTTAGACCGTTTAGGACCTTGAGCTGATGGGCGTTTTCGATTGATATATTGAGTTTTTTGGCTATATCAAGTGTAAAAGTATTAGCTCCCAGAGCTAGTCCACCAGTTACTTTGATATTTCCTTTGTCGAGTACGGCTATGTCGGTATTGGCCGGACCAATATCAACTATCAGGCTTGGTAGTTGGCCGTCTTCAGCCACAGTGATAAGTCTACCAACTGCACTAATGCTAGGCTCTATCATAACTGTCCTCATTTCGGCCGCTTCTAGTGCCTCGATACAGCTATCAATAATTATTCTAGGAACGGCGCTCATTAGAACAGTGATTTCCTTTTTGGATCGTTCAATTATCTCGTAATCGACATAAAGTGTTTCTAGTGGTACGGGTATATACTGCTCGGCCTCAATGATAACTGCATCATGGATTGTTTTCTGGACGCTTGTCGGTAGCGTAAAGGTTCTTGAGAAGCTTTTTGCAGTCGGTATACTAACGGCTACATGATTACTGGGAAGTTTACCAATCAGTTTTTCTTTTATGAGAAGTTTAAGATTGTCCGCAAGATAAGTGGACTTACCATCTAGTGATTCACGTAATTTGATAGGGTCAAGGTCTGTCGCGCCGTGTCCGAGTACTAGCCAACGCTTAATGTCTACTGACATTATTTTTATACCAGTATTACTGATATCGATTCCTACAACTGGTTTGTCTTTATAAAATAATTTAGCCATGATGCCCACAAGTGTTTTCTGCTATTAATTATAGCATGAGCAGTTTAAAGACGGCTATGATTATTTAATGTTTTGAGATAACGTTGCGATCGGTAGCATGACGCTGGCTGCGATTACGCCAACCATACTTCCCATTAATAAAATCATGACAGGTTCGATAATAGAACTAACGCCTTCGATGGCTGTATCGACTTCTTCCTCGTAATAGTCAGCAACTTTTAGAAGTACTGTGTCTGTTTGGCCAGTCTCTTCTCCAACAGCTAGCATTTGGGCAACGATTGCTGGAAATAGTTCGTTTTGACCCAATACCGCCGACAAGGATCGTCCGTTCTTGACTTCATTGACTGCATCAAGTAACGCCTGTTCGTAGACTACATTACCGATTGAGTGAGATGTGACCCTGAGGCATTCGATTACGGCTACACCTGCACCCATAAGGGCCGAGAAAGTACGCGCGAAACGGGCGATTGCAATCTTTTGGGCTATTTTTCGTATTACAGGTAGTCTTAATATTAAGGTGTCCTTCTGGAGACGACCTTTTGGGGTTTTTATGTATTGAATAAAAAGGTATATAAGGCCAAAGAATACTGGAAATATAATGTACCAATAACCTGTAAATGCTCCACTGATGGCTAACATCATGAGTGTGATGCCAGGAAGTTTTGCGTCGGCACCGCCGAGGTCGAGTAGTACTTTACCTATTTGTGGTATTACAAATAGCATTAGTCCGAAAAAAGCTAAAACAGTAATTACAACTAGTACCGTTGGGTAGGCCATGGCACTTTTTATCTTTTTCCGGATAGTCGTACTTTTTTCTTGTTGGATTGCTAGTCTTTTGAGGATATCTTCCAGGATACCGGCTGTTTCTCCGGCCCTTACCATGTTGACGTAAACATCATTAAACGTTGCCGGGTGATTTCCGAGGGCATCGCCTAGATTTGAGCCAGCTTCAACGTCTTTGATGACAGCAATCAGTATTTGCTTGAGGGCTGCACTTTCAGAATATTCCGCAAGTGATTTTAGAGATCTAATCAATGGCACTCCGGCACCGATCATTACACTGAGCTGCCTGGTCATAATTACCAGATGGTCGTTTTTGACTTTACTGGAGTTAAAAACATTATCAAACGAAGTCTTTGTTTTTTTATCTGGAGCTAGTTTGACACTTACGGGGCGTAAGTGTTGTTTACGGATAGATGCGATAACGCTCGCTCTGTCGGGTAGCTCTGTAAAACCATGGATGGCTTTTTTGCTTGAATCAACTGCAATATAGGAGAATCTAGGCATAACTAGTCTTTACTTACCCTTAGAACTTCTTCGATGGTGGTCTCACCCCTGAGTGCTTTAACTAGACCATCGACCTGCATGGTTACCATACCTTCGATGATCGCTTGGTCTTGTATTTGGGCACTTGTTGAATTTATCATAATTAATTTTTGGATAGCCTGAGTGTTTGCTAGCACTTCATAGATTCCTATTCGTCCAAGGTAGCCGGCATGTGCTTCTTCGGAACTATCATCTGGATCAGCTCGCCATAGGCTTATAATCCCATTTTCATCGGTACTAAGTGGGCTGTCACCCCCTACACCTTCGGCTTTTGCTTGTTTTTCTAGTTCGTGGATGACTTTAAAGCTTTGACCTGGTGCTAGTTTGAAGAGCTTTGTTATAGTTTCTCTTTCTTCTTCGCTCGGCGTATAACTCTGTTTAGTAGATGGGTGAAGTTTACGAACGAGTCGTTGTCCAACGACAGCCCGAACGGTACTGGCTATTAGAAACGGTTCTATACCCATGTCTAGTAGTCGTGGTAGACAAGTGGCGGCATTATTGGTGTGAAGGGTGCTGAATACTAAGTGGCCTGTTAGGGCGGCTTGTACGCCCAGGTCAGCCGTTTCGCCGTCACGGATCTCACCAATCATAATAATATTTGGGTCTTGGCGTAGTAGGGCCCGAAGTCCGTTGGCGAAGGTCATGCCGGCTTTATCATTCGTTTGAGTTTGGTTTACACCTTGAATTTTGTATTCAACAGGGTCTTCAATGGTTGATATATTAACACTTGGCTCGTTTAATATAGACAGGACACTAAACAAACTAGTCGACTTACCACTACCAGTTGGACCTGTTACTAGAATCATACCGTTGGGTTCGGTCATGGCAAGTCTCATGATCTGTAGAGATCGTCCCCAGTATCCTAAGGATTCGAGGCTAACTGCTTGATTTGATTCATCCAAGATACGCATAACTATCTTTTCGCCGTCGGCAATTGGTAATGAACTGACACGAAGGGCGTATTGCTTTCCGGCTACCTCAACTTTAAAGCGACCGTCTTGCGGAACTCGCTTTTCATCAATCTTTAAGTTACTCATGATTTTGATACGACTAACGAGTGCGCCAACCACATTTTTGGGCATACGGTTAACTTCTTTTAGAACGCCGTCAATACGGTAACGAATCTGGACATAGTTTTCTCGGGGCTCGATATGAATATCACTGGCGTGGCTTCGGATCGCATACTCAAGCAGCAGATTAACCGTTTTGGCAGTAGGTGAGTCCTCTCTGATGTCTTGTTCGGATATCTCACCAAGTGCCGAAAAGTCATCGATTCTTTGGATATCGATGACATCTTTTAATTCTTGGTCGACATTACCCCTGTAATATTCTAATGAAGCCAATACATCCTCTTTTGTGGCTATATATATTCTTGTATTGACGCCGATTTCTTTTTGGATGAAGTTAATGGCCTGGACATCATCAGGGTCTTCCATGGCGAGGTGCTGGATGCCGTCTTTATCGATATCAAATAGTATCGCGTTGTATTGTTTGGCTATTCGTTCGGGAATTTTATTTAGAGTATCAAATGGAATTTTTTGCGGATGGAGTTCAACGTAGGGTATTTGTATGTAATCAGCAAAAGCTTTGACTAGTGTTTTTTCATCTAAAATATTCTTTTCAACAACAAGATCTTTTAGAGGCACATTTAACCTGGCACCCTCTTCTTTGAGGTCCGTTATTTGCTCGGGAGTAGCCACACCACTGCGCGTGAGCAACTTCTCGATGATTTCATCAGAAATACGCATACTGCTCATGCTCCATTGTAGATTATATCGAACTAAAGTGCCATACAAAGATGGTTATTTTTCAGGGGTTAGTAATTGGGCAATATAGTATTGTATAATATGGTTCTAATGTTGCAACAAATTTCAACCAGTACTGAGCATATGATATCTCTTGGCGAAAATATTGGTTGTTGTCTTGTTGGTGGTGAAATCATTGAACTCCGGGGTGATGTCGGTGCCGGTAAGACAACGATTACTAAAGGAATTGCCAAAGGACTTGGCGTAGATGACGACGTCCAAAGCCCAAGTTTTACTATAAGTCGGCTATATGAAGCGCGTGATGATTTGTCACTTGCGCATTACGATTTTTATCGACTTACTGATCCTGGTATTATGGCCGATGAACTAAGAGAGACTGTAAGCGATAACACTACGATAACTATAATTGAATGGGGAGGTGTTGTTGACGATGTCTTACCGACAGATAGACTGACAATTGAAATCTCTACATTATCAGAAGATAAAAGACAGCTAGATATAAGAAGTGGCGGGAAGTCCAGCCGGAGAGTATTGGAAAAATTATGATTATACTGCTCGATACTAGTACTGGACTTTGTCAGCTGAGTTTGGTTGATGGTGAAATGAAATATGATTATGAGTGGCAAGCCGACCGAACATTAGCCCACGGCTTGCTTGGCTATATCAAGCAAAAACTTCAAGATAATAATCGAGATTTTATAGACTTAACTGGCATCGGTGTATTTGCTGGACCTGGAAGTTTTACGGGTATTCGAATCGGACTCACGGTGGCAAATACTTTGGCCGATAGTTTAGCCATACCTATTGTCGGTAGTACCGATAGTAATTGGCAATCTGAACTAATAAAGGGTATCAGAGATGGAAGAGACGACAGAATAGTCATGCCCTTTTATGGCAGCGATGCAAATATTACAAAGCCACGAAAATAACTTGTATATATTGTTCAAAAAGCGCTAAACTATAATTAAGTCTTATTAGACTTCTGAATAAATTTTGATACTATCGCTTAACCGACTTAAATTTGATAAATTTCATCTAATCTCAAAATTCATCATACCAAAGGGGTTCTTGCGAGGAAGGAAAACAATATGTTAGAGGGAATTATAGCCGCATTGGTAGGTATATTTGCTGGTGCCGGTGGAACATACGCTTACGAGAAGAAGCGATCACTTGGTGGCAAGCACAAGGCAGAGAAAACAATCGCTGATGCAAAGAATAAAGCCAGTGACATTATATTAAAGGCCAAAGATGAAGCCATTCAGATGGCAAACGAAGCCAAAAAGGACGAAACAGAACGCCGCAAAGAGTCACAGAGAATTGAAACTAGGTTGGTTGACCGTGAAACTAGTTTGGACCGAAAACTGGACGAACTAGATAAGCGTTCTGAGAACTTACGAGCACAAGAAGATGAAGTAGAATCTCTTAAAAATGAGATTCGTGAAATTCGCACTAAGCAACAGGAGAAGCTAGAAAAAATTGCCGGTCTTAAAAAGTCAGATGCGGCTGATAAGTTAATGCAGATGACCGAAAAAGACATCAAGCAAGACTTAGTAGGTTTAGTAAATAAACTTCAAAATGATGCCAAAGAAGAGGCTGAAGACCAGGCACAGATGATTTTAGTTACTGCAATGGAGCGAATGTCGTCCGAGGTGACTTCTGAGCGTACAATAACAGCTCTAAGGCTTGAAGATGAAGAGATGAAGGGTAGGATAATCGGCAAAGAAGGTCGAAATATCCAAGCTTTGCAACGAGCAACTGGCGTGGACATATTGGTTGACGATACTCCGGGTATGATTATTCTAAGCAGCTTCGATCCATTGAGGCGACAAGTTGCTCGTATGTCTCTAGAGATGTTGATTAAGGATGGACGAATTCATCCAGGTCGGATTGAGGAAGTTGTAGCTAAAGCTGAAAAAGAAATCGAAAAAGAAGTCGTTAGGGCTGGTGAAGATGCTGCTCGCGAAGTCGGTGTTGTTGGTATTCCAAAAGAGATGCTACACCTATTGGGTGAATGTAAGTTTAGGACAAGTTATGGTCAGAATGTTCTGTTACATTGTACAGAGATGGCTCATTTATCTGGACTAATAGCTGAAGAAATCGGTGCTGATGTACGCATAACTAAGATTGCTACGTTACTGCACGATGTCGGTAAGGCTGTTACGCATAAGATAGAAGGTAAACATCACCATATTGGTGCCGAGTTTGCCCGTAAGTACGGTATGAGCGACGA
The DNA here is from genome assembly GCA_038248455.1 of Saccharimonadales bacterium (SeqCode). Taxonomy (GTDB): domain Bacteria; phylum Patescibacteriota; class Saccharimonadia; order Saccharimonadales; family Saccharimonadaceae; genus UBA1547. The sequence continues at coordinate 8,572 of JBBRXL010000001.1, forward strand.
AATAGTTCATGCTATTGAAGCTCACCATGATGACATTGAAGCCACAACACCAGAGGCATTAATTGTGCGCATTTGTGATGCTCTATCAGCTGCTCGTCCAGGAGCTCGCAATATTAGTGCCGAGAACTTCGTAGAACGTATGCGCGACCTAGAGAATATCGCTCTTGGCTTTAACGGCATTGACAAGGCCTACGCCATAAGCGCTGGACGTGAAGTTCGAGTTATCGTTAGTCCCAAGGCTATCGATGACCTTAGTGCTATCAAGCTGGCTCGTGATATCGCTACCAAGATCGAGAGTACCATGCAATATCCTGGTACTATCAAGGTTAACGTAATTCGTGAAACGAGAGCTATCGAGTTCGCCAAATAAGTCTGACTTATTAACTATCAAAATAAGGTCCAAGCAATGGACCTTATTTTATTGCTTGTGATTATAATCACAGCTTAATATAGTTTATGCAGAGTAATATAAGTATATCGATTGATAGAGGTAGATATCACCCCTGTTATTAGCTTTGACATAAAGCAAAATCTATTTTGTATATATGAATTTTTTACAACGCATTTTTCATTGACAACGCTATGGGTGCGGTATTATCATCAACACAGAACGCTACATATAGCGCCTATATAAATAAAAATAATCAGTATTATGACGGTAAGGAGTGTAGAGATGTACCAGTCAATCAAGAAGCGTAACGGTAAATTAGTGGCCTTTGAGCTTGATAAGATAGAGAAAGCATTGTTTAAGGCTGGCGAGGCGACCGGCGAATATGATTTGCAAGTAGCCAAACAACTAGCAAAGAAGTTAATCGTAAGGGCCGAGAAAGAAGTATCGGCAAAAAACCCAACAGTTGAGCAGATTCAGGATATCGCTGAAGAAATACTACTGGATTCTCGTTACAAGAAAACAGCCAAAGCTTATATAATCTACCGCGATCAGCACGAAAAAATTCGTGAACTTACATCAGCAGCAAATATAGATCTTATCGACAGTTACCTTGGTAACTTGGACTGGCGTGTCAAAGAAAACAGTAATATGGGCTATTCGCTTCAGGGTCTCAATAACTTCATATCTTCAGAGATCAGCAAGCACTACTGGCTCGATAAAGTTTATTCAAAAAAAATAGCAGGTGCACATACATCAGGTGATTTGCATATTCATGACTTGAATCTACTTGCTGTATATTGTGTCGGCTGGGATCTACTTGATCTACTAAAAGAAGGCTTCAAGGGAGTTTCTGGCAAGGTAGCTAGCAAGCCTGCCAAGCACTTCAGGTCGGCACTTGGACAAGTTGTCAACTTCTTCTATACGCTTCAGGGTGAAGCCGCTGGCGCCCAAGCCTTTAGCAACTTTGACACACTACTAGCACCATTTATTCGTTACGATGAACTGTCGTACAAAGAAGTCAAACAGGCGCTTCAGGAATTTGTGTTCAACGTTAACGTGCCGACTCGTGTTGGTTTCCAGACTCCGTTTACCAACATCACACTTGACCTAAATGCCCCATCAAACTTAGCCGGTACGCCAGTCGTAAGAGGTGGTGAGTTGACTGACGATAACTACGGTGATTTCCAAGCGGAGATGGATATTTTTAACAAAGCTCTACTTGCGGTACTTACCGAAGGCGACGCCAACGGTCGAGTATTTACTTTCCCAATTCCAACCTACAATATAACGCCTGATTTTGACTGGGATAATCCCGTTATCGAAGATCTATGGGAGACTTCGGCTAAGTATGGAATTCCGTATTTCTCAAACTTCATAAACAGCGATATGAAACCAGAAGACGCTAGGTCAATGTGCTGTCGACTACGTATCGATAATCGCAAGCTAGAGTATCGTGGCGGTGGACTATTCGGAGCCAATCCTATGACTGGATCAGTCGGGGTAGTTACTATCAACCTTCCGAGGCTGGCTCTCAAGTCGAAGTCAAAGGAAGAGTTCATGGAGGGACTTGAGGATTTGATGAATATGGCCAAGTCTAGCCTAGAAGTAAAGCGCAAGACGCTCGAGAAATTTACTGACGCCAATCTTTACCCCTACACTAAATACTACCTACGAAACATCAAAAAAGGCTTCGATCAGTACTGGAAGAATCATTTCTCAACTATCGGAATTGTTGGTATGAACGAGGCGCTCATCAATCTACTCGGTGTAGACATTGGATCTGACGAAGGTCGTGAATTTGCTGAGGGCGTCATGGATTATATGCGCGATAAGTTGGTGGAGTATCAAGAAGAAACCAGTAATAACTACAACCTAGAGGCGACACCTGCCGAAGGTACGACTTATCGATTGGCGCAAATCGACCAAAAGGATTTTGCAAATGCTAATTTCGCTAATGGAAAAGGTAAGTCTGTTGCGGCGCCGTTTTATACGAACTCAACTCACTTGCCGGTTAACTACACGGACGATTTGTTCGAGTTACTAGACCTTCAGGACGTATTGCAGACGAAATATACCGGGGGAACTGTCGTTCATTTCTTCCTAGGAGAACGTATCGATGACGCGCAGTCGTTGAAACAGCTTGTCAAAACCATCTGTACCAAGTATCGATTGCCATACTTTACGTTTAGCCCAAGCTTTAGTATCTGTAAAAATCACGGCTATCTAAAAGGCGAGCATGAATTTTGCGAAAAGTGTGAAGAACCATGTGAGATCTATTCTCGAGTTGTCGGCTTCCTGCGACCAACTCATCAATGGAATAATGGCAAGCAAGCCGAGTTTGCGATGCGCTCAAAAGTGAATATTGAAAAAGCTCTAAAATGAAAATAGGCGGCATACAAAAAATGTCTTTGGTGGATTATCCGTCAAAGACATGTGCCGCCATTTTCACGATTGGTTGTAATATGCGCTGTGGATACTGCCACAACCCCGAACTAGTTTTACCCGAAAGATACGCCGATAGCATTCCCGAAGAAGACATCTTGAAATTTTTACAATCACGAATCGATAAACTTCAGGCCGTTGTAATCAGCGGTGGTGAGCCAACCATGCACGATGACTTGCCAGAGTTTATCCGCAAGGTAAAACAGATGGGGTTCTTGGTAAAGCTCGATACTAACGGCACTAATCCAAATATGCTGCGACGGTTATATGACGAAAAATTAATTGATTTTGTGGCGATGGATATCAAAGGATCACTCACGAATTATCAGACTATCGCGGCTCGACCGCTCGACATGGATGCTATATTGCAAAGTATAAAAATGATAAAAAGTTCGGGTGTGGAGCATGAATTCAGGACGACTGTTGTTCGTTCTCAAGTTTCATTTGATGATTTCGACGAGATCGGAAAACTGGTCCATGGAGCTAAACGCTATGCTTTGCAGAAGTTTGTACCCAAGCGAACACTAAGTCCGCAGTTTAGGCACGAGACAACATATAACGACGAAGAGTTTGCTAGGCTAAAGCAAAAGATGGAAAAATACGTAGATATTTGCGTGGTGCACTAATCATGAAGAGGCTTGCTAAAGTTGTAGATATTATCTATGAATCACCAGATGTTATTACGATTAATTTTCTGGTTGATGGGGCGGTCATGCCATTTACGGCCGGACAATATATTACTGCCTACTTCGACCAGACAGGTTTTCTTCCAGGAAAGGCTTATAGTTTATCGAGTAGTCCCGATGAGCCGACTATGAGTATAACAGTCAAAAAGATTGGTTTGTTTTCTGGATTACTGCATGATCTTAAAGTAGACGATAAATTTACGATATCCAAGCCCTATGGATTTTTTAATTTAGATATTGATCGGCCTATAGTCGCGATAGCGGCTGGTGTGGGCATATCACCCATGTATAGCATTATCAAAGACAAAGTTGATAAGTCTGATACATCTTTGATTGAGCTATTTTATTGCAACAAAACTGAGCAAGATATAATATTTCGTACCAGGCTCGAGCGCATACGTCAATTAAGTGTAAACCATTTTATAACCAAGCAGCCTAATACGTCGTGTATACCTCGAAGATTTTTAGCAAAACGTGATATTAAATCTACAGGTAATATCTATTATATTTGTGGAGCACAGCAATTCGTGGCAGACATTTGGCGACAACTGATAGATATGGGTGTGGATGTTGATTTGATTTCGACTGAAACATTTTTTGAGGCCTCATAATGGACGTTGAAGTCCTTGAATCAGTTGAGATTATATCTGTTCCGAGCACTGAGCTAGATAGTCAATTAAATAAAGCTTACTGCGCCGAAATCGGCGGCATTGCTTGTACCACCTGTTTCTTCTTTGATATGTGTCCAAAGACGCCACCAATTGTCGACGTGATTATTTCACTAGATTCAGAGCCAGCCAAAAACTCGGTTGATGTGATTCTTGCAGATTCATTTATCGCGCCCGAAAAACAAGCAAGCGAGGCTTTATATTCCAATAACCAAATGGACGTGGTATTGGATCGGGTATATCCTGACAAAAAGGAAGTACAACCTGCGCGCTCGAAATACCTGGATAGACTAATGGATGACAGTGTTGAAGTTGTCGTTGCGGATAGTATAGCCGCAAAACAGTTAGCGATGACAGCCGAAGATAATTTTGTTGTGCCTGGACCTGTCGCAGAAAAGACAATTGTCAATATTGAACATGAAGATATGCCTTATATCTCACCAGAAATAGCAAAAGCTCAACCAGAGCCCGAGCCGGTTATTGAAGTACTATCAGCGTATCAAGCTGATCATGATGAGATTATCGAAAACCAAGAGCCAATTATTACTGACCGTTGCGTAGAACTGTTACCAGTCAAATCCGTTGAAATAGACGAACTTGTGGTAGAAAAGCCAGAAATAACTAAACCATCTATATTTTTATCAGATATCGAGGAGCCTAAGCGCAAGGTTGTTGAGGATCGAGACGCTCAGGACTCATTAGCTGAGACTACAGCATTTGAACCGGAAGAAGCAGTTGTTATATTGTCTGAAGAAGCAGAATCGGAACTTGAGACATTAGAATTGGTTGATGAAATGCCTGAATCACAAGTTGGAATTGAATTATCGTTATCAAAAGAAATTAGTAAGACTGTAGATGAAACTGAGTTGATTAGAGAGGTGGACCCGTCCTTGTTTTTAGTTGATGAGATTGATCAACCGGATATTGAAAGATTCCAATTAGAAATAGTCAAAGATACTACAGCCGTAGGGCTTTGTGTGGATTTTGAACCAATCATAGATAATGATGATGAAATAGATTTCGAGCGACAATTCATCGACCAAAGAGGCATCATCATTGTCCGAGATATTATTGATTTGATGCGCACGTTAGCTAGGTTTGCTCTTGCTGGCTGATTATTTTCCACCAAGGAAATAAATAGGCGATAAGAAGTCGCCCTGCATAGCGCGAATTTGCCAATCACCTGTCGGTATTATGTAACCACTCCAAGTCCAACCGGATTTTCCGCCCGCATCTGTCTGGGTGTATGGAAGATATCGGTCATTACCCGATGTATTATCATGCATCCAGATAGTACAGTAGCTAGCAACTGCTGCTGTGCAACCACTACCTAGTGTCGTAGAACTGGAGTAGCTATGTTCGGATTTGGAACTGCCGGCTTGTAGTAGAGTTGGCTTAGCTGCAACCGAGTTTAGCGACTGGGCAACCTGGAGGGCCTTGCCGGCGTTGATGACACCGTGGCCGTACTCATTGGCATATGGAAGTCCGCTCATTGCTGAGACTTTAGTAGATGTTGCCGATATTATAGCGGCTATATCATCGACGGATGAACTTGGCCGGATAGATTTAATTAGCGAAGCTAGGCTAGCGACTTGAGGGGAGGCAAATGATGTACCATATAGCGCGCCAGAATATAGTGTTGTTGCATTGGACGAAGTCCAGGTCGGTGAATTGATAGTACCAGAACCTGGAGCGACAACATCTAAGCCTGGTCCGTAACTACTGAAACTAGCTCGTTGGTCACTCGAAGTTGTGGCGCCGACTGAGATGACATGGTTTAATATCGCAGGATACCCCATATAACCTACACCCAGACCTGCACAGCCTGATTCTGTGCCGGTACCACAGTTACCGGCTGCCGCCACTACAACAACGTTTTGAGAGTAAGCATAGTCGACGGCTGTTTTCATAGCTGGATCGTAATCACTGCCGCCGAGGCTCATGTTTATCACACTGGCGCCGTTGTCGACTGCATAATATATAGCAGCTACAATATCGCTCGTGTAGCCCGGTCCGTCATCGGTTAAAGCTTGGAGAGGTATGACTTTCGTATTCCAGTTGACGGTAGTTATACCCACGTTGTTGTTGCCAGCTGAGCCGACTAAACCGGATGTTTCTGTGCCGTGCGATACACCTGCTCCATTTACATTAGTTCGTCCGGTTTGTGGATTATTATCGCCTAGGGCAAAATTCCAGCCGCGCCAGTCGTCGACATAGCCGTTATTATCATCGTCACAGTTATTGGTAGATTTATCTACAGAGACTCCCGTCCAGCATCTACCACCCAGGCTGGTGTTGCCTATCTCGCCAGAGTTGGTGTACCAGTTATTTTTGAGGTCTTCGTGGTTTAGTGAGAACCCCGTATCAATGACTGCGACAATCGTTGAGCCGTTTCCTGTCGAGATATCCCAGGCGGCTGGAGCATTTACTTTTTGGATGGCCCAGTTGGTGGCGTATCCCGGATCGTTGGCTACTAAGAGTGGATAGTAGATATGTTCGTTAGTGACTGATTGCCTAATTTCTTCTTGCTTTGGTGCGTTGACTACTGGTTCGGCTGCCTTTGGTTTGACTAGGTCCGTACGGGGAATATCGACAGTTGGTGAGGAATCTACGGCAGGTTGTTTAGTTTCAGACTTGCTTGAGAGCTTGCTTGATTCTATTGGTTGAGCTTTGTCAGGAGATGTTATTGTGACAGGTGATATCTGAATAAATTTTAGGCCTACCAAAACAAACATCGCCACGATTATGATACTAGACAGGGAAGTTAGAAATATCTTTTGTTTATTCATGTATTTGTTTTTGGTTTGTTGTGTTTTTATTATAGCATTTTGTGCAATATAAATGCGAGTTGGGGTGAAAGGATATCGTTGCGCTTCTCTGCTTGCTTACAAAATAAAATAGACTACGCAAGGTAGTCTTTTTTATTTGGTCGGGGTGAAAGGACTCAAACCTTCGACCTCTCGGTCCCAAACCGAGCGCGCTATCAACTGCGCCACACCCCGAAGTGTGTACTTAGGAGATTATAGACCATTTACGGTATTATTTCCAGTGGTAGGGGCGACAATTTTCATAAAATATTAGCCGATGGTATACCCCTGTAGGCAGAATATTGTTATAGTTAGTGAATATGAAAAGCTTTCTATCTAGATTTAAAAGAAATTCAAATAAATTCATACCACTTGACTGGTGGGTGCTTGGCGGTGGTCTGATCGTTTATTTATCGGCTACTCTGTACAAGATTACATCATCGGGTATTTGGTTTGACGAGGGATTTAGTACCTATATTGCTAGGTTTAATTTCTTCGACATAGCCAAATATACAGCCGCGGATGTACACCCACCTATGTATTATTGGTTTCTGAAAGTCTGGATGACATTTTTCGGCAATAGTGAACTGGCGATCCGGTCGCTTAGTGTATTATTCGCCGTTGTCGCTATCGTCGCGGCATTTCTGCTAGTAAAGAAATTATTTGGTCGCAAAGCTGCTTGGTTGACTGTACTATTTTTGTCCGTATCACCGATGCTCGTTCGTTACGGTATAGAAGCTCGCATGTACACCATGGCTACTGCTATCGCTATAACTGCGACGTATGCGTTGACAGTTGCTGTCGAGTCAAAGAGCCGTAAGCCATGGATAATTTATGGTGTATTAATCGCTGTTGGTATGTGGACTCATTATTTTATGGCTCTTGTCTGGCTAGCTCACTGGGCTTGGCGATATATTGTACTAAAACAATCTGGTCTAAAGAAGCAAAAACTAAAAAAAGAATTCTTCTCAAAAAACTGGATGCTAACTCATATTTTGGCTGTTGCGATTTTCTTACCATGGATTCCATTTATGTTGATTCAACTTGGCGGCATTCAGGGTGGAGGATTCTGGATTGGTCTTGTTGGCGCCGACACATTAACTGGTTATATGACCAACGTTTTGTTTTATCAAGAGCACGGCAAGGCTAATGGTTGGTATGCGATAGCGGCTGAGGTTATAGCTCTTGCTTTGGCTTTTGTGGCTTTCAAGCTTTATCCAAAACTAAACAAGAAAGATAAGAAAAATTATCTACTTATAATAACTCTAGCTTTCATACCAGTTCTCTTGCTATTTATCTTCTCGTTGCCTCCGCTTAAGTCATCTTTTGTGGAACGTTATCTGATGCCTTCGGTTGTTGGTTTCGGAATATTCTCCGGTGTAACAATCGCGCTTGGAATGAAGAAGCTCAAGAGGGTTTGGAGTGTAGGCCTAGTCAGTCTGATGGTAGTGTCGATGTTGGTCGGAATATTAAATGTTTATTATTACGGCAATTACAACAAGAATACAGATACAAAAGTAAACACGGCTCAGCTAGTTAAAGATATTCAAGCAAAAAACAATGGCGAAACAGAGCCAATTATAGCTAAAGACCCATGGATTTTCTACGAAGCAGTCAACTACACAACTGATAAAAATCCAGTTTATTTCATTGATCAAGATGCAGATTATAGGTATGGTTCAACCAATATGCTACGAGATAATGATCAGTTCAAGATAAAGGATTTGAAGGCTTTTGAAAAAAATCACCCTAAGATATGGTATATCGGAAACACTGGCAACCAACCGCTTTCATCGTCTCACAAAAACTGGATTCAAGTACAGGCATTTTCGATATATGACCCAATCAACAAAACCGATCCTTATAAAGCTGTCGAATACCGCATCACTAGCGCGGAATAATTTTGTTGACATTTGGAATTTTCAAAATAGACCATACAATCATGATTGCTACTATGCCAAGTAATGTATTTTCTACGATATTAGTGCTACTTAATGTAAAGTAGCTGATGATACAAAGTGCCACTCCATGAACGATGTAAGCCGTGAGTGAACGTGAACCAAACTCGCCAAGTAACCAGCCGAAGTATTTTTTGATGTAAGATTCGAACTGGATAAAAAACAACAAGAAACCGGTGAACCACAGAAAGGCCAGGCCTGCTCTGTATAAACTGATAGTGTCCTTTGTGAATAGAGGGTTTAGACTGGACGTTAAACTTGGCACCAGCGTTGGCTGGAATATACATAGGTATGAGACTGCAACGGTTACAGCTGTTGCTAGCCATATGGAATATTTGAACGTATTGCGACGTTTGACTTCCATTTTTTTCCACCAATCTGTAATATCTTCTAGATAGTAGCCGGCGACACTCGGTACGAAGAACAAAAATTGCCATTGCAATATTTCGCTATGATTTGTCCAACCTATGATTAGCAAGATTAGACTGATGAGTCCTACCATCCAGGTCTTGCCGCGGCGCATGAGCCATACTGCTATTGGAGATGCGGCCAAGAATACAGCGTATAGTGCCAAGAAATAAACCCACAGAAATGTATATTCGAGATGTATCAGTTGGTTAAATAGTTCGCGCCAATCACCTATATCTACAGGGTAGCTGGGTGCTCCACCTCCCAGTTTGATATTCCAGATTATTGCCGCATAAGCTAGACTGGCGATTATTGACCATATATATAGTATGCCGGCTCGTTTTAAAAGTTTGACGGTGATACTTTTTAGGGAATCACTACGTCCTTTGAATCCACGGACGTAACCGATAAGTAGGCCAGATATGATGACAAAACCTTCGGCAGCAGTTACCCATAACTGAGCTTTTCCGCTAAGTGCCCCAGCGACGCTTGGCCAGCGCGATAAATGATCAACGATAATTATTACAATAAAGTAGCCTCTTAGGTAGTCGAGCGACAGCATTCGATTCGGTTTTTTAGTTCTTGGCATTGTTTAATTATACCATCGACATTGGCAGCGTTTGCTTAAAAAGCATTGATTTAGCGTGGACGGCGCATGGCAACGGCTCGAGCTTCAAGAGTGTAGCAGTCGCTGATGGGTTCACTATAAAATACACCATATTTGCGCGTAATAGCTTGTTCAATCAAGAAATCAGCAATCTTCGGGTTTTTCGGTAGTAGCGATCCATGCATATAGCTACCTATAACGTTTTTGTAGCGAGCGCCCTCACTGTCGGACTCTAGGTTATTGCCAGCTCCCACGCGGATAGTCCCGAGCGGTTCGACATCGCTGTCTAGATAGGTTTGACCGCTGTGATTTTCATAGCCGACTATCTCTCCGAAGTCTTTACTAATGGTGACGATGTTGCCGATCAGTCGTTCTGCGCGTCCGTAAGTCTCGATATTTAAGATACCTATACCGCGGATAACTATACCGTCGGCTGTTTTAAAAAACTTTCCAAATATTTGGTATAATCCACATATTACTAACATGGGCGTGCCATCTTCAGCAAGCTTTTTGAGTTTTGGGGCTATTCTAATAAGGTCATCTTGGATCTTGTTCTGTCCGCTGTCTTGGCCGCCACCGCCAACAATTATATCTACGTTATCGGGGAATTTATCACCAACGTCGTAAGTCAACAGATTTACGCCGTAGCCATACCACTGAAGGCGACGCATAATAACTAGAACGTTGCCGTAATCGCCATATATATTCATATCTTTTGGATATAACTGCAAGATAGTGATCTCTCGTCCGGTCATGATATTTTCTCCACCTTGGTAACTTTAGAAAGTTTATTCCTAATATCGAGCATGGCTGTATATGTACAATATATTCGCTTTGGTTTATCTTTGTTGGTTGTTATAAATTTCTTTAGAGCTTTTTTGATATTTGGATCAATATTATCTACTTTAACTTCGTCATATTTAAGACGAAGTCCCATATCAAAAGCACGAATGCCCGAAACTTGAGATACGCCTTTCTCGTGCAGTGACTCAAAACCTACGTCCCAAAGCCATGACATATCTCGACCATCGGCATAGTTGTCGTTGATGGCAATCATAGTAGCGCAGTTGAGTGGGTCAAATGATTTTAGGCCAAGCCGGAAGCCAGAAGGGTTTTTTACTAAGACTAGTTCTAGGGGTTGACCTTTTATTATAAGTGTCTCGCCTCGTCCGAAGGCTGGTGAGACATTTGATAAGTCTTCTAGGAGTTTAGCATTGTCTACCTTATCTCCGACAATTGACCGTACAAGAGTAAGGGCTGCGGCAGCATTAAATACATTGTAGATTCCATTTAGTTTTAGGTGTGTTCTATGAGCTTTGTTCTCTATAACAAACTCAGCTTTATCAACAGAGAAACGGTTAAGTACGACGTCCGCTTCGACGTTAGCCTTCGTTACGAGTCCTCCTCTCAGCGTGTCATCGGTTGGAAATTGAGCAACGAGTAACTTATCTAGCCCGAAGAATTTTACTTTTTGAGTTGTGAGTGATTTTTGTATGTCGGCAATTCGTCTGTCTTCGCGGTTTAATACCACTGTATCTGTCGTACTAATGGCAATTTGGCGAAGCATGTTTTGGGTTGTATCGATCTCTCCGAAACGATCTAGTTGGTCACGCATCACATTTAAGATTAAGCTGTAGCGTGGTTTGATTGTCTTTACGAAGTTTACACCGTGGGCTTCATCAAGTTCCAAGACGGCTATGTCGGCCTTTAGTTTGCCGCTCAGGCTAATCTCGCCGAGCAGTGCGGCCGCTACTCCACGGGTAAAATTACTCCCTGTGCGATTCGTAAATACATTGAGACCCTGACCCTCGAGAAGTTCAACGACCATTTTGGTAGTCGTGGTCTTGCCGTTGGTGCCACTAATAACCACTACGCCGCGCGGTAATTGGCTAAGTGTATTTTTGATAAAGTCGGGGTCTATCTTCTCAACAACGAGTCCCGGTAAAGCCGATCCGCCACCGCGTAGTTTTGCGACAGCTTTGACAGATTTTCCAATAATGGTTACGTACGTTTTTGGCATATAGCCTATTATAGCTTAAGCAGGTATAATGAAGATATGTTTTTGGTGGGTATAATTTCTTGGTGGTATGGAAGTGGCTGGATCAGTCGCTTGTCGATGACTAAAAATGGTTTAATCAAGAGTTTAGACTTTTACTCTATAGGTTTAATATTGAAGACTTTGTTCTCGCCTTATCGTCAGATATCGGCCGATTCAGTCAGTGGCTCTATGGGCGTGCAACTTCGGGCAATGATGGATAAATTTATATCTAGGATTATCGGATTTATCGTTAGGAGTTTTGTGTTGGTGTTTGGAATGGTTGTGATCGCGGTTCAGGCAATAATAGGCGCATTGATAAGTATTTTATGGCTAGTTGTTCCTTTTTTGCCGGTATTTGGTCTAATTATGTATGTCGTAGGCTGGACTCCATCGTGGTAGCTAAGAGTTTTAATTACAGAAGCACTAGATCAGAGAAGGCTAGAATTTGGCACGGTCTTGGCGGTGGAATTCAGGCATTAATGAGCTTTAGTGCAGTAGTTTTGATATTTGGAGGGCTCGCCCTGGTTGCAACCGGTCAGGCTATTGGTTGGGTGGCGCTTGGTTTTGCATTTATACCTGCTATGGTTGTCGAATGGAAAAAAGGAGAACTCGATAACCTAATCGTTGATAAAAAAAGCGAATCGATTGACGGCCTCATATCAAACGAAGTACTTGGGATGCTATCAAAAGACCCTAGTCCGTACGAGATAGCGACTATTGTTGGACGCGTTTACAGTGGGCAGTTTTTTGCAGCGCGATTTGGTGTTGGAGCTGGCCTCTTGCAAGAAATATCTTCCAAAAATTCTCGAGATATTGGACCGCTATGGGATGAGGCAAGAAAGATTCAAAAACAAATCGAATCTCAATATATTTCAGCCGGAGTTTTATTAGTCGCTATCATCAAGCTATTCCCGAACCACGATACATTATTAGCCCATCTACAGTTGGACGTCGATGATTTGCTCCAAGGCATTAAATGGCAGGCTTATATCGACGATCTGATTGATTCATCTAGGCAAGCCAAGCTAAATGGCGGCATAGCCAGAGACTGGTCGTTTGGCTGGATACCTAATTTGTCGCGTTTTGGTCAAAACATTAGCTCGCAGATTTCATCCGGTAGTTTGTCTGCCATCAAGCTAGGATCTCACCAGGAATCATTAGACCATTTGTTGTCTATTATGGCCAGTAAAGGTCAGTCTAGTGCTGTATTGGTCGGAAAAGCAGGTGTTGGCAAGACCACGGTAGTTTATGCATTAGCCGAAAAGCTTCTGGATGCCGATTCTGGAGTCGACAGTAGTTTGCGGTTCAACCAGGTGTTCATACTTGATGCCGTATCACTGATATCGGCCGCACCAGGTAGAGGAGAGTTGGAGGGATTGGTGAACAGATTGCTCAGTGAAGCATATAGGGCCAAGAACATTATAATCTGTCTAGATAACGCTCAGCTATTTTTTGAAGAAGGTATTGGCTCGGTCGATATATCCAACATACTGCTGCCGATACTTGAAGCCGGGAATCTCAAGATGGTACTTACGATGAACGAGCAAAAGTACCTTCAGATTAGTAGCAAAAACCCACAGATAACTAGCGCTATGTCGCGTATAGTTGTCGAAGAGCCAGATGCTACCGAAGTATTTACTGTTATGGAAAATAAATTAATATTTATTGAATATCGTAAGAAAGTTACATATATGTATCAAGCAGTTCGTGAAGCTTATCGACTAAGTAGTCGGTACATATACGACTTATTTATGCCAGGCCAGGCTATCAAGCTCCTGGAGTCGGCTGCGGAATACGCCGAGAACGGCCTCGTTACGGCACGTTCTGTTCAGCAAGCTATCGAGAAGACTCAAGGTATTAAACTTGGAACAAGCGACAACCAAGAGGATCGAGACAAGCTACTGAACCTCGAAGCTTTGATCCACGAGAGGATGATTAACCAGTCTAGGGCGGTAAGTGTAGTTAGTGATGCACTGAGGCGGGCCCGTTCTGGCGTGCGCAATCCAGATAGACCAATAGGTACATTCATGTTCCTCGGGCCTACGGGTGTTGGTAAGACTGAGCTGGCCAAGGCGCTGGCTAGTGTGTATTTTGGCGGAGAAGACAGGATAATCCGACTTGATATGAATGAATATGTCAGTAACGATGACGTGCAACGCCTGATAGCCGACGGTGCTGACGATAGCACAAGTTTGACAGCTCAGATTATGAAACAACCGTTTAGCGTGGTGCTGCTCGATGAGATAGAAAAGGCGCATCCGAATGTTCTCACTACATTTTTGCAGTTACTGGACGAAGGAATATTACGAGATGCCAGGAACCGGGAAGTTAGTTTCCGTGATGCGATCATTATAGCCACCAGCAATGCCGGCGCTGACAGTATCCGTGAAAATATTGAAAGAGGGATTGATATCGAGAAATTTGAAGACCAACTCGTTAACCAGTTGATTGGTAGTGGCGAGTTCAAGCCGGAGTTTTTGAACAGGTTTGATGAAATCGTTATGTTCCGACCGCTAAATAAAGAAGAACTGCTGCAGGTTGTTGACCTGATACTTGTCGGTGTCAACAAGACTTTAGCTTTGCAGAAAGTATCGGTCGACGTCAGCTTGGAGGCGAAGCAATATTTGGTAGAAAGTGGATATGATCCTCGTCTGGGCGCTAGACCTATGCGACGCGTTGTGCAAAAGGCCGTAGAAAATACAGTGGCCAAGAAGTTACTCTCTGGCGATGTTCAGCCCGGTGGAGTCGTGGCGATTGATCTTGAGACTGTCAAGAAGTTGGTAGATAATAAGAATCAGGCCGACGATATAATCGAACAGTCTAAGGTCTAATAATTGTAACCAAGTTGTCCGATATCTTAATTATTTTTGATGCTTTGTCGGATGTGACACCAGAGATATAAATGTCTACGCCATCACCGAAATATCCACGAGCTTCGTCTATATTCGTGGCCGGTGGCATACCCTCCGAGTTGGCACTAGGTGCTATTAGTGGGCCAGTTTGTTTTAGTATATTCTGCAAATCAATATTATCAGGGAGTCTAAAAGCTAGCGAATTGGTTCCGCGGTGTAGGTACTCGTATTTTTTACTATGACAGTCCAGGATGATACTTACTGGTCCCGGCCAGTACTCATATAAAGCTTTAGATAATTCAGTCGATAGTTTTATTCCAAAAGATCGCAGATCATCAACTGAGGCGATTAGTATTATAGATGCTTTTGTAGGTGTGCGTTTTTTGAGATTATATATACGTTGAACGGTTTTCGGATTTGTGGCACTACCAACTATCCCATAGATTGTGTCTGTAGGTATAACGGCTACACCACCATTTATTAGAATATCGATTAATTTATTTGGATTATTTTGCATATCTTGTTCTTAAATAAAAAGAGTAGGCAACATTTGAGAGTTTACCTAATCTTTTTGGGGCGAATGAAGGGGATTGAACCCTCCACCTCCGGAACCACAACCCGGCGCTCTAACCAAATGAGCTACATTCGCCATATTATTTAACCTAGCAATTGTAACAGATTGAAGGCAATAATTAAATACATAATGGTACTTTTACGGCAAGGCTAATACTGGTATAATAGCAAAACACGCGGGCGTCGTATAATGGCTAATATGTCTGCCTTCCAAGCAAACGATGAGAGTTCGATTCTCTCCGCCCGCACCAATTAAAACTCCTCAGCTTGCTGGGGTATTTTAATTGGTATTCGGCTGAGAATAGAACTCTCATCGCGATTCGCTGAAAGCGAAGAGCCAGATGAGGGTTCGATAACAAGGAGCAAGACAGGAAAGTTTACTTTCACGGATGTGACGCAGTTATATCTTTAGATATTCTCTCCGCCCGCACCAATGATAGATCATTATAGGCGCCAGAATTGGCGTTTCTTTTTTTATCATTAATAATGCTACGATAGGTATATGGAATTATTTGACCTGGTAGATACAGACGATAACATTATTGGCGTAACCAATAAAAAAGAAGCACACAGCACAGGCCAATTGCATCGAGTAGGTGCAGTGTACGTTTTTGACAGTAAGGATAGGCTATATGTTCAAGTACATAAGTCAAGTGGTGGACTATATGATCACTCTGTAGGCGGACACATATCACAAGGTGAAACCTATGCCGAGGGAACAAAGCGTGAAGCCGAAGAAGAGCTTGGTATTACGCAACCACTCGAAGAGTTGAGTATATTCTACTCAGACGAAGGCCCTGAGCTACAGCATATGTTTGGACTTTATACATGCGTAGCTGATCTTACATGGAAATTCGTTCCGAATGAAGAAGTAGATAAGATTATTCCAATGGAGATTTCGGCTATACGAGATCTTATGAATAAAGATCCCCAAAAATTTACGCAGGGGTTTATTAATACAATGTCCGAGTTTGTTCGCATAAAAGGCGAGTAAGTCTCTATCTTATTTGGTATTTGATCTAGCATTTACCTATCCTAAAGAATTAGAATTATATGTTTGCTATGATGAATGTATGGATTTAAAACAAAAAATTACCGAGCTGAACTTACCAATTAATAGTTATATAGTAGTCGGTAGCGGGATATTGGGCGCACTTGGTATTCGTGAATCTGGTGATGTTGATCTTGTGGTAACAGATGAAGCATATAACGCGATAGAGAAGCTTGGCTGGAAACGTGGACTGTGGGGCGAAATAATTGTTTTTCAACACGAGGTATTTGATATTAGTAATGATTGGTATGGAAAATCAGCAGAAGACTTGTTACCTTATGCGCAAGTGGTCGACCAGGTTCCTTACTTAAGTCTTGATGATGTATATGAGTGGAAAAAACAAAGAGCGCAAGAAAAAGACATTCATGATTTAAAGTTAATTGACGACTACAGACTAAGTCATTGATTTAACTCTTGCTTAGTTGTCGGACTATGAAACAGAGATAGTTTTTTGTTATAATCAACCAATGACAGAACGTAATTCTATTAATGGAGCCATCATTCACGATGATGAGTCGAAAAAGCAAGATTATTTATTTCGCGTTTCGCTAAAGGCCGTAATATTAGACGAAAAAGGTCACGTATTGGTTGTAAAAGAGCGAGGTCGTGATTGGTGGGATCTTCCGGGTGGAGGAATCGATCACGGTGAGACTATAAAGGGCGCACTCGCCCGAGAGTTGTATGAAGAAGTCTCAATGAAGGGTGATTTTGACTATCAGACGATATTAACAGAAGACCCTCACTACTTAGAGGGTGGAAATTTATACCAAATCAGGGTAACTTTCATCGTAAAGCCTGACGTATTCGATTTTGGTCCAGGAGAAGATGGAGATGAAGTTAAATTTGTCGATCCAGTAACATATAAAAACTCGGAGATTATTGCAGAACAAAAGGTTTTTGAATATAGTCAGTTGGCTAAACGTTAATCTGGTATAATAAATCGGACAGATCGCACGTCTGATTTGTCCATGCCCCGGTAGCTCAGTGGATAGAGCAGAGGACTTCTAAGCCTAAGGTCGTTGGTTCGATCCCAACCCGGGGTACCATATTATCAACTCATCCTTTTTTGGATGAGTTTTTAATATAATGCGGGTTGGCATTGAACCAACGACTTTTTGTATAGCAAAAAAAGTCGTTTGTTCGGTGTAGCAAATGAAATAAAAGAAAGCACCAGAGGTATTTTCTTTTATGAATGAGTGGAGGATGCTGGCAGATTCCCAACCCGGGGTCAAATTGGTTATGTTTTTTAAATAAACAAGTTCTATATATGAGTAATTTGTAGTAATTAAGTCTACATTTATTATAAGCGTTTAATTGATGTAAATTTGAAATAACTGTGTATAAACCGGTCAAGCTTTTGACAATTTGTATAAATGTGTTGATAAATTACGCTAAACGTGTTACTATTTAAGTACAGCGCCTTGATTTGGACTCGTTCCCGTCAAGGTTCTTTGTTTTTTATGCTATAATTTACGAATGAAAACAGTGGTTTACATTGATGGGCAAAACTTTTTATATAAGGCTTCAGAAGTTTTAATTACTGCCGGTTTAATTGCTAATAAACAAGATCTTTATAAGTTAGATATACGTGGGATAATTTCGGACATTATATCAACTGATGAAATGGAAATTAAATATTACGGTGCAAAAGTTAAAGTTATTAATCATCTTGGCGACGAGATTAAAGACAAATCTCATAAATTTTCAGATAACTCTAGACGTTTGAGGAATACTCTTAATCAACAATCTATCAAATATATAGAATCAGGAAAACTTAAGCTTCGCGATAGTGATGAATGTAAGAATTGTGGACATAAAGACTTACGTTTTCAAGAGAAGGGTGTAGATGTTGGTATTGCAGTAGATATGATAGTTGACGCCTCAGCTGGCGATTTAGATCAGGCTGTGCTACTAAGCTCTGATACTGACCTCATTCCTGCGGTCAAGGTTGTTCGTAGCCTTATATCCAATATTGTATATATGGGATTCGTAGATAAGCTAACCAACGCTATCATCTCTCAGGTAACAAGGACTGAAACAATTCGTGATAGTGAAATTATAGATGCATTTAACCGCTTGAATCCACAGGAAGTTCTACCTATAGAAATATCGGAAAACTCATCGGACGACCCTATTATTTAGTAGGTTAGTATAGTTCTAGTTTTTAATATAGTTCGGGCTGGAATTGAACCAACGACTTTTTGCATAGAAAAAATAGTCAATGCAAGGTGTTATAATGTAACAAATGGTGTGGCGCTTTATCTTGACTCTTTTTATCTCTATCGTATCCGTTTTTAGTATAAATAATTACGCGATGGCTCAGGACGCGGATAGGCGACTTATTACAGTTTATGACCGTGGGACTACGCGAGTTTTTATAACAAAAGAAAAAACAATCGGTAAAGCTCTGAGTTCTGAGGGTATCGAACTTGATGCGCGTGATACAGTAGAGCCTTCGGTCAAAGAAGAACTGGTGGCGCCGGACTACAGCGTCAATATATATCGGGCGCGCCCAGTTATCGTTGTCGATGGCGCTGTTCGAATAAAAACAATTTCACCATTTCAAACAGCAAAGCAAATCGCCAAGGACGTTGGTATAGAGGTTTACGACGAAGACATCACAACGCTTCGGCCTTCAGCCGATTTCGTAAATGATGGTGCTGGCTTGCTACTTAATATCATAAGGGCTACAACATTCACGTTAGATCTTTATGGCAATAAGTCAGAGTTCCGTACGCAAACTGAAACTATCGGTGAAATGTTGAAAGAAAAGAACATAACACTCGGTGCTAATGATAGGGTGTCTTTATCCCTAGATACTCAGATTTCAGTAGGTATTGAAGTTCGAATCTGGCGCGAGGGCAAGCAAACAGTAGCAGTAAACGAACCCATACCAGTAATTAGTCGGATAGTTTATGACAATGATCGACCAATTGGCTACAGGGCCGTTCAAACCAAAGGTATACCGGGTATTCGAAGCGTAACTTATCAACTGGAGATAAAAGATAGTATTGAAGTCTCGAGAGTCGAGATAGCTAGTATCGTTACACGCAAACCTACCGAGCAAGTAGAAGTAATCGGACTATTCAACGATGGTTCGGGACTGACAAAATCAAAAGGTGCGCAGTATTTCGTAGACAGTAAGGGCGTGTCGCATCGTGAAACATACTATGATCTGGATATGAGCAGAGTCATGCAAAGCTGTGGGCAGGGTGGATATTATTCAGTGCGTCCAGATGGTGCCAAGGTCGACGCCGGGGGCTATGTAATAATTGCCGCTAACTTCGCAATATATCCAAGGTGTTCAATAGTTGAAACAAGCCTCGGGCCAGCCAAAGTATATGACACGGGAGGTTTCGTAGCGAGGTTTCCTTATGGCTATGATTTGGCGACCGACTGGTCGATAGCCGACGGTATATAGATTTCTTGACAATGCTTATGGTTAGAGTCATTATTGGGCTATGACTAAAATTTCTACAAAAGAATTAAACAAATCCATCAAAACAGATAGAGTTATGGCTGTTGCCGGACTAGTTTTACTATTGTTTGTGGTCGCTTCAAGTATATTCAGCTTATTCAATAACGCTCGGTTCTTTCAGGACGCGTTCGATTTGGTGTATTATACAAGGTTCACTGTCATTATAGTTGGTGGTTTTTTGATAGGTTTATTATTTAGAGGATATACCAAAAAAGCGCTACTTACTGGCAGGTCTATATTCACGGGAATTTCTTATGGACTATTAGCATTTAGTACCTATTTTTTATTTGATATGATAAGGCTCCCTTTCAATGACTTGATTTTTGGACTACCGTTTCCATATGCAAAATTTGTATTTGAGGGTATGCCATTACTTGCCCTAGTCGCTGTATTTTTAGTTGCATTGTGCATAAAACGCAGCAATAAGACAGATTTTGTTAGGAATAAGATATTTATTTCATCTCTGATGATTGCTTTTTTTGGTACATTTATAGCTCAAAGGATTCAACTTTTAATCTTGGCTAGTACTGATTGGACTAGCGCATTAACATTCAGCTTTTCTTCTATCGTATTTGAACCTGTTTCAATAGCAATTATCGTTTTTATTATGCTTATATCGATAAAGCCTTTATTGGATCGGTTCATGTATTCAATACTGATCGGATTGGTATACAGTGCATCATTGATGGCTTTTTGGGAATTTAGGACAGATGCGGGTGATGAAGCAACGAATAGATTTGGACTTATCGCAAGTATAGTTACCTTATCCATCGTCGCTATATTGACCGGAGTCGTATATTTACAATCGAAAAAGAAATAGATTAAAGAAGCGTACTAAATTGGGTCGCGCGTATACAGGTGTTTCATATTAACTAAAACCATGCTTAAATTAGTATATGACCGAGCGAGCAGCCTCACGCGAATCGGCCAAGCGAGCGACTAGTAATAGCCGTATGGGTGAGCTCGTACTTGTTAAGGCTATCGAAGAAGAGGTTATTCCGAAAAGTCCAAGCTACCTACAGGTTGCTAAGATATATATGGAATGGAGCGAAATAAAAACAATCCATGGTAATGACAGCGAAGAGGCGACTCTTGCCGAAATTCGATATGAAACATATCGATCAAAAATGGACAGCGATGAGAGTGGCCTGTTGATGATGGAAATAAATAATTTCAATAGCAATAGAGTCAAGGGCGAAGCGTAAAAAATATAGCACACTGCGCTAACTCAGCCCACTTAGGTGTGATAAGCTTGTAGTTAGTAAATACTACTTATCTCAGGGGGATTATTGTGAGCGTAAAGTCTAAATCTAGTGACACGATTATAAAAATTGATAATTTTCGAATGGATTTCGGAGGCAAAACAGTTATAAAAGATCTGTCTTTTGAGGTTTACCGCGGAGAAGTATTCGGCTTTTTGGGAAGTAACGGATCTGGAAAGACGACAACTATTCGGGCTCTTCTGGGTATCTATCAACCGACTTCTGGTAGTTCACTTATCGATGGCAAGGTTTTTTCGGTCTCTTCGGGTATGCGACTTGGCTATCTACCAGAAGAACGCGGTCTATATAAAAAAGAATCTGTTATAGATATCATGGTGTATTTTGGACAGCTTAAGGGCTTATCAAAACGTGATGCCAAGTTGCAAGCCGAGACATACCTAGCGAGGGTTAACTTAGCGGACAAAGCTAAGGTTCGGTTAGATAAGCTATCGGGTGGTCAACAGCAGAAGATACAGCTCGGCATTACTATTATGAATAATCCAGAGCTGCTAATACTTGACGAACCAACCAAAGGCTTTGATCCTGTCAACCGACGACTTTTGATGGATATCATTGAAGAGCATCAGCGAAACGGAACAACTGTTATATTTGTAACTCACCAGATGGAAGAGGTTGAAAGACTATGCGACAGGATAGTGCTACTAAAGGACGGTAAAGCTTACGCCTATGGTTCGATCAAGGATATAAAAGCTAAGTTCGGCGGCGCATCGCTTGATGATATATTCCTAAGAGTATATGGCGATGAAAATGAAGCAATAGGTGAGGAATTGTAATGTATAATCTCGGTACAGTATTTCGATTTGAAGTAGTTCGGTCGCTCAAGAAGAAATCTTTTTGGATTATGTCTCTAGCCTTTCCGCTTTTAATAGGTGCGATATTTGGCATAGTTTATTTTTCAAATCAGGCAACTGAAAAAGCGGTCGACGATACTAAAAATCAAAAATTCTCGCTAGTCGTGACAGATGAAAGCGGCTTGCTAGATAAGCAACTACTTGGACAATTTGGCGCTACTGAATCCAGTGACAGACAATCGTCGATACAAATGGTTATAGACGGCAAAGTTGATGCTTACTTTTATTATCCTAAAAACATTAGTAGTGGTAGCGTAGAGGTATATGCAAAAGACGTCGGCATATTTGATGACGGAAGGTACGAGGCTGTTGCCAAGGCGTTGCTACAAAGCTCCGTGAGTCAAACCGTAGATGTTGAAAAGACAGCAGTTTTACAAGATAAGGTCTCGTTTGCTACGGCTACATATAAAGACGGTGCTAAGTTCGACGGCATACAACAAGCGATAATACCTGGAATATTTTTGGTACTATTCTATATCGTAATCGCCATGTTTGGTAATCAGATGCTGGTCAGTACGACAGAAGAAAAAGAAAACCGAGTAACAGAGATGATACTGACGACGATACAAGCCAGGACGCTAATAATTGGTAAGATATTTTCGTTGATAACATTAGCCATAATACAGATAGTTATAATATTGGTGCCAATATTGATAGCCTATATATTAATGCACAACCAACTATCGTTACCGGGACTTGATATATCTAGTCTGCCGATTGATCCAGTCCGTATAGCGATTGGTGCAATATTATTTGCACTTAGCTTCTTGCTGTTTACTGGTGTATTGGTTGCAATCGGGGCAATAGCGCCAACCGCAAAAGAGGCTGGTAGCTTCTTCGGTGTGGTGGCGGTGCTCTTGTTTGGGCCATTATACGCTGCATCATTGTTCGTATCGGCCCCTGATTCGGCCATAGTTAGGTTCTTGTCGCTCTTTCCGCTAACTGCACCCATACCTTTGATGTTACGAAATGCTGTCGATAATCTAACGCCACTTGACGTAGTGCTGGGTATCTCAATACTCGCTGTTAGTGCGACACTTGTGATGCTTATCGCCGTTAGGCTATTCCGATATGGCGTGTTGGAATATTCTAGACGGATGTCGTTGAAAGAAATATTTAGAAAATAAGACTAGTCTGATATGTCTGAGATAACCGATATCTTGGCGCCGATTGTGTTGAGCCTGTTGGCGAGGTCTTCGTAACCACGGTTGATAGAATATACGTTACGCAGTACCGACTTACCAGGAGCGGCTAGCATGGCTAGTAATATCAC
>JBBRXL010000002.1:0-31104 GCA_038248455.1 Saccharimonadales bacterium (SeqCode)
GGTCGCATGCCAAGAATTCGCTCGGCAGCTTCTCGTACCAAAGCAAATGCATCCGGTAGAAGCGAATCTATTGTTGTACCTTTCTTTGACAATCTAGTCTTTAGGACTTCTGTCTGCTTTTTTAAGTCAGACTTTGATAATTTCGCATACTTATCAGACAAATCATTGATTTGAACAACTTTTTTTTGCAAAGACTTAAGTAGCTTGGCCTGCGGATCGCCAAAAATTTTCGTTAGTACACCCTGTTTGTTCACCATTTTTAAAACCCTCACTTATCAGAATTATCAGTAAAATACTGTCTATATTATACGGTGAAACTAGCTTACACACAAGGTGTTAATTTTGGGATTCTCGTCCGAAGCTGCGCTTGAATTTACTCATCAACCGGCGTCCTCCAAGATGTAAGATACTAGATTGTTTATATTTCCTAAGCTGATTTACCATCTTCGCCTCTACTATATCGACAGCGGCCAACATATTTACTGTCGAATCCTTCGCTGTTAATACCTTATCAGGAATAAATAAAACCACTTCGGCTTCATACTTGTTACCATGACTCTGATTGACTTCGCGTAGTTTGACTTCAGCCCTAACGCTGTCCCTAGCATGTCTTGGTAAGTAGCGGTCGAGGCGGCCAATCTTCTTGTTGACGTATTTTTTGGTTATCTCGTCCAGGTCATATCCGATACCTGAAATTTCGATTGATGTAATCATACTACCCTCCTAAATGTTAGGTTGTTGTAGAACTATTATAACACTTCAAGGCCGTACATATAAGGCCGTAGGGCCTCAGGAACGATAACTTTACCATCCGAGGTTTGATAATTTTCGATGATAGCAATCATAATTCTGCCCAGGGCAAAGGCTGTCGCATCATTAGTATGAACTAACTCGCCATAACCATTATCGAGTAATACTTTGGTACCAAGTCGCCTTGACTGGTAATCCGTCATGTAGTCCGCCGTATGGGTTTCACGATAATCGTTTTGTCCGGGCATCCAAGTATCTATGTCAATTCCGCGTGCATTTGGTTTGCCAATATCAGCTGTACATTTTTGAACTACCCTAAACGGCAAGTTGAGAGATTTGAGTAGATATTCCTGAATAGCCACAAAAAGTAAATGTTCGCTATGGCCCGCCCCTGGAGTAGAAAAACTCTCCATCTCGAGCTTATCAAACTGATGCATACGCATGATTCCTTCGGTATCTTTACCATACGTACCAGCCTCGCGACGAAAACTAGTAGCGTACCCCAGGTATCGAATCGGTAAATCTGATTCTGTGAATGTTTCACCGGCGTGCATACTACCTAGCACATGCTCGGCACTGCCCTGTAGCCACAGGTCATCGTTCTCGAGTTTATAGCGGTCGTCGCGCGGCTCGAGCCTATCCATGGCATCATATACTTCAGTCCGAATCATAAGTGGTGGCAAAACAGGCGTGAACGGTTTTGTAGAAACATCAAGATTTGCACCTTCAGCTATTTCCTTTATCTTAACTTCGTCACTGAGCGTACTGATAACATATTGAACAATCGCCATCTGTAGCTTTACTAGATCACCTTTGATGTAGGCAAATCGACTACCAGAAACCTTGGCGGCGCGCTCTTTGTCGAGCCAACCACGTTCTATGGCTAAATCAGCATGGCTCTTTGGAACAAAGTCGAAACTCGTTGGCTCACCCACTGTCTTTGAGACGATATTATCGTCTTCACTGGCGCCTAGTGGTACATCTTCGAGTGACATGTTTGGAACCATCTTATGAAGATCGGCCGTTTTAGATTCGGCATCTTTTAACTCAACTTCAAGTCCAGATTGCTCCTCCTTAATCAATTTCGACTTTTCTATTGATTCTTCAGATGGTCTACCACCCTTCATTTCACTCGATATCTGATTGCGCTTCTCTCGTAGTACATCAACTTTTTGCTGAAGTTCCTTTCGCCTGTCGTCAAGTAGTATCAGGTCGCTAATTGAAATATTGTAGCCTTTATTTTCGGCGTTTTTTTGTACAAGATCTTGGTTTTCGCGTATAAATCGGATATCTAACATAAGTTTATTGTACCAAATTATCACTATTCTGTACGAAGTGCATCAATCGGATCTAGTTTTGCAGCTTTTCTAGCAGGAAAGTAACCAGCAAGCATAGCAATCAGCATCAATACCACTACTAATGAAATGATTGGTATTGGTTGGAATATAAGCAAGCTATTACCGTCACCCAAGCTCAAAGTTTTTGTTATCCATGGATTAAGTGATAGTCCAAGGATTATCGCAACAACCGCACCGAGTACGCCGCCTATAAAACCAATCCAGGCTGCCTCAAGTTGAAATAGTCGACTAACGTGCTTTCCTCTCATACCCAAGGCTTTCATCAGGCCTATCTCGCGCGTTCTTTCGAGAACCGAAATATATTGCGTATTTATTATTCCGAATACACTCGTTATCAATGCTAATACACCGAAACCTATAACTATGCCTTGGAGAGTATCTACTATTGTGAACAATAAACTTTGTAGATCTTTGGCTGTCTGCACTCCATACCCCTCATCCACTAGCTGTTTCTTAACTTCTGCTGGATCTATACCCTTCTTAACGCTAGCTGTTGCTATGGAATATTTGTGAAAACTTTCAGTTCCCTCAGTACTATAATCCGACATCTCCTTAGAAGCGTTGTTATTGATCTGAACGTTCGACGAAGCAGTCAGCGAAGTCGCCGAGCGCCCAACTATTGCTACAACTTCAAACTTAAAATCTTTTTGCTGAACTTTTGTTAACTGAGATATCGATGCAGAATCACCACTAGCCAATAGCTGTTCTATCTGGGCTTGAGTTATAGGTGGAGTTCTCTCAAGACTAATACTAATAATCTTACCTATTGAAGACTCATTATCCTTGAATCCTAGCAATGAAACGTATGCTTCCGGTAGGGCGATCTGATCATCTTTAATACTTGTCTGAAGACCGGGCAGAGAACCTGCTATAACATCCTGAGTAACACCGGCATCGTAGGTATCAATCTGTAAAGTGTACTTTTTCGAATCCTGAGTAGTTATATATTTAGGACTAATCACATACGACGGCGTAATACTCGCAATATCAGATCTTTTTGCAATCTTGTCTATATCGGATTGATTGAGTTGCTTAACGCTGCCACCACTCGGCCTGGTTAGTACGCTGACGTCTGGATTATATTCCTGCGGGCCGGTCTGACCACCCTGAAACAAACTATCGTCTTTTGCGATAGCAAGTACTTGTGGGTCAATATTAGTTGTTAGAAGCGTCGCTGTATACTGTCTAGCGCCCTCGCCTGCCGCCAAGGCTATCGTAAGTGTAAAAGCACCCACTGCTATTGCCAAACTAGTCAAGATGGTCCTAGCTTTTGCGTGCTTTAGGCTTCTAGCTGCTCGTCGAATTAAATCAAATAGTTTCATTATTTTTTACCACCTATTATTCTTTCAATTTTGCCATCTTTGATATAGATTCTTATATCACATTTACTCGCAAGTTCTTGGTCGTGCGTAACGATGATCAACGTGCTACCGGCTTTTTTGTTCAAACCGAACAATAATTTTTCAATCGTCGCACCAGTCGTAGTATCGAGGTTTCCCGTTGGTTCATCGGCAAAAATAATACTTGGGCTATTGACTATAGCCCGAGCTATCGCTAGTCGTTGTTTTTGACCACCAGATAGATTTTTGGCTTTTTGTTTCTCTTTGTCGCTAAGTCCCACAACCCTTAGGGCCGCTTGTACCATTTTCTTGCGTTTTCCAATTCCCATACCGGCAATCTCAAGTGGTAAGGCGACGTTTTCATAAGATGATTCATTGGCTTGTACGAAAAATGCTTGAAATATAAAGCCAATCTGCTCAGAACGAAACTTATCTACCGCCTTTTGTTTGAGCTTTGATATATCAACTCCATCGATAACAATCCTACCAGATGTAGCGTGGTCCAACCCACTCATCACATGCATCAGTGTCGACTTTCCAGACCCGCTCTTACCGACTATAGCTACACTGGCACCATCTGGAATCTCGAAACTAACGTCATCAAGCGCCTGAAAAATGCTTTGTTTTTTGCCATAAGTTTTACTCACATTCTCAACAGAAATCATCTTTGTACCCACTTTCTTATATATAAATTATACTATAGTTTTACGTCTGGATACAGTTCGCGAGTTGTCTCATCTATATCGCTACGCAGTTGCGGAAACGGCACTCCCTCGCGGGCTGTTACGCCTTCAAAAATCCAGAATACTCTTTCGCTAAATCCCCAACCACAAGCTGGAGGCATGCCATATTCGAGCATTTCGATAAAGTCGATATCGAGCATCATAGCTTCTTCGTCACCACTATCGCGCATACCTTGCTGTTCAACGAAACGCGCCAGTTGGTCGATCGGGTCATTGAGCTCCGAGAAGCCGTTGCCAAGCTCACTTCCAGCCATAATGGGCTGAAAACGCTGAACAACACGGTCATCATCTGGGTCGGCTTTGGCTAGCGGGCTAATGAATTTTGGCGTGTTGATAAGCCAGACAGGTCCGACCACGTCTTTGCGGATATTTTTCCATAGCTTATCTATTCCTCGAGCACGGTTTTCAGTCTTCTCAACTTCTAATTTATTATCAGATAAGGCCTTCTTGACTTCATCTAGGCTAGATTCGTAAACATCAATACCATAGCGATCTTTGATAATTGTCGCATAATCCCAAACTTCCCAAGCAACTGACATATCGATATGTTTACCGTCAAGGTCGAACTGAAGCTTGCCAAAAGTAGCCTGAAGAATATTTTTATACATTTCTTCCATAAACTTCATGCCATCTTGCCAGTTCGCATATGCCCAGTACCACTCCATAGCAACATGTTCCGGCAGATGTTCGTCACTGAAGTTCTCATTCCTAAACCTTGGACCAATATCATAAACTTTTTCAAAACCAGCACCAATAAGTCGTTTCAAAGGTAATTCATGACTGATGCGCAGATAGAAATCGTGATCGAGAGCATCCATATGCGTCACAAAAGGATTAGCATCAGCTCCACCCGTGGTATGTTCTAATACTGGTATATTTATCTCTATAAATCCATTACTATTTAGAAAGTCGCGCGTAGCCTGCCAGAACTTACTGCGACGCACGAACCTATCGCGAACATCTATATTAACATTCATATCGACATAACGACGCCTAAATCGCTCTTCTTTGTTGGTAAATCCTTCAACTACACTTGGCATAGGTCGGAGAGCCTTTCCGAGCAATCTTAGATCTATTGTAGCAACCGAAATCTCGCCTGTTTTACTCTTTATGACTTCGCCAGTAGCTTCAACGAAATCGCCGGTATCAAGCAGCGGTAAGTCTTCAATGCCAATAATATTGCGACTACTTTCTCTAGAAGATAATTTACCATCTTGAATAAATAATTGAATCTCACCGCTAAAATCTTTCAAGACGATAAAAGCCAATTTTCCGAATTTACGTATACCGACTATACGGCCGGCAACCGTCACCTGTTCGCCTTCTAGCTCGCCAAATCTAGCGACGATATCGCCCATATCGTAAGTACGGTTAGCTTTGGCTGGATAAGCGTTGAATCCAAGCTCGCGAAGTTCTGTTAATTTCCTAAGTCGTTCATCTCGATAATCTTTTAGTGTAGCCATAATTACTAACCAGTATATCATAAAAAGACCCACCGTATCGGTTACGAGGGCCTATTTATAATACAAGCTAAGTCTTAACCAATACTAGCTATTGTGTATTTGATTTTTACCTTTGGTGTGACAATCTCGATTTTATCACCAACTTTTTTACCAAATATTGACGCACCTATTGGAGATTCGTTACTTATCCTGCCGGCCACAGGATCGGCCTCAACTGGACCAACTACAGTATAAGTGACTTCTTTTGAACCACTCTTTAGTGTAACTTTACTGCCAAGTGTAACTTTTGTCTTGCTCCCAGACTTCATTATTTCGGCGTTTAGTAGTATATCTTCGATCTCGGCAATACGGCTTTCAAGTAGACCCTGTGCCTCGCGAGCAGAGTCATATTCGGCGTTTTCGCTTAAGTCACCATAATCACGCGCATCGGCTATTTTTTCAGCAACAGCGCCCCGACCAGCCTTTAGCTCATCTAGCTCTTTTTCTAGTACTTTTTTACCGTCTAATGTGATTTGATATAATTTCTTCATAATTTTTCCTTAATTTTGACATCATAATAGTGTCAATATAATCACCATATACGCTACATGTAGCGTTTTATCCCAAACTTTCTATGATTCAACTTAGTTTAGCAAGCAGTTCGTCATGTGTCAATATGTTTGTCATATTTGTTTTTCGACTCGTGATTTCGAATTTATTATCGACAATCAATCTATCACTAACCGTCACTCGATAAGGTATACCCATAAGTTCGGCATCCGCGAACTTCGCACCTGGTCGTTCATCACGATCATCGTAAATTACTTCAATCCCGGCCTGCATTAGTTCATCATATAAATCATCAGCCAGACTTATGGCCTCATCGCTACCTATGCTAACCAAATAAACCTTGGCCGGAGCTATGCTCTCAGGCCATACTAACCCTTTGTCATCGCTAAAATGTTCAGCGATTAAACCCATCAAACGACTAGGCCCTATACCATAACTGCCCATGATAACCTTTTTGCTTTCGCCGTCAATGTCTGTGTACGCGAGATCGAGAGCATCAGAAAACTTTGTCCCTAGTGTAAAGATATTACCTACTTCGACAGCCTTTTTCTCAACTAAATCATCACGACTCAAACCGAGATCATCGAGTACCTCGTCTGTATATACCTCTTCGTTGATTGCTAACTTACGGCCATCGTGTACATAAATCTTATCTTCACCAACATCACTCAAAGTCTGAAACTCGTGACTATATTTCGCGAAGCTACCGCCACTCGCAAATGTTTTATATGTAATATCACCTATTCCAAGACGATCGTATACCTTATCGTAAGCCGAGCTAACAAGTTCGTAAAAGTTATCATGCTCCTCTTGATTACGACTAAAGCTGTACAGGTCTTTCATCCAAAATTCACGACCTCTCATCAATCCACTTTTTGACCTTAACTCATTGCGAAATTTAATCTGAAACTGGTATGGATAGACCGGCAAGTCACGATAACTTGAAATAAAATTTTTCATTAATTGAGTTAACGGCTCTTCATGTGTAGGCGCCAGTCCAAGCTCTGCCCCATTGGCTAATTTTGTCTTGAACCAGACATCCATAACCTCATCATTCCACCTACCGCTAGACTCCCAATTATGTTTAGGTTGCAGAGCAGTCAGACTGATCTCATTACCGCCTATAGCGTCCATCTCTTCGCGTATAATCTGAATAATATTATCGAGAACTTTCTTACCAAGTGGTAAATACGCGTATACCCCGGCCATTTCCTTATAAACAAAACCCGCTCTTATGAGCAACTGGGCATTCTTTGCTACTTCGTCGGCTGGTGCATCTTTTGTGGTCTTGGTAAATAGTTTTGAAATTCTCATAATTACATCTATTGTAGCAGTAATGGCGTGTTAATAAAAAGTATATAAAAGGCTATGGCGTTTTTGGTCATATGAATAAGAATCGGTGTCCATAATCCGCCAGTTCTGATGCGAAGGATTGAAAGTATTACACTAAGCGCAAAAGTGTCAAAAGCAAGATTCCAGGCTCCGTGAATAAACCCAAATAATGCACTCGTCGCCAGCACGGCAACCCAAATAGGAACAAATTTAACAAGCTTGCCGAGAAGATAACCCCTAAACAACACTTCTTCGGCGACAGGTGCAATTATTACCAATGTAATAAAAGCCAATACGTACTCATAGCCATAATTCAAGCTCGCAAAGCCAACATCTTGACTTTGATCTGCATTGAACCATGGTAAATATGTAGCTGCAATCATCGCTAAGGCTATAGAAATTACCAGATATAATATAAAGCCGGCAGGAGCTAGTAATATATCCATCCATGTAGGTAGTCTACCAAGGCCTAGCTCTGGCAAGCTGATTTTAGTTTTATTAATAGCCTTTGGTATGCCCAATACTATCAAAATTGTGACCACGTAGACAAATGCCGCTAGTACAGTCTGTAGAATCGCCTCATTGACCGACCTCAGCGACAAACCTAACAAATCAGACAACCAAAATATAGGAAATATTAGAAACTGCGCAGCTTCAAAACTTACATAAACCCAGGCCATCAACCCAAAAACCTTAAGTGGTTTATTTTTGTTTATTATTTTTACAAGACTATTTAGATATTTCATGTGAGTTTAGAAAAATTTAGATATATCAGTTATTGTGACGACTAAAATCAGCCCCATTAATATTATAAATCCACTCGCCTGTATCTTCTCTTCGGTATCTTTGGTAAGTGGTTTCCTCAGCAACCTAAACAACGCCATAGTAAACCATCTACCGCCGTCGAGAGCAGGGATTGGTAGCACATTCATGACAGCAAGTGTTAACGAAATAATAGCGGTCAGGAACATGAACTGGACTGGACCGGCCTGTTCGGCCTGCGGAAATATAGTCCCCAAAATTCCGATCGGCCCGGCAACACCTTGACCAATATTCTTTAGGCTCTCTCCGCCAGCATCGCGTGTTGTTTGATCGGGACTAAACTGCGCGAACAGGCCACCAAATAAACTGCCGACCATATCACCCAGACCCTGAAACGTCATACCTGTTAGTTGAGCTGCGGTAACAACTCCGACTATTGGAGCAGACCAGGTAGATTTAACGCTTTCTCTTTGAGACAAACCAGCCCCAAACACTGCATCATCACTATCGCGCAAATCAACAACTGTATCTATGCGTTCACCGCCCCTCATATAACTGAGTTTGACACTTTTTCCTTTCAAAGATTTTGTTAGCTCAATAAATTCTGAAACTGAAGATGTTTCGTGACCATTAATACTCAATATCTGGTCATTTGTTTTGATGCCCGATAACATAGCTGGGTATTGGTCGGTAACACTTGATATCTCTATAGGTTTACGGTCGACAATCGAATCACCAGCGACAGTAAATTGATTATCTATAACCTTTGGCATACCGACAAAAGCAAGTACCGTAAGTATAAGTGCGGCCGCCAGCCAGTTGACAGTAACACCAGCAACTAGTATCTTCGTTTTTTGCCAAAAAGTCGCCGCACCATAGTCCCCTTTTTGGTCAGCCGCATCGTGCTCGCCCTGAAGCTTCACAAACCCACCAAGTGGTAGCCAGTTCAAACTAAATAGTACACCGTTTTTTAGTTTCTTTGCCCACGCCTTGGGAGGGAAACCGATACCGAATTCTTCGACTACTACACTATTACGCTTCGCTACAATAGCGTGACCTAGTTCATGAATTACCACCAAAAAAACAAGTGATAATATACCCAGTACTACTCCAAAAATCAGTTCCATCTATCCCCCAAATCGCCTATGGCGTTTATTATATTCTTCTATTATAACGCTTACGTCCGACTTATCCATCTCGGGCCATGTTTTATCTATAAACATAAATTCGCTATAGGCGGCGCGCCACAACATAAAGTTACTAATGCGCATATCGCCGCCAGTCCTAATTATAATATCAACCGCGGGGACCTCTGGAGAATACAGATTTTCCGCTATCAAATCGGTTGTTACTTCATCGCTAGATACTCCAGACTGAACAATTTTTTTAACCGCATCGGCAATCTCGAGTTGGCCACCATAATTAAAGCAAATAGCCAATGTTCCAGCCGTATTGCCGGCAGTTTGGGCTTCAGCATCTTGGATTGCAGTTAAAATAGCTTGATCGACTTTATCGGGTGAACCCAATACCAATAGTTTGATATTATTATCGTTAAAAATATGCAAATCAGACTTCAAAAGCCTCAACACGAGCCCCATAAGTTTATTTACTTCACTCTCACTACGCTTCCAGTTCTCGGTACTAAATATATAAGCCGATACGTATTCTACACCGGCATCAAAAGATGCTTTTGCAACCTCATGTATAGCGTTGTAGCCGGCTAAGTGGCCCTCATAAGTAGGCAGACCGTGTTGCTTGGCCCATCGTCGATTACCGTCAATAATATAACCGATGTGCTTCGGTATCATTCTGTCAGTCATTAGATCGTCAGTATATCTTTCTCTTTTAGCTTGAATACTTCGTCAATTTTGGCGTTATATGTAGCCATATCGTCGTCGATACCTTTTTCAACACGTTTCACATCATCTTCCGATAGCTCCTTAGCTTCTTTCTTGCGCTTAGCCTCTTTTAGGGCATCTTGGCGAATATTTCGAAGGGCGATACGAGTCTCTTCAACTTTTTCTGATGCTTGCTTGACAAGCATCTTGCGACGATCTTCGGTGAGTGCCGGCACGGGTACGCGAATCAATCGTCCGTCATCGCTTGGGTTAAACCCTAAGCTCTGATCGTTACGAATAGCCGCTGAGATTGCTTGGATATTACTCGGGTCAAATGGAGTAATCTGTAGCAGCTGAGCCTCGGGAGCCGTAATATTAGATATCTGATTGAGCGGCATCATACTTCCATACACCTCAACTTTTATACCGTCGAGCTGTCCAGGATGAGCCCGCCCAGTTCTAACTTTTTTTAATTCATCTTCAAAATGGACTAAAGCTAGTTCAAATTTTTCTTCGTATGGTTTAGTATCAAACATATCCCTCTTTTCTTGTATATATTGATTATACCAAAAATCACCCTGGTTTAGGGTGATTTTGTTATTTTCGGCAATCCTTATTCAGTTACGCCAAGTTCGATACGCTTGAATTGGCGAATAATCAAATTCTCGCCAATAATCGCTATATTCTCTTTTAGAAAATCAGCAACTGTTTGCTTATCGTTCTTGATATAAGTCTGGCTGAGTAGGACTTTCTCTTCAAAGTGCTTCTTGATTTGACCTTCTACGATTTTATCAATCATATCAGCTGGCTTGCCGTCGGCAACAGCCTTTTCGCTAATCTCTTTTTTGACACGCTCTAGTTCATCAGCTGGAATCTCGGCCTCAGATACATAGATTGGTGCCATAGCCGCAATCTGAAGAGCAATCTCATGAGCAAATGTCTTGAAAGTATCAAGACGCGCTACGAAATCTGTCTCACAGTTTACTTCTACGACTACACCTATGCGTCCACCGTGAACATAGCTATCGATTACACCTTCGCGGGCTTCACGATCGCCTTTTTTCTCAGCTTTTGTTAGACCTTTTTTGCGAAGAGCAGCTAGTGCCTTGTCAAAATCGCCATCAGCCTCAACAAGTGCCGCCTTGGCGTCTGTTAAACCGATACCTGAAAGTTCTTTTAACTTCTTGATGTCATCAATCGAAATTGCCATACCCCTACTCCTTTGTTTCAACTGGTTTTTTTACTGCGCCTAGACCTTCGCGAACAGCAGCTGATACGTAATCTAGTAGTAGCTGAACACCTTTGATGGCGTCGTCGTTACCAGGGATCACATAATCAACCAATGATGGATCGGCGTTTGTGTCTACGATGGCAACTACTGGGATACCCAAAGTCTTTGCTTCTTTGATAGCGTTAGCGTCACCGATAACATCGATAACAAATAACACGCCAGGTTGGCCGCTCATATCTTTAATGCCGCTATATTTTGCGTTTAATACATCGATCTCCTCTTGGAAACGTTGTACTTCTAGTTTGTTATAACGCTTTTCTAGGTCACCAGTAGCCATCTTCTTTTCAAGATCTTTTAGCTTCTTGACCTGCTGTCCAACAGTTGTGATGTTAGTCAATATACCACCAAGCCATCGCTCAGTTACGTATGGCTGACCAAGTGATTCAGCAGTAGATTTGATTATATCTTTCGTGTGCTTCTTTGTACCCACAAAAAGTACTTGTTTTCCACCTGCTACCAACTTAGTAATATATGGAAGCGCAACCTCAAGACCTTCAACAGTCTTTTCTAGATTGATAATGTGGCTGTCTTGCCTTTTACTGTGAATGTATGGCGCCATTTTTGGGTGCCAACGACTAGTTTTGTGTCCGAAATGGACCCCAGACTCAAATAGAGCCTTGATATCTACAGATACCGTCATATGTTTACTCCTTTTTCCTCGCCTACACTCCCAAGGTTTGGGAATTTATCGTGTAGGCTGTGTCATTAATAAATTGTTACCGACGTATTATAACAAACTACATCTGTTGTGTCTAGGGATGCGCCAGTCTTATCAACCCAGTCAAACAAATAAGTTGCATTTCATGGCTATACAAATTATGAGCATACACTTTAATAGTCTCGCTGTCGTTATCATAATCTGAGCCATCAGTATCTAGACTAGAAGACGCCAATGGGTTTGTTTCTAATGTCACTCCGTTATCATCAACTTGAGCATATACCATACTATCTAATATATCTCCGCCACAATACTTAAGCTCTCTTGCTGTTCTGCGCATCGAGTCGGTTGCGATCTGACCCATGATAATATTATCTTCCGTAGATCTTTTTACTTCAGCATACATAGGTAGTCGGGTACCATCCTGAAGTCTATGAGTACTCATATAAACATTAAGCATTGGGTCTTGCCTCTCGGTGGGAGTACTGACAGATACCCCGCTAATTACTCGGGCAACTTGTTTAATTCTGGTAGACTTCTTTACGTGGTCTTGTATAGCCCCAATTCTCTTCAGTCGCGGCCTCAACCGAATACCTTTTCCAGACTCATCTATATCTAAAACCTTTTGACTCGGAGGTAGTTTTATGGCATCAATAAAATCCATGTCACCTAATGCTGCTCTATGAAAAATATCATAAGGAACATCTATTCCTATACCCGACTCATCAAAAAAATATTGAAGATTTTCAGCCATAACTTAGTTTCATGCTATCATGACGAATAAATCCTACCTAACATAAGCGTTAAACCGAGGGTGATCTTGATCAATGGGGTTTGGGGCATCTGCAAAAACCCAGTTTTGACTATCAAGCTTACTCACCTGGCAACACGAGGACTGTTTGATCTGTTGCATGTATGCAACAGGGAGTTCCGCAGTGTTCCAAGTAAGTAAATTTGATTGCCAAGATGCGGTTTTGAAGCCGCCCCATGACTTTTGCTTCTTTTGGTCATAAAAGAAGAACTAATACCCTTTGACAAAAATCATAAAAACAGATACAATACATCAGATATGAAAACTAATTTACACCCAACCGAATACCGTCCCGTCGTATTTAGCGATGACGTGGCTGGGTTTGCTTTTTTGACTAAGTCAACTGCGCAGACCAACGAAACTATTAAATGGGAAGATGGCAACGAATACCCTCTCGTAAAAATGCACATCTCTTCCGCTTCTCACCCGTTCTTTACCGGTGAAGAGAAAATCATCGACACCGAAGGTCGCGTCGACCGCTTCAAGGCTAAGTTTGCCGCTGCCGAAGCGCGCAAGGCTGCTCTTGCTAGCAAGGCCAAGAAGTCCAACGCCGTCAAGGCCAAAAAAGCCGCTGATTCAAAATAGCTACAATTATATCAAGAGACTACCTCGCGTAGTCTCTTTTTATATGCAATAATAAGGAGTGAAATGCCAAAGATTAGTTTAAACATCGAAGAACTACAAGCCGAGAAACAACTGCTTGGTGATTTTCTGGCACGCCCTGACGCCTACGCCGACACCGACTATACTGCCAAGAACAAACGATTCACTGAACTTGACCTAATCCTAGAAAAAGCCACACTTCGTCGTACCTTGGATGCCCAACTGATTGAAGCCAAAGAGTTGTCTAGTGGTAACGACGAGCTAGCTGAGCTCGCCAAACTCGAGACTAGCGATATCGAAACTCGCCTAGAAGAACTCGAGAGTCAGCTATTTATCATGCTCGCACCAAAAGATCCCAATGATGAGAAAAACGTCATCGTCGAGATCCGAGCTGGTGCCGGCGGCGACGAAGCTAGCTTATTTGCCGCCGAACTATATCGCATGTATCTACGTTATTGTGAAACTCATAGCCTACGCACCGAACTGATCAGCGAAAGTGCCAACGATACTGGTGGATACAAAGAAGTAATTTTTAGTATCAAAGGCGACTCACCATACGCTCAGCTCAAATTCGAATCTGGCGTCCACCGTGTCCAACGAGTACCATCGACTGAATCCCAAGGACGAATTCACACCAGTACAGTCACAGTGGCCGTTTTACCCGAAGCCGGAGAAACTGACGTTGAGATAGGTCCAAATGATCTAAAAATCGACGTCTATCGCGCCGGTGGCCACGGTGGACAATCCGTCAACACTACCGATAGCGCCGTTCGCATCACTCACCTACCAACCGGTCTAGTAGTTACCAACCAGGACGAGAAATCTCAACTCAAAAACAAAGAAAAGGCTATGAGCGTACTGCGTAGTCGCCTACTGCAAGCCAAAATAGACGAGGAGCGATCCAAACTAGACGCCGAACGCCGCGATCTAATTGGTAGTGGTGATCGTAGTGAAAAAATCCGTACCTACAACTTCCCCCAGGACCGTATCACCGATCACCGCATCGGCTACAGCCGTAGTGGCATCCCACAAGCCATGAACGGCGCAATAGAAGACATAATCGAGCATCTACAGGCTTATGAACGAGAACTCGCAGCCGCTAGCGCCAGCAATTAAGCACTGGATTGCTGAAGCTTCCAGGCAGCTAGAAGCTGTTGGTATCAACAGTCATCTTCTCGACGCCGAAATAATCCTGGCTCATACTCTACGCAAAAACCGCACTTACCTACACGCGCATCAAGAAGAATTGCTAGAACCTAGAGATATAGAAGTTGCAAATGCTCGTCTGAGACTTCGTCTTGACCGTGTACCGATAGCCTATATAATCGGCCATAAAGAATTCTATGGACGAAGTTTTAAAGTAACACCTTCGACACTAATACCCCGCCCAGAGACAGAAACCATTATTGATTCCGTCAAAGAGCTGGTGTCACAAAGCTCACTTCTCGCAGATAAAGTTAGACTGGTAGATGTCGGCACAGGTAGCGGATGTATAGGTATAACAATCAAGCTCGAATGTCCAGAGCTTGATGTAACACTCATAGATATTAGCCAGCCAGCCCTTAGAATTGCCAAAATAAATTCACAACTTCTAAAAGCAAATATCAAGACATTAAAAAGCGACTTATTATCCGATTATCCGTTTAAAGCCAATATAGTTGTAGCTAACCTGCCCTATGTTGATGATAATTGGGAATTTCTATCTCCCGAACTTAGACACGAACCATCTATAGCTCTGTATGCCAAACAGCAAGGACTGGCTCTGATATTTAAACTGCTCGACCAATCAATCGACAAACTAGATCACTCTGGATATATCGTCCTCGAGGCCGACCCATCACAGCACAGCAAAATAATCGATTACGCTAAAAAATACAAATTACTAGAATATAAGTCTGAAGATTTCTGTCTAGTACTTCAAAAAATCTAAACTCCAAGAGCTACACTAAAACCAAGCAAGTTCAAAACGAGCGGTAATACAATGATTATTCCAAAGGCAAAAAGAAGTGGCATAATTATGTCGTTTCCTCTTATTTTTTGATTGTGATAATAAGAATCATAAGCTTTTAAAGCAACAAATCCGGCACAAAATACCGTTAGAGCAACCCTTGGTACTAGTAACCCCAAAGAGCCGAACAACGGATAAGCTACTGTCCAGTGGTAAGCAAGCCATCCAATTTCAGCCATAACTAATCCCCAAACCTGACTCATGAATAGTACGTGAGTTTCCTCGCTATATGATGACAATGCGTGCCTTGCCACAGAATAACCAATCAACCACATAAATAATACCGCAACAGACGACGGTATAGCATATGAGTACATATATAATGCCGCCGTACCTACAAACAGAGCTATGCCAGCTTGAACTATAACAAACTTCCTCTTAGAACGTGGCTTAACATACAGCAGCCATCCCATGTAAAGCAACATAAACGCAACAGCAATTGCAACCTGACCAGATGTTGGGTTGCCGTTATATATTGTGTACAAAAATACAGCAAAACTTACACTAACTATAAAGTCGACTAGGTTACTTTGGACGTTCACAAACCAATAACGTGGACGAACTCCAAAAACACGCCATTTACTAAGTAGTACTAAAACTATTGCCGGCCAGGGAGACTGCGTGACCCGAATCAAGATTACAATAGATATGGCTAGTGCTACGTTTAATAAAACGTATACGACTTCACTAAGAAAAGATTTTCGGCGGACGTTTTTTAAAAATTCCATATTTATTCAATTATAACATGGGCCGGCTAGTTGTTGTTACTGACGGCAACGTTAGAGCCTACTACAAAAACAAGACTTGCGCTAATTTCAGATAATCCCGGTGCGCTACCGACCTTAACGTCTGTATTTGGGTATAGTTCCTTTAGTTTATCTAGCGTCAGGGTTTTTGTGGTATCGATTACGTAAATAGTCGATGTCGCATAATCTGAGCCCGGAGCGTTATCAATGTCAAAAATTTTTAGTTTCGCTGCTTCTATTTTCTCTGCTACTGTTTGCGCCGCGCCGACCACACCAGAACCATTCAGAACCAACACGCTAGCATCTTCAAGAACCAACGGATCACTGGATAGTTTCTGTTTTAAATAATCCTGAATCTCACTGTAATCAAATATACCAGCCGCTGGCATTACAACGCTCGCTCCGTTATAGTTTCCTGTTTTTACTACCCTATTTTCAGCATCAAACAAACTGATAGTCTTAATACTTTCGGTTTTGACGTCTTGGGCGACCGACATAATAGTTCGAATTTCTTTAACTTCGATGTTCGTTCGAAGGTTGTCGCCAAGTGCGTCGATCAAGCTAGTTACCTTGCCAAGATTAGTTAGCGTTCCGGTAGATGTAGCTTTTTCTTTTAGAGCAATAATTATCTTCTGCTGATTCTTCTCTCGGTCAAAGTTGGAGTTAGATAGTCCATATGTTGGAGCTATATCTCCCCTGGCCATAGCCAAAAACAAAGCATGTTCGCCGTCCAAATGATGTACACCATTGTCATATTTAACCAAGTAACAAGTGTACTTACAACGCCAGTCAAAGTTACGGTCTAATATTCCAGAGTCGCCGTTACTGCCCTGTATATCGACGTCTACACCGCCAACAGCGTCAACACCATCTTTGATTACAGTGTTATTTACATGAACACCATATTGTATATCCATGCCAAATATATCGCCAACAAAAGCCTGAGTTTTAGATAATCTATCCTGTTCGGCCTCTTTAGAAGTATAGTCATCGTTTACACAGTTGAAATATTCGTTTATTTTGCCAGAATAACCGCTATTACAAGCCATGCCGTACTCTACGTAAAGATCACGAGGGATACTAAACATAAATACATTCTTTTTCTTCTGATCAATACTAACAACCATCATCGAGTCCGTCAAAAATGCCCCGCCATGCCCAGGATCATCCTCTGATGTACCGAGTAATAAGAAATTACTTCGTCCATTACTATCTTGCTTGAGGGGCTGGTTGTTAATAATATCTAGTATATTACCGTTAAATATACTACCTCCGGCCATTACAAACTTATAGCCCATATAACCACCAATACCAACTATTGCTATTAATAACAAAACAATAAAGACCCTAAAGAACTTCTTGATTCTACCTATCGGACGTCGCACTTTTGATCCGATGACTTTTCTATCCAAGCGGGGTCGATTACTAAAAGACTGGCCGTCATCAATTTCACGCAATGACTCATCTATGTCTATTCGGCCGACGATTTTATCAGCTCGTGGTGTTCCAAGTGGTGTAACAGAACCAGAATTAGTATGTAGCGACCTATCAATGGGTTTGACTCGTGAGTCAGCACCTTTTTGATGCTGATCTCCTAGGTTGCTACCTGCTTTTCGCGGTACGAAACCGTCGATTGTCGATCTTTGTTTATTCATAAATACTCATACCAGTATACCTAATTTTTGGTTAGTTTTAAACCTTAAAACGCCTATCGTTTATGCTTTTTTACGTGTATAGTAGTAAAAGCATGAAACCTTCCTATATATCTAGACACCCTATTTTCAAAGATATGATAAATATATCAATATTTGTCTTGCTAGTTCTAATAGGCACATTACTAATAAATACATTTATATTTAGAAGTTTTAGCGTTGTTGGACCAAGTATGGAATCTACCCTATTTACCAATGACCGACTAGTCGTCAATCGCCTGCCAGTAACTTGGGCACACCTCCAGAATAAATCCTACGTACCAGACCGTGGTCAAATTATTGTGTTCAAAAATCCATTATTTAGCGCAAGTATGAATGACGAATATATAGTCAAGCGGGTCATCGCTTTTTCAGGCGAAAGAGTCCTCTTAAAAGATGGACAATACACGGTGTTTAACCAAGCAAATCCAAAAGGATTTAACCCAGATGACGCCAATCACGGTGAACCAGGCATACCAACATCCGGTGCTATCGATGAAATTGTTCCTGACGGCGAATTATTCGTATCTGGTGACCACCGTCAAGGTAATTACTCGCTTGATTCACGAAACGGATTAGGCACTATCCCGCTCTATGACGTCATTGGACCAGTCAGTATCAGATTGTATCCATTCGATAAGATTCGATCATTCTAATATAGGATTTTTTTGATTCTTTGAAAATCGTCGTTATTTTTGTAACGAATAATAATCTGACCAGCCCCACGGCTACCGGGCTTAACGCGCACATCAGTGGCAAATTTCTTGGTCAATTGCTCAACTTCTGTTTTGTATGACGGCTGTTTGGCTTGGCTCTTCTTTTCGGCCAACTTACTATCACCACTGTCTTTTAACTGTGCTATATAATACTCAGTTTGACGCGAGGTCCAGCCGTCATTTATAATCTTCGACAATATAATTTCAACCATGGCATCGTCTAAGCCAATCAGTGGCCTAACCTGTCCCTCGGTAACTTTACCTTCAGACAGCGCAACAATGGCTACTTTTGGTAACTTGAGTAGTCGTATCGTATTACTCACGGCGCTAATTGATTTCTTACCGACCCGTTTGCCTATTTGTTCAAGCGTCAGATTGAATTGATCTCGAAGTTTCAAGTACGCGGTGGCTGTTTCGATAATATTTAAATCTTGTCTCTGAATATTCTCTATCAAAGATAATTCTAGCTTATGTTGACCACTCAACGTTCGGACCAAAGCTGGTATCTTGGTAATATTAGCCATTATCGAGGCTCTGTAGCGGCGCTCTCCGGCAACAATCTGATATCCTTTACCTTTCGGCGTGACAACAATAGGTTGCAGTATGCCGTGCTCACGTATTGAATCTGCTAGATCCTCAAGAGCTGCTTCATCAAAAACTCTACGAGGCTGATCTGGGTCAGCTACTATTTCTGTAATCTTTATTTGGCGCAATTCACTAACTTGCTCGTCTTGACTAGCAGTCGGATCGAAGGACTCGTCCAATAACTCAATTGGTATTAGTGACTCAAACCCTCTACCTAAACCTTTTTTAGATGCCGACACGATCAATCACCTCCTTGGCTAGATTTTTATAGGCCCTAGCACCTTTTGAAAACTTATCATAAACGCCAACAGGCAATCCGTGACTTGGTGCCTCAGCAAGGCGTATGTTACGTGGAATTGTTGATTTGAATACTTTACCAGGAAAGTGCTTCTTGATTTCATCGTGAACCTGACCACTAAGTGTCGTACGTGAATCAACCATTGTAGGCAATACACCCAGTAGCTCCAAGGCCGGATTCATAGCCTTACGGACCAACTTCATAGTCTCAAGCAACTGGCCCAAGCCTTCTAATGCATAGAACTCTACCTGAACCGGAAGTAGCACATAATTTGCAGCAATTAGACCATTAACGGTTAATAGGCTGAGGCTCGGTGGGCTGTCAATGATAATTATGTCGTAGTCCTTTGCAACTGAATCTATGGCATTTTTAAGCTTTGAGAATTTTTTATCGGCTTGAGCAAGTTGGACTTCTGTATTTGCCAGTACCGGTGTTGCGCA
This sequence comes from Saccharimonadales bacterium (SeqCode), assembly GCA_038248455.1. Taxonomy (GTDB): domain Bacteria; phylum Patescibacteriota; class Saccharimonadia; order Saccharimonadales; family Saccharimonadaceae; genus UBA1547. The sequence goes on from JBBRXL010000002.1 coordinate 19,983, forward strand.
AGCTATAAATAAGTTCTTGTATTTTGTTTCGTTTATTACCTTGTCGAGAGTTGTTGTTTCTAATACAACATCTGCCATAGTATACTCAAGCGACTGCTTGTCTATACCAAGACCACTTGAAGCATTACCTTGTGGGTCGAAGTCAATCAGCAGCGTCTTCTTGCCAAGTTTAGACAAATAATACGCCAAGTTAACAGCCGTAGTCGTTTTACCGACGCCCCCTTTTTGATTTGTTACCGAAATTACGATAGCCACGTGTTAGTTTCCCTCATCTCTTTTGCTTCATTATAACATGAGCGTATATAAAAATCTCCGCGCTAGGCGGAGATTTTTATATTATTTGATAGAAGTTATTTCTATCTTTGAGTACTTTTGGCGATGACCGTTTTCTTTGTGAACACGCTTTTTAGATTTGTAGCGAATGACGCGAATTTTCTCGCCTTTCACTAGGTCATCTATAACCTTAGCTGTTACTACAACACCTTTGACGGTTGGCGTTCCGATAGCGACATTTTCACCATCAATAACCAACAGTGCGTCTAGAGTGAGCTCTTTAGTTCCTTCCGGGAGGAGGTCCACCAGGAGGGTCTCTTTTTCGGTAACAATAAATTGTTTGCCACCGATCTTAACGACTGCTTTTGACATTATGATTCCTTTTGTTTAATAATCAGTTTTCAATTGTAACAGAGATAGGACTATATGTAAAGTCACGTAAGTAGTACTTCTATATCTGACCGCCGCCTACTGATAAAACTATCGTAACGATGACTACACCTACGCCAGCCAAAGTGTAAGCCCCGTGATGCACCTTCCAACTCTTCTTTATCTTCTTTGGTAATAGATACCTAAAGTGATGCGCCGCGGCCGATACAACGGCTATTACTGTTAAAATAGCCAAGGTTCCTAGTGTAGCAGGGTTCATAGACTGCAAAGCACTACCAAAATAAGTGAGCGGATTGCCCGTGTTGCTATTTATAGTACCTTCATTATATAAAGGCTTAGCTTGATCTCTATTTCCAGCAACTGCCAGCGCCTTAACCGCCGGTAATCCATAATAAGCAACTACCAAAGTAGTGTTCTTGCCTTCCAAAATTCCGTCAACTACAGCAAAACCCACTTGAGTATATTTATCTCCCAGAACATTTGCTTTGTGTGTCGGCGAGGCCATCCAAGCAGCTACAGTACTGTCATTATCGGGGTAGTTCTTTGCTAAGTTCTCACCGGCCATATCGTAACTATACCCCACCTTTGCAAGCCAGCTCCAGGGCGTTACGCCAGTCGGTGACTCATGCGCCCAATAATTATTAGTAAACATATCATTAGCCTTACTAAAGGCGGCTTGATTGAGAGAATCGGAAACTTCTAAACCACTCAAACCCGCCTTAATTCTTTCATTGTTAGTATCTTCCAACAAACCATTCACCGTAACATTTGATTCACGTCCAAGAATTGCTAATTTACCAGTTGTCGCTAAGTTGTAACCAAGTTGAATTACAACTATCAAAACGGCGACTGATACTAGGCCTCTCAACCTTATTAGATGAGGCCGATATTGGTTGCCTTTGTGCGGCACAAATATATGCTTCGTATGATGGCGTATAGTTTTATGTAGAGTTATATTCTTCTTACGGATTACTGCTGTCACAATAGGCATATTATATCACTTACGTTAATAAAACCGCTAGGTTTATACTAAGCCGGAATCGTACATTCGATATCTATATAATTGATAAATTATATAATCGTAAAATCAAAACACGGCAGATACTATTCTGCCGTGTTTTTTGTAAGAAAACTTTGGTTAGTCCTCTTGTTTTTGTACCATTGGTACTATGCTGTATAGCGCGGCTAGACCTACGAGAACATATACAGTCCTCGCTAGAGCAGATCCTTGCCCGAAGAGTGAGTCAACTAGATTGTAGTCGAATAGTCCGACTAGTCCCCAGTTAAGACCTCCAATAATTACTAGTACTAATGCTGTTGTGCTTAATGCTTTCACTACATCCTCCTTTATTGGTTGTATTTATTATTATACAACTATTAAGCAAAAAAAGAATTATTAATTACGTGTTATTTTATGGATGTCATCGTGATTCAAGCCATAGAAGTGGGCAATTTCATGCCACAAAGTTCGCTTTATCTGTTCGAATAATTGTTCGGGGGTGCGAGTTATAGCCAATATTGGATTTTTAAACAGAGTAATCTTATCTGGCAAAACCAAGTTATAGCCTGCCCCTCTTTTAGTCATCGGAACACCTTCGTACAGTCCAAGTAGTAGGCTTCCGTCTTGCAGCTTCGACTTCTGGCGCTGATAATCAGTCGGCTCATCATCGTAGAGTATAGCTACATTATCTAACCCCTTGATATATTTCTGAGGCAACTCATCCATAGCTTTACTAATTAGTTGGTCGAACTCTTCGTCGGTTATATACATCTAATCAATTATACAATCTATTTGCTGGCAAAGTTAAACCACTCGGGGTCGTTTTCGATATCATTTTCGACTTGACTCCAAAAAGCCTCTAGGCTATCTTCGTCTATATTTTCATTCAAATCTAAATCCTGGTGAATCCTGTGATTCTCATCAATCTCATCTTGATCAGATGAGGGGTCGATTGGTTGAAATTGTAAATATTTTAGTACTGACATGTTTATTTCTTTACTTTATGCTTCCATTGTAGCATAAAGTAATGATTTTGTCAATCTAAGCTTTTTCAAGTGATAGCTTGAGACTCTGGCCTTCCACCGTCGACTCTTCGCTATAGGTAAATTCGTCCTCTGTAAGTTCAACTGCCAGAGTTTCACGCATAATCTCATCCCGATGCGCGTCGATAGCCATACTAAGCTCGTTACCTGCCGCCACCAGTCCTAGTTTTATCCTATCATCAACATTCAAGCCAGCTGATTTACGAGCATTTTGAACTATTCGGATGACTTCACGCATCAAGCCTTCGCGCTTTAACTCCGGTGTTAGCTCTAGGTCAAGCGCAAACTCGTCACCGACTATAACTTTCTTGACATTCAGCTCATCGATTAAGATAGATTCAAAATCAACGAACTTACCTAAAGTCGGAACTGTCATACTAGCCACTGGTTGACGAACTTTTACTCCGGCCTTCGCACGAATACTAAGTCCTTGGTTCACATACTCACGAACTAGCTCCATATCGTTCATCACCAACTCATCTACTGAGTAGTTTGTCGGCCAGTCCAGCAGGTGAACAGATTCATTTCCACCACCTAGCTTCTGATACAATTCTTCGGCAAGAAATGGTGTAAACGGCGCCAATATCACCGAAAGTTTCAGTAGTACATAGTGCAATGTGCGGTAAGCTTCCGACTTGTCACCGTCATCTTCACTCTTCCAGAAGCGTCGTCGACTACGTCTCACGTACCAGTTAGAAGCATCCTCAATGAACGGCAATATTGGACTTAGCGCATTTGGAATATTGTAAGCGTCCATATTGTCGGTCACCTCTTTGTTCAACTGATGTAAACGCGAAATTATCCATTTGTCGAGCGGGTTCGATACGTCACTAGGTGCGAGCGCAAATGGATGACTCGGATCAAACTCCCACTCGTCAACTTCGGCATACATAGTAAAGAAATCGTACATATTCCAGATCATCGTAAGTTTTCTGGCCACATCACCAACTTCTTTATCTTGAAGCACGAAATCTTCACCATTAAGTAATGGTGACTGCAGTAACAAGAAACGCAAGCTATCGGCACTAAACTTATCCATCAGCTCGTTTGGATCAGTGTAATTACCATAGCTTTTGCTCATCTTGCGACCGTCGTTTCCGGCCACGTTACCAGTTACAATTACGTTTTTGAAAGAATTTTCACCAAAAAGCGCCACACTCATGGCGTGCATATAGTAGAACCAAGCTCTCACCTGCCCGATGTATTCGACAATGAAATCACCCGGGAAATTAGCCTCGAACTTCTCTTTATTCTCGAACGGATAATGGAACTGGGCAAAAGGCATACTGCCGGCCTCAAACCAACTATCCATCACTTTGTCGATTCTAGTGTATGTCTCGCCGTCAATTTCAAACGTCACGTCGTCAATCCAAGGGCGGTGATAATCTTCTAACTCCACTCCACTTAGTTCTTTCAACTCGGCGTAACTACCCACCACCTTAACTTTGCCACTTTCCGTTTTCCAAACAGGCATAGCCGTTGCCCAGAAACGATCACGAGAAATATTCCAATCCGGCGCCTGCTCAACGGTTTTTTCAAAACGACCGTGCTTAACGTGCGCAGGAAACCAATTAATATCACCGTTTTGCTCGAGCATCTGCGTGCGCTGACCATCGACGTCCATAAACCAGCTCGGATGCGCTCGGTACATCAGCTTCGTACCACAACGATGACAGTGTGGATAGCTATGTGTTATATAAGTTATCTTCCACACAATTCCCGCTTTCTTTAAGGCCTTTGCGAGATCTTTATTACTCTCCCATACATTAAGAGGAGCACTGGAACCGCGCCATGGCATGAAACTATATATTTTTTCTGCCATCGGCTCATAATAAAAACCGTTTTCATCAACTACATGGAGACCTGGAATATTATTACGTTTTGCGAGATCGTAATCTTCTTCGCCATATGTTGGAGCAATATGCACAATACCAGTACCTGCTTCTGTCTCAACGTAGCTAGCTGCTTGGATTGTATAAATATCCGAAACAAGCGCAACATTTTGCCGTATCTCATCACCTACTTTTTCATCTTTTTTTCCAATTGATATGTAGCCCATCTCTTCAGGTATAGTTATGAGAGGTTCATATTTCAAACCTACTAATTCGCTACCTTTAAATTTATCACCAACTGCGCGTAAATTATCCTCATCATCAGAAATAGTAAGTATAGCGGCGGATAAGTCGAATGCCACAATATAGTGTTCGCCATTAGATGATTCCAGTTCGATATAATCAACATCGGGATTCACTGCGAGTGCTGTATTTGCAGGCAAAGTCCAGGGTGTCGTCGTCCACGCAAGCGCATAACGCCCATCTTCAAGCTTAAATTTTACATACACACTCGGGTCAGTCACGTCCTGGTAAGCACCGGCGTCCATTGTGACTTCGGCTTTAGACAATGGCGTCGCGTCAAGCGTACAATACATCAAAACCTTCTCGCCTTCGTATATCTTTCCCTTTTCGTACAGCTCTTTAAACGCCCACCAAATACTTTCCATGTAATCTTTGTCCATGGTTTTGTAAGCACCTTTGAAATCTACCCATCGTCCGATTCGATCGACCGTATCTTCCCACAGACTACTTGTCTCGAGCATGTTGTCGCGAGTTGCTAGTATGTATTTTTCAATTCCATATTCGATCACTTCTTGGCGCGAGTTAATGCCCAGCTTCTTCTCCGTATAGCGTTCTGCGGGCAAACCGTGTGCATCCCAACCCCAAACACGCTCAACTCTGCGTCCCTTCATAGTCTGATAGCGAGGCACGGCATCTTTTACTATAGAACTGAGCAATGTCCCATGATGAGGTACGCCACTAATAAACGGTGGACCGTCATAAAAAACATAAGCATTTTCGGCAGAACGATTTTCGATAGATTTCTCGAAAGTTTTATTGGTTTTCCAATACTGAACTAAATCTTTTTCATATTCGAGCGCGCGTCTGCGACTATTTGCTTTAAATTTCATACTACTCCTTAAATTAATAAAAACCACTTCTCTTAGACGCCAGAGTCCTTGTCGGACGGTTCCATCTGGCTTCCAAAAGAAGTGATTCTTTTTGGCTCTTAATTGTTTGGTCTTGTCGCGCCAATCTCGTCGGGTCTAATTTCGTAACTTACGATTTCTTCCGAGCAACTTCGTGGTTGATAGCCACTCATTCGCCTAGGGCGAAACGTTACTATAATTTTAACCTATGCGAGTTTATATTGCAAAGCTACGAGTAGTAACTAACTTCACTAATCGTTGGCAACGGCAGGCCTCGCCAGGTATTTTGCATCACACCGTTATCTGCTATAGCGATAACTGTCGGATATTCGACAATATCGTAGGCGCGACAAAACATTTCACCCTGCAGGTCATCTGGGTCTTCGGTCTCGAGTTTGCGACCAGTTTGATGCTCAAAATCACGCAAAAAAGTCAAAACATCCCGGGCATAATCGGTGTTGTCTCGAAATACAACCACCACTTTCATCGCTTATTTCTCTTGTTTGCTTTTACGTTTTTGCTCGAGGATCTTGACGAAGTCATCAAGTGTTTTGAATTCGTGATAAACACTCGCAAAACGGACATAGGCTACTTCATTTCTCGACGCAAGCTCGTCTAGCACCTTGTCGCCAATCTGCTTTGAAGTTATCTCGTTGTCGCCGATGCTATAAAGAGCGTCCTCGATAACACCTATCATCTCTTCGACTTCGACTTCCGAGGAGAAAAACTTTCCAACCGAACGCTTAATAGCTGTGGCTAGTTTATCTCGGTCAAAAAGTTCTCTTTTACCGTCCTTTTTGATAACAGCAAGATTCGGTTTTTCAATTCTTTCATATGTTGTAAAACGTACACCGTCTGACGACTCTCGCCTTCGTCGTATAGTCACGCCATCGCCCACTTCACGAGATTCAATAACTCGGCTATCGCCAATATTCATTTGCGCCATGGACTAGTCTTCCTTGTCGTTAGATTTCTTGTTCTTCTTGCGTCGCCTTAGAAACGCCGGAGTATCTGACTCATCTTCTTTTTCGTCTGGTTGATTCCAAATATCATTATTAGTCTCTGAGTTAAACTCGTTATGAGAATCTGTCTGATCAAGATTTAAGTCGATATCTTTAACGCTTTCGTCACTAAAACTTGATTGTTCGGTCTTAACTACCGGCTCTTCTTGGTGGAAATAGGCTGAGTCAAAACCAGTTGCTATAACTGTTATGATAAGCTCATCTTCAAGATCTGGCTTGAGTGTTGCACCAAATATTATGTTGGCGTCTGGAGAAACGGCACTAGTGATAATCTCGGCAGCTTCTTGGATCTCGCTCATACTCATGTCATATCCACCCGTTACATTGAATAGAACACCCTTGGCGCCGTCAATAGATACTTCGATAAGCGGTGACTCGATAGCCTGTTGAGCAGCCTGAGAAGCGCGGTTATCACCACTTGCACGCCCAATTCCCATAAGGGCTGAACCAGCGTTGCTCATAATTGCCTTGACGTCGGCAAAGTCGAGGTTAATAAGACCGTGTTCTGTAATTAGTTCGGAAATTCCTTGCACGCCCTGACGAAGAACGTCATCAGCAATCTTGAAAGTCTCCAGTAGAGGAGTGCGTCGGTCGATAGTTTGAAGTAAACGATCATTTGGAATAGTAATAAGCGTATCTACATGTCGCCCCAACTGAGCAATCGCCCATTCGGCGTTTTGACGACGTTTTTCACCCTCGAAGCTAAACGGCTTCGTTGCTACTCCGACGACCAATATACCAAGTTCGCGAGCAATCTCAGCTACAACGTAACCTGCACCGCTTCCAGTACCACCACCAGCACCAATAGTAACAAATATCATATCAGCACCTTCAATAGACTCACGAATAGCATCGCGTGACTCATTGGCAGCTGATTCTCCAACACTTGGATTTGCGCCCGCACCTAGCCCGCCTGTTACGGAATGTCCTAGATGGATCTTCACGTCTGCCTTAGAATTATGCAAAGCTTGAGCATCGGTATTCATAGCAATAAATTGCACACCAGTTAAGCCGGCTTCTTTCATACGATTTACGGCCGAACCACCGGCACCGCCGACTCCGACGACCTTGATACTCGCAAAAGTTTGTATATCAGTTGGTATTACTTCTGGCATTGTCTATCATCTCCCAATATTGTATTCAATAGTTAGTATAACACTTCTCCAAATAAAATTACTATGCCCTGAAACGATTAATAAATTTACTCACGAGACCACCGGTCTTTTGAAATGAGTCAGACATTTTATTTTTAGAAGATTTGCGTGAGTCATTTGAATCAGAATCAATCAGCATCAATCCAACGACAGTCGCAAATTCTGGCTGTTTGATATTATCGACAACTCCGGCGTAACCACTCGTCTTGCCGACTCTTGCAGCCAGTCCCAACGCATGTTTTGCATATTCAGAGATGTCTTTAAGATTTGCAGTGCCACCAGTCAGTACAACGCCACCAGGTAGCTTACCTGCGCGGCCAGCACGCTTAAATTCATACTGAATTGCTTCAAATATCTCTTCCAAACGAGCTTCAACTATCTCATCGATATCATTTGTCTGAAAACTTATTATCTCGTCGTCGTGCTTTAGGCTTATGCCAGAGTTTTGGCTTCTATGAACAGCCGAAGCGTGTTCAATTTTAACCTTCTCGGCTATTTCTGGATCTGTTTTTAGGCCAATAGCTAGGTCATTTGTGATATTAATACCGCCGTAGGGCAAAACGGCCGCGTACTGCAGATCACCCTCTTCATATATAGCAATGTTAGTAGTAGCCCCACCAATATCAATCAATGCAACGCCGTTTTCAAGTTGCTGCTCGGTCAAGACAGCCCTAGCTGCGGCAATTCCGGCTACAACAATATTTCTAGGAACGACCTTGGCAGTTTCAGTCGATTTTTGCAGATTTGTTAGATGTGGAATAAGTGCCGAAACAACATGTGCATTGACCTCTAGGCGTGTTCCCGTCATTCCAATCGGATCTTTGATATTATCTTGTCCATCAAGCTTGTAGGCATGAGGTACAACGTCTAATATTTCTCGATTGGCTGGAACTTTTCCGGTCGTCGCCACTTCTTCTATTCTATGAATATCGTCAAAAGAAATAGTATGATCGGCCGAACCAACCGCAATCATGCCATCGGCGTTACTACACACAATATGCGTACCGTTGATACTAATCGTCGCTTCATTTACCTGATAGCCGCTCATGCGCTCTGCTTCACCCAGGGCGTCGTCTATTGCCTGAGCTGGACCAGTCAAGTTTACAACCGTACCTTTACGCATACCAGTATTTGGAGCACTACCCGAACCTACTATTGTTAAACTGCCATTACTGGAATCGATATGAGCAACCAAACAACGAACCATTGTTGTGCCTACATCAATGCCTACGGCATATCGAGAATTTTCTTGCATGTTATTAGTATATAGCTTAAGGCTAAAGTTGCAAAGAAATTCACCGTTTTCTTACCTCTCGCCCTCATTCTCACCGTTTGCTCTTAGTAGCTAATCAAAGCTGAGTTAAAACTTCAACACCATCTTCGGTAACCAGTACCGTATGCTCAAAATGCGCCGACAAGCTGCCGTCGCGCGTACTAATAGTCCAACCGTCATCATCTGTCTTGATCCTCTCGCTCCCGAGTGTGGCCATTGGCTCTATAGCGATAGTATCGCCGCTAGCAAGTAGTATTCCGCTTCCCTTTTTGCCCCAATTTGGAACTTCTGGAGCTTGGTGCATCTCGTGACCCACGCCGTGACCTACTAATTCTCTTACAATTCCTAACTTACCGTCAGACAAGACCTTTTCTACAGCCGCACCTATATCTCCTGTGTACGTACCATGACCTTTTATAGCATCGATACCCGCATACAAGCTTCTCTCAGTATTTCTAAGTAAGTGTTTGACTGCGCCCGAAGCTTCGCCACCAACTACCATCGAAAAAGCGCTGTCGGTTTTCATATTTTTGTAGGCAATAACTAGGTCAAAACTTACCAAATCGCCTTTTTGCAGTACATAGTCAGTCGGTATACTATGAACAATCTGATCATTGACCGATATACAAATATTTCCCGGAAAATTAACTTCACTAGTCTTATACGTAGCGACTGCACCGTGTGACTTTATCTGTTCTCCGACCCATTTGTCGATAGATAGTTCACTCATACCGGGTTGAACAAAACTTTTCAAATCATTTAAAATCACGGCAAGTTTCTTGCCACATTCGCGCATAGCCCGTAGTTCGGCGACTGTTTTCACCGGCTGACTCATAACGCCCCAGCCTCACTAAGTTTCGTCATTATGTTGTCATGAATCTCTCCAACACTACCCGAACCATCCAGATAAATAATCTTGATCCCCTGGTCATTAAAGTACTGCAATATTGGATCAGTTTCTTGTTTGTAAATATCCAAGCGACTTTCTATAGCTTCAGTTTGATCATCGGCACGACCACGTAGGGATAGCCTCTTTATCAAGATATCTTTATCTACTTCTAGCACAATCACTGCGGTTATTGAACGACCGTGTTCGGGCTGCGAATCAACCAGCCATGCGGCCTGTTCGATCATACGTGGAAAACCATCCAATACGACCTTATCTATGTCTTTAGCCTTCAGTAGAGCGCCCTGTACTATATTATTCACCACATTTGGCTCAATTAACTTACCTTCATGCATAACTGCCGCCAGTTCAGGATCATGCGTATCACGCAAAAGTTGCCCAGTACTCAACCACCGCCAACCCTCACGGGCAGCCAATATCTGACCTTGTAGACTTTTTCCAGAACCAGCTGGACCAAAGAATATAATCATATCAATTCTCCTTTTTGTTTTATTGTAACGCGTTTTTTACAAGTCTGGCTACAGTTGAACCGTCGGCCGAGTTGCCAAACTTTGCCTTGACGGCACCTATCACTTGTCCCATTGCCGCCATACTTTCAGCGCCAAGTTCTGCTATAGCCTCATCAATTGCCAGCTGAATATCATCTTCACTAACTTGTGCAGGTAAATATTCGCTCAAAATAGCGGCCTCGGCTCGTTCATTTTCAGAAAGCTCGGGACGACCAGCGCCATCATAGATATTGGCACTTTCGTTTCGTTTCTTTACTTCGCGAGCAATTACTTGCTCGATTGCAGTATCTTCAAGTCCAGTGTCACGAACGCCCTTGGCTACTTCTTCGTTCAATACCGCAGCCTTGAGTCCTCGCAAAACTTCCCCACGAAAACGATTACCGCCCAAAAGAGCGGTTTTAAGATCGTTATTGATTGTGTCTTTTAAAGACACCTATCGAAGTCCTAGTCGAGTTTTATCTAGCTTGTCAGCTTTTCGTGCTTTGCGAATAATAGCTTTTTTACGACGTTCAGTCTTGCTAATTGGTTTCTCAAAACGCATAACGGCTTTAGCTTCAGCTAAAACACC
>JBBRXL010000003.1:0-28939 GCA_038248455.1 Saccharimonadales bacterium (SeqCode)
AAACTCCAAGCTAGCGGCAACAGCAATGAAGCCGTCATCAGCCAAGGCAAGGGCTGGATCAAGAATCACGATATGTATCGCGGCTAAAAACTGATATAATGTGCTTATGCCTATCAAGACAATCTTAGTTATCGAGGACGATCGTTTTATCGGTGAAATGTATGTTCGTAGCCTCATGAAAGCCGGCTATTCGGTTGATTGGGTAGTAGACGGCAACGATGGCCTCATAACCGCCCGTAACAAGTCTTACGACCTGATATTACTAGATGTCATGTTACCAGAGAAGCGGGGGACAGAGATACTCACAGCACTTCGTGGCGGCAAAGAAGACCTGATACCAAACACCAAAGTTATTGTCCTAACCAACTTCGAACAGGACGACAAATCCCGCGCCGAGATGCAACAACACGCCGACGCCTACCTCATCAAAGCCGAGATCACCCCAAAGAAGCTCATAGAAGTCATCCATGGGCTCGACCAAGTCTAGACATTGCATTATTTTACATTTTGTGCTATAATTTAATTATACATACGAAAAGAGTTCTAAGCGGCTAGATACCTAAGGAGCTCTTTTCTTTTTTATAAAATCTCAATAGAGAGTTGCCTCAGGGACTCGCTTGTGTTATTATTTATACATCAAGACGAAAAGAGTTCCGAACGGCTAATTACCTAAGGAGCTCTTTTCTTTTTTAGAAGGTTTTGAATTAGTCCACTTAATTTTTTTCTTAACATCTTTATCATCGAGAAAGGCAAAAAAAGGCGCACCAATCTCCTTATAGAGTGAAGACCTGAATTTTCTGTTAGGGAATAAAATTTTTTCTAGTTTATTCACACTAATTAGAAAATCAATCAACATCTTGTAGTCTCCATCTCCAGATACTAGTATAATTTTGCCAAATTTTTCTCGTACATACAGTCTCTTCATTATCGAAAATATAATATCAGAATCGACATTTCCTTTTTTGTGACCAATCATAGCGGCATTATGCTGTCTAAATACCAATATAAAACCAGCATTTTGAATATTCTCATATAACTGTTCGATTTTTTGACCCTCCTGAACATAACCGAGATAATAAAATGCTTTTTCGACTTTATACTTTTCTCGAAGATAAATCCTAAATCTAGCTAAATCTAGCTGCCAAGGATTTTCAATTCCAGTCGTTCCTAGGTATAAATTCTGCCCATCGATATACGCATAATTATTCATATCGATATTATAACACTAATATACAATATCAAACTCTCGTCGATACTAGACATTACCACTGTTATTTGCTAAAGTAATCTGAGTTCATGCACAAAATAATGAACTGAAGCATCATATGGATCCTTCGGACCATATGAGACTTCAATTTCTCGGAAATGAACAAAAATATGTAAACACATTTTTAGTTCGCTTCACTCGAAATTTGGTCTCATCGTCTAACGGTTAGGACGCCAGGTTCTCATCCTGGCAATCCGGGTTCGATTCCCGGTGAGATCACCAAAATAAAGTACTCATCAATCGATGGGTATTTTATTTTGGTAATTCACGCGCAGAATTGAACCCGGATTGTTTTGCGCAGCAAAATGTAATCCTGGTTCGGCGTAGCGTAGTGAAACGGAATTAGCTTGCTCATTCCGTAAACAAGCGGAGGAGGCTTTAGCCGATTTCCCGGTGAGATCACCAAAAAAGTTCAGGTTTTTAATGGGTGAGGGTTTTTATAATCCACGGACTGTAGTAAGTCTGTTCACCAGTTATTCTTATTCTCATCTCATATTCAAAGGTTTGGCCAACACTAGCGGGAACTGCCGCACCAGTATAGGTCCAAGTCCGTGATGTTGTCGTGTAAGGGATTGCGCCGCTATATCCAGCGCCACAGTATGCAGCGCCACTGTAGCAGACTCCGCTACCATTTGTAATACCACGATACAAGAAATAGCTATTGTCGCCGCTAGTAGATGGATTACGCGACGAAAGCTCATAGTAAACTTCGTTCATCTTTGGAGCGAAGTTTGAAACTTGGCTCCATGCTATAACAACATTCGACCAATCACCGGCTGGCGTAATAGTGTAATTAGGCATGGCAGGCACATCAGAATTAGACTGTACCGGATTCGAAGCGATAATAATATTCGACCAAGCACTATAATAAGTCTGTTCACCCGTTACCCTAATCCTTACTTTGTATTCGAAGTTTTGGCCAGCCGAAGCGGGAACTGCCGCACCTATGTGCGTCCAAGTCCGTGATGTTGTCGTGTAGGGAATTGCACCGCTATATCCTGCTCCACAGTATGCGCCACCGTTGTAGCAAACTCCGCTACCATCTGTAACTCCTCGATAATAGAAATAGCTATTATCATTAGTTCCGGTTGGATTACGAGTCTGAAGTTCGTAGTAGACTTGACCCATTTTAGGTGAGAAGTTTGGCACCTGATCCCAGCTAATAACAACATTAGAATAATCGGTAGCAGGAATAACTTTAACGTTTGATATTGCCGGAACATCTGTATCTGCATGTATAGGGAAGGAAAGCTGGGCTGTGTCCCAGGCACTAAAGCTGTTATCCGGCAGCTTATAGCGAACACGGTATTCGAAGGTCTGGCCGGTTGAGGCCGGTAAGACAGCGCCCGTATATGTCCAGTTTAGTGATGTCGTGCTAGAGGGTATTAAGCCACTATAGCCCGCCCCACAATAAGAGCCACTATTGTAGCAAACCCCACTGCCATTTGTTATACCTCTATAATAGAAATAGCTATCGTCGTTAATGCCTGTTGGATTCCTTGTCTGCACCTCATAGTTCTGAGCTCCAGCTTGAGCCGTCCAGCTAATATCTACAGAATCCCAGGCTTCTCCTACGTGCACCGTTAATCCCAATGAGCCGTCACCGGTAGATGTTCTAGAAAATGTATATGCAATCGTTCCGGCATTTGAATTATAATCTCCAATAACACTAGGAGCCAAGACCGCACCCGGGCATAGACCAGTAGCTACTGCCTCTGTTTCGGTTGCATGATAGTAGACGTCATTATAGCTCGGCGTAGTGCCATTTATGCAGAATTCTTTATCCGTTCCGACAACCGTGAGGGCTAATCCGATACCAGAACCTATTTTAATCGTAGACGGAAAAGTGGTGGGATAAATCTCAGAATTCACGATACCTTGAGTTAACATTAGTTTTCTAGCCTGTGATACAGTGTCTTTAACCTGAGCATCAGTAGCGCTTTTTTTGACACCAGAATAAGCAACGATAGATAAAGCAGCCAGAATAGCTATAACAACCACTACGATTATTAGTTCGACTATTGTGAAGGCTTGGTTATTGTTTCTTTTTTGAGCTTTCATTTGACTATTCCGTTAATGTTTGTGCTTTAGATTAAGTTTAACATACGTTTGTTGGAGGTGGGGGCTTAAACCTAAAGTGTTGATGTGTTATACTTGCATCTGAATTTTTATATAATAATCTAAAGGAAAACAGATGAAACAAACTAAAATCATTGCTACAGTTGGGCCAGCAACAAACTCCAAAGAATCAATCAAATCTATGATCGAAAATGGTGCTAATGCACTCAGGCTAAACTTTAGCCACGGCACGCACGATGAGCGCTATGACCAAATTCGCTGGATTCGCGAAGCAGCCGAAGAACTTGGTACGTATGTCACGATACTTCAGGACCTTCAGGGACCAAAAATCCGTCTAGGTGACTTCGAAGGCGAAATAGAGATAAGGCAAGGCGAAGAGATCCGTCTAAAGATGGGTACTAATTTCTTAGAATCTGGGATAATTCCACTCCAATACGACATCTATCCTAGAGTTGATGTCGGCCAGAGATTATATATATTTGATGGTAAAGTCAAAACTAAAATTATTAAAAAAGAAGATGGCGTCATATATGCGATGCCAGAAAATGACGGTAAAGTTACAAAACGAAAAGGCCTCAACCTGCCCGATACCGATTTCACAGGTGATATTATCACCAAAAAAGACATTGAAGATATCCAATTCG
This sequence comes from Saccharimonadales bacterium (SeqCode), assembly GCA_038248455.1. GTDB lineage: Bacteria > Patescibacteriota > Saccharimonadia > Saccharimonadales > Saccharimonadaceae > UBA1547. Next base: position 3,991 of record JBBRXL010000003.1, read on the forward strand.
GTGCAACCGTTGACCTAGACTATGTAGCCCTAAGTTTCGTCAACAACGCCAGTGACATCGAAGATCTACGCAAAATACTAGGCGAACTCAACAGCGACGCCAAGATTATCGCCAAAATAGAGACAGTTGCTGCCTTAAATGATATCGAAAATATCATTAAAGTCTCAGATGCCATCATGGTTGCTCGCGGTGACATGGCCGTCGAAGTTGGACCCGAAGTAGTACCAATCGAACAAAGAAGAATCGTCGCCCTATGTCGTAAATATGCCACACCAGTCATTATCGCGACTCAGATGCTAGCCAGCATGGTCGACATGATGGAGCCATCACGAGCGGAAGTCTCCGACGTTGCTACGGCTGTCATCATGGGCGCCGACGCCGTCATGCTTAGTGACGAAACAGCCAACGGTAAATACCCAATAGAAGCAGTAGCTGCTATGAAAAAAATAGCACAATACGCCGAGAAAAATACTCCTTTAGATATACTCTTTCTTGATAGTGTTGACACCAATAACCTTCAAGAATCTATCTGTGGCGCCGCTATCCGAGTGGCTAGCGATATCGGCTCTGAACTTATCATCGCCGATACTCAAACTGGTGCATCAGCACGACATGTGGCCGCTCGTCGACCAGAAACTCCTATCGTAGCCGTGACTTATTCTAGACGCGTAGCCAATCAGTTAGCGCTTGTCCGAGGAATTCGTAGCATCGTACGCGAAGACAACGACGGTATGGAAAAACTTAGCGAATATGTAAAAGACGCCAATCTTGTCCAGACAGGCGCAAAAGTCGTCATCGTATCCGGTCATCAAGCTGGCGCAATCGGTGGTACAGACACTATAAAAGTTCGCACTGTATAGTTAATATTTTTGCTATTATTAATAGATGAATGCACTACTATTACCAGGCAATAGCCAGCGACACAGTAAATGGATGGGGGACTTGAAGTTGGCTATAAGTCCGTTGTTGGAGACTATAGTATCTTCGCATTACAAACACTGGAAAACTGGCGAAGAATGTGCAGATGTTGATTACGAAATCTTACTCGCAAAAGAATCCACGAAAGAACTCGGTGAATATATTATCATTGCAAAATCAATAGGTGCCGTGATAGCCGCAAAAGGCACTAATAACGGCGCAATAAGCCCAAAAAAGCTGATCTTACTAGGTGTTCCGGTCAACGGCGTCGTTTCAGCAAAATTATTTGCAGAATATCTAACCAAGATAACTATCCCTATCGTTATAATCCAAAACACAAATGACCCGCTTGGCTCATTCTCGGATATATATAACGCTTTTAGCGGAGTAGGCGAACGCGTGTCTTTTGTCGAGCTTCCCGGCGATACTCATGATTATGTCGATTTTGAATCAATAGCAAAACAAATATAATGCAGTATGCTTACGCTTTGGCAACTGCCACCTCTGTTATATAATATCTAATAATGACAAGCAACCCCTATGATAGTCCTGAATTCGCACGACAATACGCCATCAGCCAAAACGACAAGACGGCAAATCGCTACGAATGGAACGTAACACATCCGGCGACCGTCCAATTTTTGGATGCATCTACGTCAAAAGTATTAGATTATGGTTGTGGGGCGGGAGTATTTACGATAGGCCTCGGCGCAAACGGCAAACGCCTCAATCCATCGTTTGCAATCACTGGAACAGACGCTAGTACCGAGATGCTAAAGTGGGCAGATAGTACCACGCCAAAACCAGATAACGTTAATTTCAAAAAATGGGATGCAAACCTAGAGGACTCTGAGCTACAGGATGGATCTTTTGACAGAGTATTCGCCAAACTAGTGCTAAACTATCTCTCGAACGATCATCTCGGTCAAAACGTATTACCTAGACTCCGCCAAACACTGAACGACGAAGGATTATTGATTGCCGTCTTGCCAAATCCTCTTCGAGAAGTAGGCTACGACAATTCCGCATACACCCAGACAGATCAAATAGACATAAACGTTGGTAATTTTGGACCCGGTAACAGTGCGCACTCCTACCATCATACATACGAAGGATTCATAAAGGCGGCGGGTAAAGCCGGGTTTACACTAGGTACAGTACTGGGGTTACCAGAAGTTCGCTTCGAAAAATACCAAAGTCAACTAATGAAGATCGCCCATCCTATGCCGATGGTCGTCGAAACGATAAGTAGCGCGAAAAGATGGATATATGTACTAGGCGCAACCGACCAAGCCGGAGATCAGTTTGATGCCGCCGTTTCGAGACTTAAGAGCTGGAGAAGTTACGAGTATCCAGAAATAGCCGACAAAGCACAGATACTAACTCGAGCCGAAACAAAGGACACATACCTTCCGATACTAGATTCACATAGAGCACTATACGAATACACAGACCCCGATGACCCAGAGGGATATTCAGAGTTAATCGAAGGTAAAAAAGTAGAAAATCTATCCCCCAGAGGTAAACTACGCCTAGTTAAAAACCTTGCCGCTATTGGAGTCAGGCAAGCAGCCCCTGCTAGTAGGTTCTGTATTAGTCTGTAAGCATACACCAACCCTAGCGTACTCAACACTTATATTCATGACCAAAAAACCCTAACTACCGCCCCTTGCAATATAAAAGCACAACCATCATAATATTCATCAGATAATTTGAAGTAGGGGGCAATATACAACTAGTTAACTTGACACGTTTCTGGCATCGCCGCATATGCGAGGCGAGTTTGTTGGTTGCGACCGCTGTTTTGGCACTTTATTTCTTGCCGTTCATGGGACAAGCCCTCAGCGAATCACTGATAGTGCCTATGCCAGTCATGATAATAGCCGCGGTTACTGCCATGCTAAGTGTCGTGTCATACATCTGGATCCCGAAAGAATCGGCCTTTCCGTCATCACTGGCCATCTACATACTTCTCACGGCCACGGCCGCCGGACTAATCATAACTACTGGAGGAGTTAGCTCACCATTTATAGCTCTATGGATGCTTGTCTCGGTTTTTGCCGGGATATTTGGAATATGGGGATTGATACCGATGGCAATCGCTGTAGGTGTGTTCGTTGCGGTCGAATATCTCAAGAATAATTTCTCACCAGAGTTAATAGTTGTTGTCAGTTTCGTCGGCATTCTTCCGCTAATTGCTAGCCTGATAATCTGGCACAACAAGTCCAACAAAGTCGAATCTGGTGACAAAGCCTACAAAGCCCTAGCCAGTGAATTGTCGCAAGTTGCCACCCAGTCAGAAGTCGTGATTAACGCCATCGGCGACGGCGTGATGGCTATCGACGCCATAGGTACAATCCAGCTCATCAACCCAGCCGCTCAACAGATACTAGGCTGGGGCAAGCAAGACGCGCTAGCTCTAAATTATAAGTCAGTATTACAGTTAATCGACCTCAAAGGCGCACCAATCGACCCAGCATCCGACCCAATACAACAAGTCCTAAATACCAACCAACAGATTCGAAACAACGACACAACTATCATTACAAAAAGTAGTAAAAAAATAATTGCATCAATCGTCGCCTCGCCGATAGGTGAAGTAGGCTCGGGAGCAATCATCGTCTTCCGCGACATTACCAAGGAAAAAGCCGAAGAACGCGAACAGGCCGAGTTTATCAGCACTGCCAGCCACGAAATGCGTACTCCCGTAGCATCTATCGAAGGCTACCTCGGACTAGCGCTCAACCCCAACACTGCCCAAATCGACGACAAAGCTCGTGATTTTATAATGAAAGCTCATGAATCAGCCCAACACCTAGGGCACCTCTTCCAAGACCTGCTAGACGTCTCCAAAGCTGACGATAGGCGACTAACCAATACTCCCAAGGTTACCGATATGACCAGCTTTACAGAGGAAATAGTCCAAAGTCTAACACCAAAAGCTGTCGAAAAAGGCCTCAACCTAGTATTTAAACCAAATCCAAAAGATGGAAATCAGCATGTCGCACCCGTCTATCACGTCAACCTAGATAACGACCACATCCGCGAGATACTCGATAACCTAGTCGAAAATGCCATCAAATATACCCTAAAAGGCCTGGTGACTGTCGACGTCAACGGTACAGAGGACTCGGTCGTTGTCAGCATTCAGGACAGTGGCATAGGTATACCAGCAGAGGACATACCGCACCTCTTTCAGAAGTTCTACAGAGTCAACAACGAAGAAACCAACCAAATTGGTGGAACTGGTCTGGGACTATACTTATGTCGTAAACTTGCCGAAGCTATGAACGGACGAATCTGGGCCGAAAGTGTCTATCGACAGGGGAGTACTTTCTACGTCGAATTACCGCGAATAACTTCGCAAGAAGCCGCTAATCTCCAGTCTCAGCAAGCTCTAGCCGCTCAAAACGCCAGCGATACGTCCCTCAGTAATGTTGAGTCAGTCGCGGCTATCGAAACACCGAGTTTAACTTCACCCCAGTCGCCATCTGCCAACCAAATAACAGTTACAACGCCAGGTTCAGCCGTTCAACCACCGGCATCTCCAGGCGTACAGGCCGCCACGACAGTGCCACGCGGAGAAAGTCTCACCCCTGAGCAAATTGCCGCACATGTCGCCCAGCTCAAAGAAATGATCAAACAACAGCAGACCCCGACACCACCTATCCAGGAATCGCCACCAACTAGTCAATAAACACAAGAGGTATGGTATTTTTATAACCCCTCAGTTACAATGGAGATAAATATGACAAAGATTTTATTAGTAGAAGACGACAAAAGCCTACGCGAGATTTACGGCGTACGACTAAAGGCCGAAGGTTACGATATCGTATCTGCCGGTGACGGCGAAGAAGCCCTAGCTATGGCCATCAAAGAACGACCAAACCTTATAGTTAGTGACGTTATGATGCCAAAGATTAGTGGTTTTGACATGTTAGATATCTTGCGCAGTACTACTGAGACAAAAGACGTCAAAGTAATCATGATGACCGCCCTTAGCAGTGACGACCAACGAGCCCGCGGTGAAGCCCTAGGCGCCGATCGTTATCTTGTAAAATCTCAAGTCGGCATCGAAGACGTTGTTCGAACTGTCCATGAAGTACTTGCCGACGGTATCGCTCCACCAGCCCAAACTCCCGCTCAGATGTTCAATACGCCAGTTCCAGCTCCGACACCCGCTCCGGTTCCTACTGCAGCAGCGCCAGTCAGTCCAATGGCCGATGTTCGTCCAGCAGCGCCCATTGCACCTCGACCAGTTGACCAACCGGTACCCGCACTAGCTACACCACCAGTTCTAGCGCCTGTACCCGAACCTGTGCCTACTCCTACGATTGAACCAATAGTTAATCCTGTTGTTGCCGCCCCAATCGCACCTGAGATAACCCAGCCAGCTCCATCACCATTTGCTACGCCAATGCCACCAGCCAGCAACCCGTTACCACAACCTACGGCACCTTTTTCTTCAAATAGGCCAGGTTCAACGGGTGCAGACAGAATAATTCAACCCCTAACGAACGTCCAGCAACCTGCAGATTTCGGTAGTATGATGAACCAAGAGCTAAACGCGCAACCGCCCCAACAACAGATGGTGCCACCGCCTCAACCAGTTACTCCACCAATCCCAACTTTGCCAACCCAAGACAGTGCTACTCCTTATATCCAGCAATAACTGCTATACTTAGCTACAATGTCACCAGATAAACAACTACGTCTCAACAAAAACCTTGCCCTTCAACTAGGTATTTCTCGCCGTGAAGCCGACGACCTGATTGCTCGCGGCAGCGTGTCCGTCAACGGTGTCATAGCCACCCTAGGCGGGCGCTTCAGCGACGGCGACAGGATAACCGTCAACGGCGAAACAATCGCTAGTGACACGGCTTACGTCTACTTAGCACTCAATAAACCAGTTGGCTATGTTTGTTCGCGCCGCCAACAAGACGACACGCCAACCATTTATGAACTGATTCCAAAAGAGTACCACCACCTGAAGCCAGTCGGTCGCCTCGACAAAGACAGTAGTGGCATAATTCTTCTTAGTAACGACGGTGATTTCGCTTTTAACATGACCCACCCGAAGTTTGTCAAAACCAAGATATACCAAGCCACCCTCGACCACGACTTAGCGCCACTTCACCAACAGATGATTAGCGATAAGGGAATAGACCTCGAAGATGGCAGCAGTACGCTACAACTAGAGCGTATGAACGAAACCGATCGTATAAACTGGACGGTTACCATGCACGAAGGCCGCAACCGCCAGATTCGCCGTACTTTTGGCGCCCTTGGCTATACAGTCGACAAACTCCACAGAGTAAACTTTGGCAACTATGCGCTTGGTGATATAAAGCCCGGCAAGTTCGAAATAGTAAATATCCAGTAGGTGATATAAAGCCTCGGTATTATCTTGGTGCTTATGCTCGTAAAATCAACTTATCTCTGTTATAATTAGCCTCTGTTATGGCATCAAAACTACCAACAATAGCAATTATCGGTCAAGCGAACGTCGGCAAAAGTTCGCTTTTTAACCGTCTCGTCCGCTCACAGCAGGCTATTGTGGCCCGTGAAGCCGGTACAACTCGCGACAACGTACTAGGGCGAGTTGAACACAAAAGTCACCAGTTTTGGCTAGTAGATACTGCCGGACTAAAAGATCCAAACGACGAGTTCGAAGCTTCTATCCAGGACCAAATAACAGAGGCCGCCGATGCCGCCGATGTTATCCTAGTTGTCGTCGATAGTAGCCAATACGTAAGTGATGAAGACCGCACAGTTGCCAAGAAAGCCCTGCGCAGCAAAAAGCCCGTCCTACTACTGACCAACAAAGCCGACCTCAAGGAAAGCCTGCCCATCGACGAATTCCGTCGCCTAGGTATCAAAGAAATTATCCGTACTAGCGCTGAACACAACCAGGGTATGAACGAAGTCCTCGATATGATTGTCGACCTAATCCCAGCCAAAAGCGAAGAGATTCCCGATGACATCTTACGAATATCACTAATTGGCCGTCCAAATGTTGGCAAAAGCTATCTCTTCAACACCCTAGCTGGCAAACAACAGGCGATTGTCGCCAACATCGCCGGTACAACTCGCGACGTCAACCGCATATCTGTCCGTTATGGCGCTCGCGACATCGAAATCCTCGACACAGCCGGTATGCGCAAACCAGGCAAACAAGAAGTTGGCATCGAGAAATTTAGCGTGCTACGTACTCTTCAAGCTATCGAAGAGAGCGACGTTTGTTTCCTACTGATGGACGCCAACGAGCTCAACACTCAGCTTGACCAACGCCTCGGCGGCATCATTGACGAGGCAGGCAAGGGGATGGTTATCGTGGTCAGTAAATGGGATATTGTCGAAGACAAAGACGCCTACACTCGCGACGCCTTGGCTCCAAAGATTGCCAACACCTTTAAGTTCACCCCATGGGCGCCGCTCATCTTTACCAGTAGCGTAACCGGTCAGAACGTTACCAAGCTATTTGACTTGGCACTAGATATCGACGGCCGCCGCAAACAACAGCTCAAAACACGTCAACTCAACGACCTTCTAGGCAAATTAATCCAACGTCATCCGCCAGCCGGACTCAAAAACACCCATCCCAAGCTTCGTTATATGGTTCAGACCGACGTATCGCCACCCTGGTTCGTTATCTACGGCAGTAACCTAAAGTTCATCCACTGGAGCTACAAACGCTACCTAGAGCGCCATATGCGCGAAGAGTTCAACTTCGCCGGCACGCCTATACGCTTCAGTTTCCGCGACGAAAAGCAGATCAAAGCCAACAAAGAGCGTATCGCCGAAGGCAAAGCTCCTGTCACCAAGAAATACAAGCTCGAGCAAGAAGAAGCTCGAAAAACTGCCGAAAAGCTACTTTAACGGATTGACACTTATTCGATTTTATGATAATATGGTATTTGCTGTCAAATCGACAGTTATAGCAGAGTGAATGGGATTAAATGACCACCACTGAGATATCAGAACTGATGATTGAGTCGGCGGACGTGAAATTCACCAAAGATGGATCAACCATCACAGTGAAAGCTACGAACGCCATGCACCCGAAGCGCCTCGAGCACACTCTCGAGCAGTGCAAACTCAAGCACAAGTCACACAGCATCAATCGCTTCACTGCGGACGGAGAAACAACTACTATTGTTGTCGTTACCTACGACAACATCAAGCTCTCCGGTAGTGAGCCCGAAGATTCGAAGAACAGAGCCAGCCTCGATGAGGCGATGGCAAGAGTCGTCGACGCGCTAAAGTAGGGGGCACCGGCAGGCCCGGGCTCGCAGATTAAAAACCTGCAGAGCCCGGGCCGCTTAAGCCCCCAAGTCCAACTCACTCTGCTATTTTTCCTTGAACCTCAAACACCCTGCATACTGGGTGTTTTTTGATTACCAACACAAATGATATATTATAACTACAGATGAAAATAATCTTCGCCCAGGGAAATCCCGAATCAAAATACAATAAAACTCGACACAACATCGGTTTTTTCCTAGTAGATAAGTTCGCCGCAGAGCAGGGCGTACAGTGGCAGGAAAAGTCAAAGTTCAACGCTTTTATTGCAGAACTCACAATGAATGGTGAAAAAGTACTGCTAATAAAGCCCTCGACCTACTATAACGACACGGGCGTATCGGCTAGGAAACTAATAGATTTTTACAATATAGATGCCAATATTGAACTTCTAGTTATCCACGACGACCTCAGTCTACCGCTCGGCACCATTCGCGTTCGCGACAGGGGAAGAGACGCCGGCAACAACGGCATAAAATCAATCAATCAGCACATCGGCGAAGACTACCATCGGCTACGTATCGGCATCTGGAACGAACTACGTGATCAAATGGACGACGCCAATTTCGTACTCAGCAAGTTGAACAAAGAAGAGTTTGAAAATCTTGAACAAAAAATCTATCCACATGTCAAAGAAAAAATAGAAAGTTTCATAAACGGCAGTATAGATATAACTAGTCACAAAATTTAAAAACTCTTATCAAAATATAAGATTAGAGTGTGACTATTTCAAACCAATCAAAAAGCGCTCACAGTAAGGGTGGGCATCACTGAGAGCGCTATTTGACCCTTTAACCCACCCAGGGGGCAAGCGTAACGATCTCGATAAAATCGCAGACGTCCGCTGGTTAAAGGGATTAGTATACACGCAATACTTTTGATGTTGCCAAGTGGAGGGTAGTTACTCGACAACGTATTGCATGCAACCTAACATATAGTTAGAATAGGGGGTATAAGGTGCTTTTGGTTAATCTCGCAATATAACCAATCGTTCCTGATATTAGCACGTCTTTGACATAATGTCAATACTTTTAGACACAAATCATATGAAAATCAATAGCATATCACCTCAGAAACATAAGTATTTACAGATTATAAATACTATTGCTAAACCACCAAAATTATTATATTGTATTGGGAATCTGCCCGAAACTAGAATTACCTCTGTTGCTATAGTCGGCACTAGACGTCCGACCAGCTACGGACAAGAGGTTACACATAAGCTAAGCTACGAACTTGCCAAGCGAGGTATCGTGATAGTTAGTGGTTTGGCGCTTGGCGTCGATAGCATCGCCCACAACGCAGCCCTTGAGGCCGGTGGCAAGACCATCGCCGTCTTGGCCAACGGCTTAGATACTATCTATCCAGCGACCAACAAGCAACTTGCTCGTAAAATAACAGAGAGCGGTGGAGCTATCATCAGCGAATACGAACCAGATGTATTAGCTCGTGAGTTTCAATTCCTCGAGAGAAACAGAATAGTTAGTGGCTTAGCCGATGCCATCATCGTCACCGAAGCGGCTGCTCGTAGTGGTACGCTGTCGACCGTCGCTCATGCGCTCGAGCAGAACAGGGAAGTGTTCGTCGTACCTGGCAATATCACCAGCCCTATGTCGAGTGGTTGCAACGTCTGGCTCAAGCAGGGCGCCCATCCTGTGACTTGTGTCGAAGATATCCTAGAAATAATTGCTCCGGATCTTCTGCAACCCCAGACCAGCCTCGCTCTCGGCAATAACGCCGAAGAGACAAAGATTATCCAGATACTCCAGTCAGGTATTCGTGACGGCGACGAAATCCAAAACCAATCCGAACTATCAGCCGCCGACTTCTCTCAAACACTTACAATGCTCGAAATAAATGGTATCATCCGCGCCCTAGGCGGAAATCAATGGACGCTAAGATAGAAATTAGATTCGCTGTACAGCGAATAGATTATAGATTATAGAATTTTGTATAGCCCTCACTAGATATAACCCCGTCCGGGAGATTTTTATTTTACAAATCAACAAAACTTGCGTACAATTACGCTCTGTGTTTAGCTGTAGCTAAAGCACTACCAATATATATGAAGAATTTAGTTATTGTAGAGTCCCCAGCCAAAGCCAAGACTATCGAGAAATACCTCGGCAGTGATTTTAAGGTGTTGTCCAGTGTTGGGCATATTCGTAGTATCACCAAAAAGACCAAAGACGGCACTCCGCCAATCGACGTCAAAAATGATTTCAAAACAACCTACGAAATCGATAGCGAAAAAAAGAAAACAGTTGCCGAACTTAAAAAAGCCGTCAAACTGGCCGAAACTGTCTGGCTCGCAACCGATGAAGACCGTGAAGGGGAGGCTATAGCTTGGCATCTATGTGAAGTATTAAAGCTCGATCCACTCAAGACCAATCGAATTGTCTTCCATGAAATCACCAAAGAGGCTATCACCGAAGCCATTAAAAGCCCTCGCACAGTTGATATGCAGCTAGTTCAGGCCCAACAAGCCCGTCAAATCCTTGACAGGATTGTTGGATTCGAACTATCACCAGTTGTCTGGCAAAAAGTACCAGGCGGCAAGTCGGCCGGCCGAGTACAATCACCAGCTGTTCGTCTACTAGTCGAGCGCGAACGAGAAATAGAGGCTTTTGCTAGTTCGTCCAGCTACAAGGTTACTGCTCAGTTCGAAGATAAAGCTCAAATATTTTCAGCTGAATTACCGACTAAATTCAGTAGTGAAAGTGAAGCATTACAATTCTTGGAATCATTAAAGGGTGCAACTTTCACAGTATCAAACCTAGTCAAAAGCCCGGGTACGCGCAACCCAGGAGCGCCCTTTACAACCAGCACCCTGCAGCAAGAAGCCAACAGCAAACTCGGCTTCAGCGCAAAGGCAACTATGTCGGCTGCTCAAAAACTCTACCAAGAAGGTAAAATCACTTACATGCGTACTGACTCGGTCAATTTGTCAGGGCAAGCCATAGCTGCCGCAACCGAGTATATTAAATCCCAATTCGGAGAGAAGTACTCAACTGTCCGTAAATTTACTACTAAAAACGCCAGCGCCCAAGAAGCCCACGAAGCAATCCGCCCAACAAACATGGCCCTCGAGCACGCCTCGGGCAACGAGTACGACCAAAAACTCTACAGCCTCATCCGCAACCGAGTACTAGCTAGCCAAATGTCGCCAGCCAAACTTGAGAAAACTGTGATAACTATCGACATATCTAACTCTAAAAGTCTGGTATTTGAAGCGAAAGGTGAAGTTATCGTATTCGACGGATTCCTGAAAGTCTACGGCATTGCCAATAAAGAATCAGCTATACTTCCACCAGTCCAGTCAGGTGATGTTCTAAACGCAGACTCTATAACGGCCCGACAAATATTTGCCCGACCACCAGCCCGCTATAGCGAAGGCGCGCTAGTCAAAAAACTCGAAGACCTTGGTATAGGCCGACCCTCAACCTACGCCACAATTATCAATACCGTCCAAGTAAGAGGCTACGCCGTCAAAGGCGAGGGCGAAGGCACACCACGTGATATTACAGTAATCACATTGAATCCACAGCAGCGGGTGACAACAAGTGGGGCAACGCCCGCTTTTGATGAATCCGAAGGAGAATCAAAAGAAGGGGTTAACTTGTTGGCAGGACCCGCAAGCGCCTCAAATAACAACCAAATAACCAAAGAAATAATCCAAGAAAAAACTGGCTCAGACCGTGGCAAACTAGTCCCAACACCTGGTGGAGAAGTGTTAAACGACTTCCTGATGGATAACTTTACCAAAGTAGTCGACTATGACTTTACGGCTCGTGTCGAAGAAGAATTTGATCTTATAGCCGACGGCAAACTAGACAGAAACGACATGTTAAAAGAATTTTACACACCGTTTCACGAACTTATCGAACAATCTGGCGAAATCAAACGTTCCGACGTTGCCAAAGCTAGAGAAATAGGAACCGATCCAAAAACAAACAAGCCAATATTGGCACGCTTCGGTAGGTTCGGTCCTATGTTACAACTTGGCGGTACCACTGATGACCCAGAGGATAAAGCCCAGTTCGCGCCGATGCCTAGTGGCGCCAAGATTGAGACAGTCACCCTCGAACAAGCCCTCCACTCTTTTAAACTGCCCCGACTAGTCGGTGAGACTTCCGAAGGACAGCCGATCAAAGCCAATGTCGGAAGATTCGGTCCATACATCCAAATAGACAAGCTATTCGTTAGCATCAAACCTCTCGATCCACACACAATAACACTAGAAGAAGCGCTCGAACTATATGCCGCCAAGCTGCAAGCCGACGCCGAAAAGAACATTGCTGATTTTGGTGACGGAGTTAAGGTCCTAAAGGGTCGTTATGGTCCATATGTAACTGACGGTGTCAAAAATGCCAAAATAGATAAAGACACTAAACCTGAATCAATTACTCATGACCAGGCCAAAGAGATGTTGAAAAAAGCTCCGGCTACATCAAAAAAACGCAGCTTTACCCGCAAATCACCCAAGAAAACTCGTCCTTCCAAGAAAAAATAACCTCATAGGTTAGCGCACTATACAACAAACTTAGTATATAGAAACTCCCATATCATTCTTTACATAGCATGTCTATTTCATGCTATAATGACTATAGGTAGACATAGTGTTGACATTATAAGAACATTCTTATATAATGTATACATTACTTTAATATTAAAATATTTTGAGGTGAGGATAAAGGAAGTAACCGAACATGAGCCAAACAATCAACAGTGATTCAGTAATCGACCTAAAAGCAGGTGTTAATGAAATTCTATCTGTCATCGAACAAGAGCGTGAGCGTGAGATAATAACTCGTCGCTTTGGTCTTTATGATCGCCGCGAAACACTCGAACAGATCGGTGAACTACTTGGTATCACTCGTGAACGTGTTCGTCAGCTAGAAAAAGCTATTCTTATCCGTCTAAAAATTGCTGCTGAAAGCGGCAAAATCAAATCTATCGCTAGTTTTGACAAAATAATTATTCGTCAACTAGCCGAAATGGGCCGTACTGCTCGCATCCAAGACCTAGCCGATGCACTTCTTGATCACCCAACAGACCAAAAAGAACGATCTCATGTTGCATTTATAGCTGCACTTTCTCCAAATCTTACCGTTATCGACGAAAATGACAACTATTTTCTATCTGTCAGTATAGCTGAATACGGTGATGAGAAGAAAATCAAAGCCGAAATTGACGAAATCGTAAAGTTTATCAAGAAAAACGGCGAACCTCTTACCGTTGAACAAATGCACGAACAACTTTCATACGAGCATCCTTCACAGATCAAAGCTATAGCCTCTGTTAGTAAATCGCTAGCCCACCTAAAAGATAGTTGGGGACTAGTCAAATGGCCGACAGTTAACCCAAAGAATATCCGTGACAAAATCTACGTCATCCTTGCCGAAAATAACAAACCGATGCATTTCTCTGATATTGCCAGTTCTATAAAAGACAGTAGCTTCAAACGCAAAGACGTCACAACTCAAGCAATCCACAACGAACTCATCAAAGACAAGCGATTCGTACTAATCGGCCGCGGCATCTACGCCCTAGACGCTTGGGGATTCAGTAAGGGTACTGTCTCCGACATTATCTCTGATGTCCTTCGAAAATCTAGTGAACCTCTACACAGAGATGAAATCGTTAAACGTGTTCTAAAAAGTCGTCAAGTCAAAGAGACAACAATATTATTGAATCTTCAAAGCAAGCCTCAGTTCAAAAGAGTCGCCAAGGCTACTTATTCTCTAGTAGAAAAATAATGTCACCAAAGTTGCCAATCAACTCAATTGGTGAGACAATAAAGGGGTAATATGGGCATTATTTCAGCAATAATCACTTTCTTGCTACAGTGGTATATCTTCTTACCAATTGTGCTTATTCTGGCGTATCTGAGCTGGAAAAACTATCAGAAGACCGAGATAGCTCAGGTGATCGAAAGTGACCTACTGATTCTAGAGATTCCAAAAGCCAACGATAAAAGCGAGCTAGCTGCTGAGCAGTTATTTGCGAGTTTGCATGGTATTTTACGAGACAAGCAAGAGCTAAAACTAAACAATGGCGTGCAAGAACACTTGAGTTTCGAGATAGCATCCGTCAATGGTCAAATTAGATTCTACGTCTGGGTACCAAAAACACTTCGAAACTTTATCGAAGGTCAGATTTACTCCCAATACCCAACAGTTCAGATCCACGAAGCCGACGAAGACTATGTTAACCACGAAAGCAAACACAGTGTAGTATATAGCGCCGAGATGACCCTGACTGACAGTGAGATGTTACCGCTCAAAACCTTTCAGAACTTTGAAGTTGACCCTTTGGCGGGTATCACCGGTACACTTGCAAAACTTGAGTCTACAGGAGAAGAAGTCTGGATTCAGATATTATCACGTCCAATTGCCGACGACTGGCACAAACAATCCGAGCATTGGATTTCTAGCACCAAAAAAGGTAAGTCTTCTATTATTGGCGGTGATAACGGAAGCCTTGCCTGGCTTACCGGTCTACTCGCAGCCCTATGGCAACCCCCACAACAGGGGACTGGCGCTAGTAGTGGTGCTCCAGAACTATCTGACCGTGACAAGACGCGTATCGCTGAAGCTGAAAAAAAGGCGACAAAACTTGGTTACGAAGTAAAAATTCGACTAGCTTATCTTGGTGAGAGTACCACAAATGCTAGACTGCGAATGCAAGCCATCGTAGGAACGTTTAAACAGTTCAATAGTACAAACCTCAATGGCTTCAAGATGAGTAATACTAGTTTCAAAAAAGAGGATTTGTCAAAATACCGCAACAGACAATTCACCGATAAAGGCTATATCCTAAACATAGAAGAGCTTGCTAGCGTATTCCACCTTCCTCATACTAACGTCGAAACTCCAAACATCGTTTGGGCAAGTAGCAAGACAGCCGAACCACCAGCAAAACTTCCAGTCATTACAGGCAACATGGCTATCGATGAAAACATCAGTGCTTTCGGTCTAACCAATTTCCGCGGTATCAATCATCAATTCGGTATGCTCAGGAGTGACCGATCAAGGCACGTTTATATAATCGGACAAACCGGAGCCGGTAAAACAGGTACTCTCGAACTATTTGCGCTCAGTGATATTTTCCATAATCAGGGCTATGCTATCATCGACCCGCACGGAGATTTCGCCGTCAATAATATGCGTTTTATTCCAGGCTCAAGAATGCAGGACGTTGTCTATTTTAACCCCGCCGACACAGCATTTCCGCTAGGTTTTAACCCCTTAGAAGTAACCAATCCCAACCAAAAAACCAACATTAGCTCCGAGGTTATCGGCGTCTTAAAGCGTATGTTCGGTGAATCATGGGGTCCACGACTTGAATATATTCTCAGATACACTATATTAGCCCTACTGGATCGACCTTCGACAACAATGCTCGACATAACTCGGATGCTAACTGACAAAAAATTCCGCCTAGAAACCCTTGATTATTGCCAAGATACGGTAGTATTAAATTTCTGGAAAGTGGAGTTTGCTAGCTGGAACGACAAGTTTGCATCAGAGGCTATCGCTCCTGTTCTAAACAAGGTCGGTGCCTTTACAGCCAATCCAGTCATCCGTAACATCATTGGTCAACCCAAGAGTACATTTAATATCCGCAAGATGATGGACGAAGGTAAAATATTAATCGTTAATCTGTCAAAAGGCCTAATAGGGGAGGATAACGCCGCTATCCTGGGAGCATTTATGGTAACCAAGATTCAGCTAGCGGCGATGAGTCGTAGCGACATCGCTAGGGTAGAGGATAGGCGACCATTTTACTTATACGTTGATGAATTCCAAAACTTTGCAACCGACTCTTTTGCTACGATTTTATCCGAAGCGCGCAAATATGGACTAAACTTAACTGTCGCCAACCAATACATATCTCAAATGACCGATAATGTCCGCGATGCGGTATTTGGTAACGTCGGAACAATGATATGTTTTAGGGTTTCGGCCGACGATTCGCCAATATTAGCCAAGCAGTTTGAACCACAGTTTGAACCAAATGACCTCTTGCAAATGCATAACCGAAGCTTTGTCATCAACATGGTGATAGGTGGCGAGAAGGCACCAGCCTTTAGCGCCACAACACTAGCACTACCTACGCCACAAATAGACAATACCGGACGTATTATAGAAAACACAAGGCGCCTTTACAGCCGACAAAGATCAGAGGTTGAAACCGAAATATCAGACAATATCAGACCACCAGAAAATCTCCAGAAGCCTCAGTCAAAAACTCAGGCTAGACAATGGCCGATATCAGGTGTAACTATAGCTACCTCAGCGCCATCAAGTGCTACAGCCGAAGATTCTCCAGCCAAACACAAAAGAACCCGAACTCGGCGAAAAAAGACACCATCCGGTGACTTTACTGGAGACTCAAACCAAACATCAGATCAAGCCACTACCAATCAACCACAGGCCCACACAGAGCCCGCTAAACAGCCAGACGATACAATACTTCACCTGCACTAAGTTTGAGTATATATAAGATATAAGTCAAAGAGAATAGAACAAATTTAGAACATGATATTTTTCTATACAATAAGGAATATGTACATAATGGTCAAACTAACAAATGATCATATATATATAAAAAAATCCTACAAAAATATCTAAATATCAACAAGTGTCGTATAAAAAAGAGTAGACGAGTGAACGTAGTAAAAGTAAATAAAATAAACCAACATAGTAAAGAATAAAACTGCAGCATAAACACAAACGTAGTCATAATTGTATATATAGACTATGCGTCGCACAATGTATATTTTGCGACATTAGATATATATACCAAAGATGATTAGCAATGCATCTATATGAGTGCTAAAAAACAGATCTACACTCTTAGTGTAGTGGTAATGGCTTCGCGCTACATATATCACTATTATTTTTAAACTATTTCTTTTATTATTTACACGTACTCTTCGTTCTACGAGTATTCTCATGCACATCTATGTATAAACTCACAACATTGAGCGTCTACGGCTTATCCACATGTCTAGTATGTTTGCATTTTAGTAAGAATATTTTTTACTACCTCACTACCCGCTTATTGTTCCCTATTTGCTTTTTTGTATTTCCAATGTTTTAGTATAGTTTTTTCTTATTTAGAATTATGCGATAAATACGAACAAATATAGAACATAGAGTAGTGGAGTATTATCACCCCTCTTATCGGTAGACAGCTTTGCCAATCAACCTAACATCTATGTAACTAGAGTTGATTCCTTTTGACGATAAATATTTGATTGATCTGTCCATGTCCTCAACCTGCTCCCCCACCGAACGATCGATAGATAACTTAATTAGTGGCGTAACGTCCTTGATGCGTATTTGTAGCTGCCTAGTGGTATCAACTGGGATAATTGCCTGAGTTACAGTATAGCCCCTCTGAGATGCCATAGAGACAGTCTTTCCCACAAAGCCTAGGAACTTATTACTAGCTATAGTAACACCACTATGTACGTCGATACCGCTCTGGTCAATTATATCTACAGAACTACTACCGTAATAGTTATTCTCAAAGGCAATACCCTTTGAATCAACATAATATTTCTTACTGGCTAGCGTCCAGCTTGCTATACCTTTCCTAAACGAAAGCGTGTAACTAGTTATTCCGATTCCATCATTATTGACACTTTGTATATCGTTGACCTCTGGCATAGTGCTTGCAATATAACTTACTAGGTCATCTTTATTTAGTGCGAATCTAAATCGTTGGAGAGGATGCAAGCCTAGATATTCATCGATAGACTTTGTATACAGATCGGCCTTAATTTTACTTGAAATAGACAAATCAGCGCTCGTAACCCTTGGTGTTGCAGTAAATTGAACCAACAACCAATAAGCAAGCACCACCGTCACCAGGCTCACGCCGAGGACGTAGAGTATCTTTTGCCGTTTATTGGCAAGATTATGCGCCCTTGTTCTGTGCGAGTCTAAGTCGGGTTTATACGCTTTTGATGCTATAACATTATCTGATTTTGTACCCGTTATCGTCCTATTTCGCCTAAAAGTATTGTCAGTGCGACGATCTGGCGACCTCGACGAAGAGTCGACTTCGCTATCCCTCAGCCTTCTCCTGGGGAAATCTTCGGTCTTTTTATGTTTATTCAAGAAACTCATGCTTTATCTATAATAGCTTATTTTATGGCGCCAAGTATCATATCGGCCATATCTTTGGCCGCATTTGGTCTAGCAAATTTTGAAAAGTTTTTAGACATCGCCTTAGTAGCTTGGTCATTATCTATCAACTCTCTTATGGTGGCGACTAGTTGTTCTGGCGATTCCTCTATCGACACCTCGTCAACTATTTTTACAGCATCTGCATCTTTATAAACAGCAGCATTTTTGAGCTGGTGTCCACCTGTTAATTTACCATTTGGTATCAATATTGACGGTTTTTCAAGCGCCGCTAGTTCCAATATAGTTGTAGCGCCCGCACGGGTGACCACCACATCGGCCGCGCCTAAAAGCTCAGCCATACCAACCGACACAAAGGGGTGTAACTGAAACTTATCATCATTTGGAGGAGTAAATGACCTCAGCTCATCATATTGAGCAGTACCTGATATCAACACAACTGATGTAAACTCAAGTAATTCGTCTAGTGCCTGAACCACACTGTCATTAATCCTTTTTGCTCCCAATCCCCCACCAGTAATTACTGTGAGTTTTGAACTTTTATCTATCCCCCACTGCTGCTTTGCGGATATCTTCTCCAAAGATGTAAACTTGTGGAAAATATCGCCAATTGGTATACCTATATACCTCGTAATGGCTTTTGGATAAGAATAATATTCTAAAGGGGCACCAGTAGCTATAGCACTCGCCCACCTTGAGAGCACTCTATTTGTTAGCCCGGGATGAGCGTCAGAGTCATGTATCACCAATGGTATTCGAAGAATCCTGGCGGCGATACCGACCGGCAAACAGACATAGCCACCCTTTGTAAAAACCACATCGGGCCGCCACAAGATGAGCTTGGCTAAGCTCTGAACAAAACCAATACCTACTAGTAAACTATCCCTAAGATTCAACATGACGAGTTTAGTCCACATTAATTGCTGGACTACGCTAAGGTGATGATAGCGCCGAAACTTGCCAGATATAACTCGATCAGTCCTGATAGTTGCATCAAACCCTGCAAGTAATGATTTGGCTTGTGGGGCAAATTTATAATCACACCAAAATCGTATTTCAGACTTTGGATGTTCCGCCTTAATCTCCCGAAGTACTGCGACGACCGGCGTGACGTGACCGCCCGATCCCCCGCCGACTGCTAGAATCTTCATATTGTGCCTCCTTTAATCTTGATGGATGAACAGTATAACTCGATAGCTGAAAAACTAGTCCGAGGGCTGCAGTTATGAAAATCATACTAGTACCACCGAAGCTTAGTAATGGTAAGGTTATACCCGTCAAAGGAAATATTCCTATCATAGACGCTACATTAAGAATAACATGCGCACCGAACCAACCAAAGACTCCAGCTACGATCAGTTTTAAACGCATATCGACTAGATGATCCATAACCTTAAGAATCCTAATAATTAATGCTGTAAATAGTCCCAAAATAGCAACCAAACCAACAAACCCGAATGTTTCGCCCATGATAGCAAAAACGGAGTCGTTGATAGCCTCAGGAAGATATCCAGTCGCCTGAACACTGTTACCTATGCCTACACCTAGCAATCCACCGGTACCTATGGCTATTTTTGCATGTTCGATATGATAGCTTCCGGCATCGCTAGTTGATGAACTGTCGCCTTTTAAAAACGTCGCCACCCTATCGATACGATGCGGTTCAAATGCTATGAATAACGCTCCAATTACCAATCCAGCAATCAGTACCATAAGTCCAATTTTCTTGTTTAAACCACCAATAGCCAAAATAGACGCAATGATACTAGACATCGCTATACCAGTACCAAGGTCCTTTTGGATCACGACCACGAAAAACAATGACACTGCTGTGACTATAGCAACCGGAATCAGCGTTTCATTTAGATCGTTCACTCTGCCCTTCACAGCCTTGACACCAACAAAACTTGCAGTAAATATAACCAATCCAAATTTTAATATTTCGGCTGGTTGCAAACTACCTAGAGGACCTAGATTAAACCATCGAATTGCCCCCAAACTTGCCTGGGCGATACCAAGATTAGCCCAGCCAGCCACAGCCAATACCGCACACGCCGCGAGGCCAACTATCAATATACGGCTTGCGTTACCAAGCACTAACTTGTACGGAATATAGGCCATAAACCCAAACACTACCAAAGCTAACGCCAAACTTATTGCTTGTTTCATAAAGAAATAACTATCGCTATACTCACTACCGTACGAATTATTCAGAACATTTGCTCTTTGCGGGCCAATCGCATAGATTATAATCAAGCCAATCAACATCAACAGTCCCATATAAAGTACAATCTTGTAGTCCGGACGATGCTTTCGTGAAACATTTACATTATCAACGCGCGATAAACTAAGCCTAGAAAAGACCGAGCCTAACTTACCACCCATTGATGACATAGTCTTAGATACTTCCGCCAGTTAGGGCGATCAAGATACCCAAAGCCGCCACGACGTAGCCGATGACCCAAAACCTCATCGTAACCTTTGTCTCTGGCCATCCAGATGCCTCGAGATGGTGATGAATCGGTGCCGAAATAAATATTTTTCGTTTAAATACTTTTTTACTAAAAATCTGTATAACGCTCGAACCAGCTTCAACTACAAATACAAATCCGATAATTGGAAGTAGGAATAACGTATTTGTTAGCATGGCGACTACACCCAGAGATGAACCAAGCGCAAAGCTTCCCACATCTCCCATAAAAAACCTCGCCGGATATATATTGAACCAAAGATAACTAAGTAGCGCACCTGCAACCGTAAAACAAAAACCAGTCAAGGCAAGTTGACCCTGAAGCATCGCAATAACGCCAAAGGCAACGAATGCAACGGCTGCTAGGCCTCCAGCAAGACCGTCTAGACCATCGCTAATATTCACTGCGTTACCGGTTGCAACAACTACAAATGCAAAAACTGGTATGATCAACCAACCTAGTGTTAGGTCGCCGATATATGGAATATGTACGACGTCAAAACCCAGTTTCGCAAAGAAAAACCAACCAAGTACTAACCCTATAGCCGATATCATAGCAAATTTAAGACTACCTCGAAGACCAGCGACACCCGATCCATTTCCTCGAAGATTTATAATGTCATCTAGTAACCCAACTGCCGCACCGCCCAATAAGGCGGCAAGTGGCAACCATGTTTGACCACGATCTAGATTAAACAAAGTTACAATCGCAATCGCTATAACAAAAACTGCCCCAGCCATAGTTGGTATATTTCGCTTGAACTTATTGGCATGTAGCTTACTAAAGACGGTTAGTAGCTCACCTGTCGTACTAGTCTTTCGTTGTTTTTTCCAAAATTTAAATCTATAGGCTAAAAATGTATATATCGGCGTCATGAACATTGCCAGCAAAAAAGCCGCACAACTTAATAAAAAAGTTCCCGAGAGTTCATTTGTTAGATTTGCTAAAGTGATGTCCATTCTATATTACTCCTTAGGTTGTATTCTTAAATAACTTAGCATCCAGTTTGATATATCCGTAAATATCGGCCCAGCATCTTTTGCTCCTCCGAAGACTTCATTGTCTCCAGATACCTGAACTATTATGACATACCTGGCCTCTTCAGCGCCACCATATCCTATATACGAAGCAATCGTTTGCTTATCGGAGTATTCGCCGTTGACTATAACCTGTGAAGTTCCAGTTTTGCCCCCAACTTTGTAGCCAGGTTTATCGGCATTTAAAAATGTTCCCGATCGAGCAATCTGCAGCATATCCTTCACGGTACTAGACGTTGAAGGCATAATTGTCTGCTTGACGAGCTTGGGCGTAGTTTTTATGATTTTTCCATCTTGCCCCAAAATACCGTCCAGTACTGTCGGCTGATAGTAGTTGCCGCCATTTACAACCGAACAAAAACCAGCCGCCACACCCAGCATTGTTAGATCCATACCTTGACCAAATGACATATTTGAATATCGCACAGCATTACCTTCGGTTTTATCCGGAGAGATCATTAGTCCAGGAACTTCACCGTCGAGCTCGATACCAGTTAATTTATCAAGTCCAAATCTGTTGTGATAGTAGTCGTACATAGTGTCACGAGCGTTTCGATTAATCGTACCGTCGCCTAGTCGTTGGGCAATAGTTACCATTCCAGTATTCAGGGACCAGTTCAGGGCATGCTGAATTGTAATCGTACCCGTCTGGCCCTTAGTGGCATTTGATATAGTCCTATCCTCAACTTGTATGTAATCGGTGTTTACGTAAGTCGATTGAGGCGTTATTACACCCTTATCTATGCCTGTAGATACTGTAAATGTTTTTATAATAGACCCCGGTTCGTAAGGTGCGGATATAATATCGTTATTAAACAGCGCAACGTCTTTTACGCTATTTAAGTCTTCTGGGTTATACGACGGCAAGTTTGCCATAGCCATTATTTTGCCATTACGCGGATCAATTACCATAGCACTGCCCTTTTTGGCACCAGTTCTGTCCATACCAGCCTGCAAAGCCTGCTCGGTGTATGATTGTATGTTTCTATCGATTGATAAAACTATATTATCGCCATCTCTTGCGGGTAATTTGATATTTTTATCACCAATACTCAGCGGCACTGAACTAACATCCGTAACCGACTGCAGAACTCCGTCTTTACCAGATAGTCTATCGTTTAAGCTACCCTCTACGCCGTATTGGCCTTTATTGTCATAGTCTACAAAACCCAACACCTGAGCGGCCAAAGATCCCTCAGGATATACCCTCTGTACCTGTTCTTGGAAGCTTACACCCCTTAATTCTTCCTTTTTAATCAACTCGGCTTGAAGTCTCGTAACTCTTGTTGCTAATATCTGGTATCTGCTCTTCTTATTACTTAATAACTGTTGTAGGTTTGCCCTAGCGTTACCACCGGCAATTCGATTGATTACTCCGGCAATTTTATCGTCGTCATTAGTAACTTGAGGGTCTGCAAAAACAGTATAAACTGTCTGGTTTATGACTAAGCTTACCGGGTTGGCACCATCAAGACCATATATCAAACCCCTCTTTGCCGGCAGCTTGAGTCTAGTAATCTGCTCGTTATCAGCAAGTGATGTGTAATAATCATGTTGAACAATTTGCAAATAAAATAATCGCATAACAAATACTGCCATTATGATAAATACCATAATGGCAAGATTTCTCGAGCGACTACCTTTTTGTAATTCAAATTTCATAATATTTATTGACTAACGAACTGCGTATCTGTTGGGGTTGTCATCTCACGGGCAACACTACTGTTTTTAACAGTTTGTAACGCTGTCAAGCGTGCACTTTCTATCTCAAGATCACTTTTTTGAGTGTTTAGTTCGGCAATCTGACTATCAATTTTTTGAGCCTGATAGTCATATGCTGTAGCGCGAGTTGCCTGTGTTAAATATATAAGTCCAAGAACTGTTATCATCAGAGCAATTAAAACAGTATGGGCTACTGGTCCTAATTTAACAGATGAAACATAGGCAACTGTGTTTTGATTTCGTGACCAATTTTGTTGCCGTCGGCTCGTAAATTGACCTGTTGGTTGATATGACATGTGGTGGATTCTTTATTTATGTTTATTTTTGGTGTCCGCCGCAACTAGTGCGGCGGACAAATTTATTACTTTACGCGAACAGCAACAACTTGTGCTACGTCTGCGTATTGTACGTTGATGTGAATTGGCATGGTGTTTTGCCCCTTCTTTTTTTTATTTTTTATTTTTCACTGCGGCTCTTAGCTTGCTGCTTCGAGCGCGCGGATTGTGAACGTCGTAAATGTCTCCTGCGATTGGCTTCTTGGTCAATGGCTGCAGCTTAGATTCTAGTCCAAGTTCAAACTGATCTTTGAAATACTGTTTGACTTGTCTATCTTCTAAACTATGAAAGCTGATTATTCCCACTCGCCCGCCTGGGTTTAGCAGGTCAGGCATAAGTGGCAATAAGTCTTCGACGAGCCGTAACTCATCGTTAACTGCAATCCGGAGTGCTTGAAAAGTGCGCGTGGCTGGATGTGTTTTTTTCCATTTACCACGATATGTTTGTTTGATTAAGCTTGCTAGCTCTTCAGTTGTAGATAGTGGTCTAGCGCCAACGATTGCCTTGGCAATCTCTTTGGCATACCCAGATGGTTCTTCGCCATACTGGACTATGATACGCGTAAGTTCCTCTGTTGAGGCGGTGTTAACCAGCGTTTCTGCGCTACCGCTTTGACGTCGGTCCATCCGCATATCAAGAGGGCCACTATTTGTAAAAGAAAAACCTCGCTCACTCTGATCGAGTTGTGGTGACGATACCCCCAAATCAACCAGTACTATATCAAACTGCTTATCTTCTTGTATCAACTGTTTTGCAGCAGATACAAAGTCGGTATGCAGTAACCTTGCACCCTTATCTGATAGAGACTTCAAATGCTTTATGGCATAATCGTCACGATCGACAAGAACCGCTTGGTTATAGTTTTTTGTTATTGATAGAAACTCCTTCGCGTGACCTCCATAACCGGCAGTTAGATCGAGATAGCTCTCACCTTCTTGTGGCTTTAGGGTTTGCAAAGTTGCATCTAACAAGACTGGAACATGTAATGCTGAAGATTTATCCG
>JBBRXL010000004.1:0-27154 GCA_038248455.1 Saccharimonadales bacterium (SeqCode)
CATGTAAGGTGGGGTTAAATACTGTTCCAGGTGTTGCTTCGATTCGTTTGAGATTCATTGATTCTAGTGATTTCTCGAGATTCTTTACCAATCCAGCGACACTTTTAGCCCAAGTGTTTTCGGCCAAATCTTCAGGCATGTGAGATATAGCCCGTTCGATATTATCTATAACTGGTAAAAGTTTCAATATTGCACTTGCCTGTCCCGATTCACG
Source organism: Saccharimonadales bacterium (SeqCode) (assembly GCA_038248455.1). Taxonomy (GTDB): domain Bacteria; phylum Patescibacteriota; class Saccharimonadia; order Saccharimonadales; family Saccharimonadaceae; genus UBA1547. The sequence continues at coordinate 215 of JBBRXL010000004.1, forward strand.
CGCCTGTGACTTGTCTATATCGACGCGTTTGCGATAGTTTTCGAAGTCCGCTCTAGTACGCTGAAGATCACTTGTTAAATCATTAATTTGAACTTCAAGTACTAATTCTTTTTTGGATTTCTTTGGTTGTAATTTATCTGTCATATTCTTCCTTATAATACTTCTTCTAACATTGCCCCGGTGTGACGAACTAGGCGCATAACCTTATCGTAGCTCTGTCTGGTCGGTCCGAGCACACCTATGTAGCTGTGGTCGCTATATGGAGACCTGAAACGGCTTATTATCAAGCTAGCGCCGGTTCCCCGACCAATTGGATTTTCACTACCGATATAAACGTTTAGAGGTTCGTTGGGTGCCGCTTCGCGTAGCCACGGCTCTAGGTTATCAATCAGTCGCGCCACAGCCTGAGCGTGATCACCCTGTGAGAATTCGGGATGAGAAAATAAATTGCCAATACCACTTAGATATAGCTCGTCGCCAATAGTAGCCATACCTAGGTTGTGAGTCAAGTCCACTAAACTATCGACAGCACTCCTAATAGCCCTATCAGCGTGATCAGTTTGGGTATTGACCCTAGCATCGATTGACTTAGCACCCCTATCAAGTGCCATCGGCTGAACTTCATTGGCATGGGTCTCATTTAGAGCATTCACATAAAATCTATAACCAGCATCTGTCGGAATACGGCCGGCGCTAGTGTGTGGCTGTGAGATAAATCCCATTTCTTCGAGCCGCGACATCTCGCTACGAATAGTAGCGCTTGATACACCGAAAAGTTTGGCGAGCATCACACTACCGATTGGTACGGCTATTTCGGCATGTTGCTCAATAATGGCAGCTAATATTTCAAATTGACGATCTGTCATGTAATTATATTATTACAGGCTAGCACTCTATGTCAATGAGTGCTAGGCATGTCTAGTTTTACGAGAGTGTGACTTTGAGGCACCCAAATATCGGTCAAATATATCACCACCCCAGAACCCTAAAGTCACAACAAGTGCAGTCATATATAGAGGTACTGGCGTATCAAACCATGACGAATTAATACCATTATTTATGTATTGAATAAATGATTCTGATTTATTATCTCCACTTACTTCAAGCGTTGTTACAGTTCGAACATTCTTATTGTTTTTATCACTAACTATTATACCCACTGCGAAGTTACCGGTTCTAGCATATGCTCCGTTAACGACTACATATCCCGGGCTTGAAATACTGACAAGTGTATCTTTTTCTATATCACCCCAATTTACACTTAGAGCATATGGTGGCTGTCCTCCCCAGACTAGAATTCCCATTGATATTGTTTTATTTGGTACACCGTAGCGCGGAGTACAGACAACCGATACAGACAGTTCCCCGCCCTCTGGAAGATCTGTAGATGTATTTTTATAATCATCACACGTAACTGGAGTTGCCGTATTTGAACATATAGCAACTATCGATGATAAAATTACGTTTTTACTGTTATTTGGCGCTTGACTACTACACAGACTGACGCTGGAGCTAGCACCTGGAATCATGACTGGGCTTGCCGGTAATTCAACGACAGGTAGCAGAACAACACTTTGCGTCTTCTCTATATAATAAATAGTAATCGACGGCGTAGAGGGTCCAGGCTGGTTCAAATTATCAAAGTTCTTTGCACTAATATCATTACCACCCCTTAGAAGATGGATATTGGTCATAAATTGTCCCTCATTCGTACAGATCGCACTTCCAACCAACTGTCCACTTCTATATAGAACAACGAATGTTGCGGGCTGACAGGTTCCGCTGACGTCGACATAGTCAGATTGCAAAAGTGAACCGTCTTGTGGCGCTGTTATCGATGCTCCACTAACCGGAGGTGGACCAGGTACGACCAAACCGACCGATACGGTCCCGTTTTGTGCCTGTGCGTTAGCGGAAACAATATCCTGGGTTAAATACATAAATACTCCCAGAAAAATCAAAATCATGACAAGGGCTAGATGCGATGTATGTTTGTGATGCAACAACTTGCCAGTATGCTTGTGTTCAACTAATCGAAGTGGTTTTATCTTACTATTTTTAATCAAGTTAACTGATTTTGAAGATGATTTTCGCTTCAATTTAAGTATACTTTTATTTTTTTGTCTTCTTATTAGATTCATTTTTGGATTTTTCTATTATATGCTTATTGTACATTTTTATCAGACGAGCCACAACAAAGATCAATGTAGCCATGACCAAAAGGCCGACTAAAATTAACTTGTACGGAATAACCCAAAAAGAAACAGTGCCCGTAATTGCTTGACCTGTCGTACCATAGCCAAGCGTTAGATTAGCTGTGTACATACCAAACATCCAACCGCCTTTATATTCACCGTCAAACTTACGAATACTATCGGGTAGTACATTTGAAGTAGTATCGTTCACTGCAACTTTTCCTACAGAGTTACCGAATACGTCTTGAATAACTATATTACCGGTAGGTTTGACGTGGATGTTACCGTCGTTTTTAACACGAGTTACGAAGTTTATCGGAGAGTTTTCAAAAAAAGATGTCTGCTTGCCGCTATTTGCTGTGTAAAAAGACGCCAAGTTAGCAGATTCGCTAATATCGCCGGCGACTCTAATAAGAAGAAGCATACCTGTACTTGCCGATAACCCAACACCCGTTCCTGTTAGTTCGGGTGCATGTCCTGAGAAACGAATTACACCATAATGGCCACCGGGTTCGGCGTCATTTGGGATCTTTACCTCGGCAGTAATCGAACGTGATTCTCGCGTATCGAGCGTAAACTCTGATACCATTGAAACCCAGTCAATAACAGAGGCTGTTTTGGGCAGAGTACTGTCAAGAAGTACATTGGCTGCACCAGTTTCGCTTTTTGTATTAAAGTCATTTACTACAGTTGTGTACGATAATTTGGTTAATGTTACGTTAACTACTTTTAGATTAAGTGTATATGTCTTGCCGCGCTCGGCGTTTAGCTCTATGAGAGCCGGACTAACTTGAATGCCTTGTGCCGCATCAGCATCCTGGGCATTTGCTAAAGTAGGATGAAAACAACCCACGGTAATAGCGAGAGCAATGATAGCAAAGGATATACGAGAAAACGATAATTTATTCATTTAAAAATTTGGTGTTGCCACATAGGTTAAGGTTGTTGTGTAGTTACCTGCCGGTGTTGACCCATCAATGTTTGCGATGTAACTGATGGTAAACGTGTTCGCATTTGTAACTCCTCCTATTGTAGCAATTATTTCGCCCGTGCCTAGTCTAAAAGTATTAGATGTGCCGTAGTTAACAGTTGCGGCTGCAGTACCAGAACCAATTATTGATGCTCCGATGGATGGAACTGTATTTGAGACAAGGTTAAGACCGAACTGCTTAACACCAACGTTTGATGTAGCGCCCGAGACTAGAGGTGTTATCGTATCAACACCAGATGTTAGTGGTGCGCCACTAACTGTAATCGAGTAACCGTTCACGGCGTTAGTTGAAGCGGCCATAATAGACGTACCCGTAGATGTTGTAGTTGTTGAACCAATACCCAAGTTAACAGCGCTACCAGTCGCTGTTCCGCAGTTTGTGCCAGTGATACTAGTTCCGGTACAAAACGTCAGAGCCTCATCGACCTGTAGCGATACTGTAACCTGTGTCGCAGTCGAGGCAGCGACGACGCCACTATCAATCGGAAATGTCCAGTTGGCATTCGTATAAGTTGTCATCCGTAGAAAAAATGTTGAATTCGTTGTACTAGGGTTTGTAACAGATGAGAATACAATTGTTTGACTTGCTGAGGGAGTAGCGACATTTCCCGATTTTGAAAATCGTAACTCTGCACTCGTTGAGTCGGTTGTTGTCCAACCCGAAGCATCACCAAGATTTGTAGGTTGCGAGGCTACAGCACCACTTGCTGAAAACCCAGCCGGCGTACTACAACTACCACTCGGTGTCGTACAGGCTACGAAAGACGCAGATTTGATTAGCGATGCCGTCGGAACAGTAAAAGTAACTGTATATGTCGCCGAGGTGCTTGGTGCAGATGTACTAATAGTGACTTTACGACCAGTAATTTGGGTTGCTGACGCCTGCGAGACACCCAATACCGGCGAGATGGATACAACTAGCAGCACCAAAGAGCTTGCGATGAGCTTAGCTTTTTTTTGCAAGTTATGTGCTGTTAGTTTTAGCATCGTTTCTCCCTAAAAGTTAGGTGTTGCGACATAAGTGAACGTTGTTGTGTAGGCACCTGGTGCAGTAAGAGCGGCTATGTTGGCTACATAGCTAACTGTATATGTAGTGGCGTTAGTTGCGACACCCGATGTGGCAATTTGTGTTGCTACATTTGATCCAACGAACGTGAACTGGTCAGCGGTGTTATATGCACCGACCGCGGCACCGCTACCACCTGTTGGGTTTGATCCGACAGCTGGTGTTGTATTTGTCTTGAGGTTAATGCCAAATCCGGCTGTTCCAGGTACAGATGGAGAGCTAGAATATGAGGCAAGTGCAGTTCCACCGGCTGGCTTAAGAGCATTTGGTGAGCTATATGTAATCGAATATCCGCTGGCAGCATTAGTCGAAGCAACAAGTGTTGATGTTCCCGTACTTGCTGCAGCGGTTGTAATAGAACTTGGCGAAAGGTTAACGGTTGCAGCACCGAGAGTAAAGGTCAATGCCTCGTCAACAGTTGCATTAACTGTAATTACACCTGCAGTAGAAGCTGCAACAACACCTGTATCAATCGGTGTAGTCCATGCTGCATCAGAGTATGTTGTCATGCGTAGGAAGAATGTGCTGTTGGCCGCGCTAGGGTTTACTACGCTATCTAGAGTAATGGTTGCACCCGCACTTGGGGCACCAGTATTACTTGCGTTCAAAACACGAAGTTTTGTTGTTGTGGCAACGTTAGATGTCCATACACCACCAGATCCTAGACCTGTAGGAGCTGTACCAATAGTACCGGCACCGGCACTAGAGAAACCGGCCGCACTAGCTGCTTGTGTACATGTACCACTAGCTGTGTCACAGGCCTGAGCATCAAATGACTTAACAGTTGTGGCTGAAGGCGCCGTAAAGGTAAACGTATATTTTGTCGATGCACTTGGAGCGGAGCTATCGATGACGACTTTTCGTGCTGTAATTTGTGCAGCCGATGCCTGCGTTGTTTGCACTAGTGGAACGATTGTTAGTGCAATTACTGCAACTAAATATGTTGATCGTTTTAATATTAGTTTTATTTTTGTCATATCACTCCCTATAGTGTAATTTCTTATATCTAAATGATATAATAACATAAGCATGAATAAAAAAATACTAATTTTTGTAATAATATTTGGAACTATATTATTATGTCCTACTATACCTTTAGTAAATGCTCAACCATATGGTGTTGGCCTCTATAACGAGAACGTTCCTTATGGCGATGAAACCTCTCTTTCCATAGCAACAAATGGCAATGTGACCATTCCTAACATAACTCCAGTAAGCGGCGGAACGCTTGGTACGGGCACAAGTACGGTCACTGTCACCTCGACAGATGTCAAAGGCTTTAAGCTGTATGTTCGATCTCTAACAAGTACTGATATGGACAATCAGGGCGCTACTATACCAGCTTCTGGAAACGGATCACCCTCGACACTTGCAGTTGATACCTGGGGTTATAACACCTCTGGTTCAACTGTCAACTTCCAAGGCATGACTGCTGCAGATGTTCAGGTCAAATCTATCACTACACCAGCTTCAACCGGTGATATTACTACTTTTACTTATGGGCTAAAGGTTGACCTAGCTAAGCCAGCCGGGAACTATTCGACATCAGTAATCTATACAGCCGTACCACAGACTAGTTAGACTGTTTCTTATTTCTCATTGAATATCTTTGACTTATTAATATTGTTGTAGGAATAACTACGAACACAACAAACAACGTCGCTAGCGGAGGCATATATATGATATATCGTGTCTCAACCCGCGCAGGACTGTCGCCGAGTCCAATATTGTAGACTACTTTATATATACCCGGTAGACCGGGAGTTGATAGCGACTTTATAATTAATCTGACAGTTCCTGGTAATATCAGCGCGCTATCGTTTAATTCCGAGATGACTTTATCTCCGAATATAGACTTCAACGACACGCTATAGCGACTCTGATAATGGGTGGTGCCGGTGTTTTTTAAAGCCATCGACCAATTAGATGGACCAGATATAGCCCAGGGTGAATTAAGCGAGACTAGCTGTCCTGAGCGCGTAAAATCGCCGTCAACTGTTATATAAAGTAGTGAGGCGATTCGTTGGCGCGAAATAACTCCATCACTCGATGATCCTGCATCGGTCGTGGCGAATAGACTAAGGTAGCGTCCACCGGGCTCAGCACTGAGTGGTACACCAATACGGTAAGATACTGTTCTCGTCTCACCAACCGCTAGATCTAGCGTGTCTGGGGTAAATGTTATCCATTTGGCGAGCTGGGTCTCGATATTAAAGGCATAGTCGTACTGCTGATTAATCACGCTGAATTCTTCAGTGCTTAGTTGCACGGTGATCGGCTGATCGTTACTATTGGTCAGTGTTAGAGTTTTATCTTGGGAGGTACCTGGTGTAACTGTTAGTTCAGTCCGAAGAGGCGACATCGTCAGACCTTTTGTAGGATTATCTACGGCATGTAGTTCGCTGTTCGACACAAAACCCGAACAAATAAGTAATCCTAAAAATATAAATAAAATTCTTTTCACGTTCTTATTGTATCAGCACGAAAGATTGTTTATAAATTACTACTTGTATCTAAAGTGTTGTCTTGTTCATGCATTTATTGCCAATATTATCGAGACAAACTAGTATTTAATATTCCAAACTAACCGAAATTAGAAAATTATCTAATTCTAGTTATCAGTTTCAATATAGTCACTCATTATATCGAGTCCAACAGCTAAAGCTGTTGCGTTATTCGTCCGCCACGCCTGCAAATACGTAAGCAATGTCGTACTAGCGGGTACGACCACTCCAGATGCACCCGTGAGAGTACCTTTTGCATTATGACCAGTATTCAATCGTGTTACTTCGTAATAAACCGTTGCCGCAACGCCCGGAGGAGAGAATAATGAAAGTTCATAGGCGTCAACCGATAATGTATTGGCAGGGAAGTTAGCACCAAGGTCAATTGGTGTTTGAGCCACACTGCCTCCATAGTAGATAAATAGGTTTGTATTTGCAGCACCATGACCGACACCAATAGAATTAAGCAGCGTTGATGGTTCAACGTTAGCAGGGGCGCCGGTTGTCGATGAAATACCGACAAACATGCGCGCACCAGATACTGTCGCTGCATCGCTAGTACCAAAACGTATAACTTTAAAAAAACCTCCTAGTCCCGCCCCATCACCAAGAGTTATCTGAGCCACCGGCACACGAGCCCCCGTGAAGCTTGCTGCTGTTGCGGTACTTACATAACCCAGTCGCCTCATACGTGTAAAAAAATTAGTTGTTGCAATATTTCTACCCGTAGCAGTACCCGTAGCAGTAGATCCGGTATAACCCATTACGCCAGGCACGGTATTCGCATTACCCGGTGGATTCCAATAGCCAACTTTATTGCGTGCAAGAAAAGGTTGTACGAAACTATCAAGACCGCTAGGGCCCGTAAAACGAGGTAGGGCACGACCTGATACTTGCTTAGCGTAGAGCCGCATTTGATTTAAGCCAGGGGTAGTTGGATCAGTAGTAATATTCTGAAATAACATACTCGCATCAAGTCCGCCTAGTGTTAGTTCATTTGATACGCCATTATAAGTAAAATCAGGATCACCACTCAAAATGCCGTTGGAGTTAACTTGAATCTCAGTAGCTGAACCACTGGCTGTTTGGTCACCCTTTATTGCGCCTGTAGTAGAATAGTACATCCAACCCTGACCGTCCATATATTGCATAACCTCACCAGCCAACAGTGTTATCGTCGGTGTTAAGAAATACTCAGTACCAGATATATCTTTTTTAACAGTTACATTATTGGATGCCGAGACGTGACGGTTAGTCAAAGTAATTAGCTTGATTTGACGCTGAGTCGAAGCACCGGGCGCAGCAGCAATAACGGTTGTAGTTGCCGTAACAATCTTACCCTCAGATGTCGAGGGATTAAATGTTGTAGTCGTTATATCTGCATATGAAACCGAGTAATCAATATCAGCAGCTGAGCTAGTAAGTAATTCCAGTGCTTCGGTTGTTGCTTTAAGTAAAATCATATCGTCTTTCTATTCTATATTCTCATTGAGTTAATTGCCATGACTTGTTGCTGCGATAGTCCACTTCCGCCACCACCAGCTGCCCATGTAGGTACGCCGCCAGCTAATGTCAGTACGTTTGTATTCGAGCCAACACCCAGGCGTACAAAGCTACCGCTTGAGTCACGATAGTACATATCGCCTGTTGCACCAGATGTATCGTTATAGGCAGCAACGGTCAGGCGAGTCGTTCCCGTTGTTTGCGTAAAGTATAGCTTATCTGTCAAAAACTCTATCGCACCCGCTTCGGGAGTTGTCATGATCGGTCCAGATGTAAATTTTAGCGGAGCAGTACCGGCAGTTGCACTACCAGACTGAATAGTAATAGTTTTGTGCCCACCGCTAACAGAGGTAATATCACTGTCGTCATTAAAGTGTTCTTTGCCTAAGAAATTATTGAGTATAGTGCCCCATGCACCGTCGTCACTGTTTACTCTTGGTAGGCGTTGTACCATCGCCTATGCACCGTACTTTCCGCCACCAAAGCTTGATTTGGTGTTTTGTTTCGTAAAAGTTAAGTCGCGATTGACATCAACAGCGCCTATCAGCGATATAAGGCCCTTTAAGCCAACGACACCCATCGAGACGAACGCCAAATACTTCAGGAATTCCTTGCGATCCATTTCTTTTTCTCGGATTGTTTTTATTATTTGATTTTCTGCCACTTCCCTGTTTTTCCTTGATATAGTTATACTTAATTATAACTATATTGTAACAAGGTTGTTTTTGCAACAAAATACACCCTTCGTTTAACCATAATAAGCTTGAATATTGTACTGATTTTACTTATAGTTATAATTGAATACATTAATAGGGGATAAGTGATGCAAAAATATGAAATAATCGGACTAATTATATTGGCTATATTAGTGCTCGTAGTTGGTGGCAAGAAGTTACCTGAACTCGCTCGTGGCGTTGGTCAAGCTGGCAAAGAGCTCAAAGATGGCTTCAAGGGCGAAACAAAAAACGAAAAAACTTCAAAGAAATAGACAGAATGAAGGGTTTGATAGGTGGAAGTTTCGGCTAATTTAAAAAAGAGCGAAAAGCTAAACGATCACTTACGTGAACTTGGCAATCGCTTCATCTTTTCCTTGCTGGCTTTAGTAGCCGTAAGCACGGCTATGTTTTTTATTTACCCTACTATCCTTGACTTCCTGCGAGCGCCCCTCAGCCAAACTCTATATTACGACTCCCCTGCCGGTAGCCTGGCGTTTATATTGAAGATCTGTATGATTGGCGCTCTTGCTATCACGATGCCTATACTTGTCTACAATATTGTAATGTTTATCAGGCCAGCGTTCGCAGGTAAGATCAGCCGCAAACAAATAAATACAGTTAGCCTATTCTCTGGCTTTCTTGCTTTATCTGGTATGGCTTTTGGTTACTACATAATATTACCTGAGTCGTTACGTTTCTTTTCTGGATTTCAAGTCAACGGTATTCAAGCGCTCATATCAGCTGATAATTATCTCAATTTTATAACCAACATATTTTTGACATTTATATTAGTATTTCAAATACCGTTAATAATCAGCTTCATCAATAGAATAAAACCAATCAGTCCAAGTAAGTTACTAAAAGGTGAAAAGTGGGTCGTACTTGGCAGCGTAATAATCGGACTCATCGTACCATTCTCGTATGATTTAGTAACTAGCCTGATCATATCATTACCTATAATTGTTTTGTACAATATTTCATTTATTATAATTGTTGCTCATAACTCTAGGGCTAACAAAAAAGCCAGTCGACAGCTAGCCTTCGAACAAAGGAAAACCAAGGAATCACGTTTTGAAAGAGTTATTGGGTTATACGAAGAAGTATATACTCAAGATGGTACAGGATCTCTGCAACAATTTGCAGCGATTCACTCCAAAAAGTCAGTCCTTGATATTCAGCCAATGAAATCAGCTCCCGCCGAAGTTACTCCGGCTGCTTGGGTAATCGAACGACGCAACCGCATGGCTCAGCCGATGAAGAGCAGTAAAAAAACTATCTCAGACATAAGGCCCCGCCAAATAAATAATCGCCTAGCCTCAGCGTAGAAACATCTCTGCTATAATTGTCTAATGCAAGATAATATCAAGAATTGGCTAGGAAGTGGCTCGGTTAATATATTCGGAATGCCCTTTGCGGGCAAAGATACTCAGGGTGGAAAATTAGCCGAATTATTTGACGGTAATTTAATGGGTGGTGGCGACATACTGCGCGGAAGTATGGAACTACTTAGCAAATATGACAGGCAATGTATGAAAAACGGCACGCTGATATCTAGCGAAGACTATGTGCGAATAGTGATACCTTATTTGTCCAAACAAGAATATACCAGTCGACCCTTGGTCCTTAGTTCTGTTGGCCGATGGCTAGGTGAAGAAAAAGGAGTTATAGAGGCGGCTAAAATATCCGGACACGAACTCAAAATGGTGGTCTTTTTGAAATTATCCGACCAACATGTCATAGATCGATGGGAAGCTCATAAAATAATCGGTGATCGTGGTGACCGACACGATGATACGTTGGCTATTTTAAAACACCGCCTTCAGGAGTTTCACGAAAAAACTATGCCAGTTATCGAAGAGTATCGTAAATTGGGGCTACTCGAAGAGATAGACGGTGAACTATCACGCGAGGAAGTTACGGCTGAAATACTACGCCGACTAGCTAGTCGCGCTTCAACATCACAGTAAAGGCTTCGCTCGGAATATCAACTTTGCCAAAACGCTTCATGCGTTTCTTGCCCTTAGCCTGCTTGGCCAGGACCTTCTTTTTACGAGACACGTCGCCACCATATAGCCCTGTCGTAACGTCCTTGCGATAAGCCGATAAGTCGGCCCGAGCGATGAACTTACCGCCTATCGCTGCCTGCAGGGCAACTTGGAAATTTTGACGCGGTATAACATCTTTTAGTTTATCGACAATCTCGCGACCAAGCCTTTGCGACTCAGAACGATGAGCCATAATACTCAGGGCATCAATCATCTCACTAGCTACATAGAAATCAATTCTAACCAAATCCTCAGAGCGATAATCGTTTAGTTCATAGTTAAACGAACCATAGCCACTCGTAACAGACTTGAGCTGATCATAAAAATCAGTTAGTAAGTTAGCCAGTGGCGCTTCAAAACTAATCAAAGCCTGTTCATCAATATAACTTAGGTTTTTCTGGCGACCACGCTTGTTGATAATCAGTTGCAGTACAGCGCCTATATAAGCTTGTGGTACGATTATTTCGCCGTCAATCCAAGGCTCTTTAATATCTTTTATCTTGCTAACATCAGGTAGGTCACTAGCGCTCTTTATATCTACTTCAGTTCCATCAGATAGACCAATATGATAATCCGTCGAAGGGTTGGTAACGACTAGGTCCAGGTTGTACTCACGTTCCAGTCGTTCACGTATGATGTCCATGTGGAGCAAGCCCAAAAATCCAATCCTAACTCCAAACCCAAGCACTGGTGAGTTCTCGGGTTCAAATTGTAGAGCCGAATCACTAAGACTTAGTTTTTCGACTGCGTCCTTTAAGTCTTGGTAATCATCGTTACTAACAGGAAAGAAGCCGGCGTAAACAAATGGCTGAACTAACTTGTAGCCCGGTAACTGCGAGTCGGTATGTGAACGCTTAGTCGTAACCGTATCACCCACCCTGGCGTCGCGCGTAGTCCGGAGGTTAGTGACTATATAACCTATCTCACCAGTAGTTAACTCAGGGCCTGGTTTCATGACAGGGTTTAGCGAACCCACGTCGAGCGACAGACCGTTGGCGTTGTTGGCAATCATTTCGATCGTATCACCTTTTTTGATGGATCCATCGATAACCCGAACATACAATATTACCCCGCGATAATCGTCATAATAGCTATCGAATATAAGAGCTCTGGTCGGCAAAGCAGAATCACCACGCGGAGAACTAACCTTTTGTATAACTGAGTCTAGTACTTCCAGTACTCCCTCGCCGGTCTTGGCGCTAATCTTTAAGATATCAGACTCGCTACAACCAAGTAAGTTAATAATCTCGGCGCTTACTTTTGGAACATCAGCGGCCGGAAGGTCAATCTTGTTTAAAACTGGAATGATAGTGAGATCAGCCGCAAGTGCTAGATATACGTTAGCTAGAGTCTGAGCTTGAATTCCCTGACTGGCGTCGACAACCAGTATAGCTCCCTCGCAAGCCTGCAGCGAACGGCTAACTTCGTAACTAAAGTCGACGTGTCCTGGTGTATCGATTAGGTTAAGATCGTAATCTTTGTATTTCATTCGAACTGGTGCAAGCTTAATTGTTATACCTTTTTCGCGCTCCAGATCCATACTGTCGAGCAGCTGTGATTTCATATCACGCTTCTCCACAGTTCCGGTTAGTTCTAGCATGCGATCAGCCAACGTCGACTTACCATGATCGATATGTGCAATAATACAAAAATTACGAATGTGGTCTTGGTTCATGGTTATTTAGTTCCGTAAAAAATAATGCGTTTAAGCCTATTTACTACAGGGCTTATCTCACCCAACTTAAACACATGACTAAATATTCCATAAGCGAACGCACTTACTGCAACGATCAATCCGAACTTTGGAAAACTTGATAAGAAGCTAAGGTCGTTGGCGTTAAACGGAAACAAAACAACCATCAAATATGTAATTAATGCCATCAAACCGGTTGCACTAGTCATTCGAGCAATCGCATGGATAAACTGCATATCGAAAAGTCCTTTTATCCTACGAGACATCATCACAAATAATACTATTACTTCGATAAATGAAACTATAACTGTCGCCCATGCCAGCCCATAAACGCCCATACCAAGTGCGAAAGTAAACAAGATTGCCAAAGTTATATTCAACGAAATAGCGAACAATGATATATATAGTGGCGTTTTAGTATCCTGTTGAGCATAAAAGCTACGTGCTGATATGTGATAGATTGAACGGAATAAAATTGCAATTGATAGCACACCCAAGATACTTGCCATCACAACATCACCACCATTATTGATGAATGACACGAGGTAGCCTCTGGCAAAATAAGTTATGGTCGTAACTGGTAAGGCCAGCCAAATGATGACCCTGAGGACCGATTGTAGTTCTGATTTGAACAAATCAGGTCGTCCCTGGCCCAATCTCTCGGCCATTTTAGGGAAAGCTGCCGTACTAATAGCAACACCAATGAGATTAATTGGGACGTAAGACAAAGCGCTGGCCTGTTGATAAGCACGCACACTACCGGCCGCCATCCTAGAGGCCAGGTTTGTCTCGACGATACTATTGACGTAGTCTATACCTTGATCTAGTGAACGAGCCGGCAACAACGACAGCACCCGACGAAAACCTTTATTTTTCCAATATATCTTGAATCTATAATCAAATCCCATTCCAAATAAGCCAATACTACTGACAAGCAGTTGTAATACCGAACCTAGTACAACACCTAGAGCAACGCCCATAATTCCACCGTCAAAAATCTGCCAACCAAATAAATTGATTCCACTTGTGAAAAATACGGTTCCGATGATAATACCTATGTTATATATTGTCGGTGCGAGTGCAAAAAACGTGAAACGACCGATGGCTTGTTGCATGCTGGCGACAACTGTCGCGATAGCAAACAGGAACGGATTTACGGCGATAACCCGCATCATACTAACGGCCAGACCGCGACTCGATTCGTCTAGACCCGGCCCTACTACGTACTGCACTAATGGCTCGGCAAAGATTATTATCAAGATACTGGCAAATAGCGTAATTATCGCCATAAGGTTCAATATACTTGTTGAAAGCTCCCAAGCTGATTGTTTGTTTCCACTAGCTAGTCGCTGGTTGAAAACAGGTATAAATGTCACGCTCAGAGCGCCAGATACTAATATAAAAAACATGAAGTCTGGGACCGTAAAAGCGACAGTATAAGAGTCTAAACCTGTAGGGTAGGTCGTGTAGTACAAGCTGTTCAACTGTCGGTCACGAAACAACCCTAGCAAGCTGGACAGTAAAGTTGAGCCAGCCAAAAGTGTAGCTGCCATATTTAACGGCATCTTCTTGCTGGCTTTAACTACTGCGCTTGTTGTTAGAGGCATTTCTTTGTTCTATGCCATGCTTAGTGTAGCCTGGCCTCCTTAGGTAGCTTTGTGTCGCTCAATATCTCGATTACCCTGTCTTCTTCTATGGTTTCTTCATCCATCAAGGCTTGGGCTAATTTATCAAGACTCGCTAGGTTATGGCGGAGAACTGCCTCGGCTCTTTTGTCGGCTTCTTTGATGAGGTCAGCGACTTCACCATCGATGACTCTGGCCGTATCTTCACCGTATGGACGATCATGAGTCATCTTATCGAAGACCATTCCGCCGTTGTCGTCATGGAAAACTTGATTACGAAGCTTAGTGCCCATGCCTTGCTCGATAATCATATCTCGAGCAATCTCTGTTGCCTTGCGTAAGTCAGAGCCTGCACCGGTAGTGATGCCATCATCACCGTAGATAATTTTCTCGGCCAAACGACCACCCATAGCTCTAGCTAAAATATCTTTGAACTCGTAAACATTGGTATAGCTTTTGTCCTCTGGCGGCAAGAACCAAGTAACCCCACCAGTTCCACCGCGTGGAATAATTGTAACCTTGTGTACTGGATCGCTGTCTGGCAAGACATGACCAACTATAGCGTGACCGGCCTCGTGGTAAGCCGTTAGTCGCTTTTCTTCGTCGTTCATAACCTTTGACTTACGCTCTGGTCCGATAGCAACTTTTTCAAAAGCTTCGGTGAGTTCGGCATTACTTATCTTCTTTTTGTTACGGCTAGCAGCTACTATAGCTGCCTCGTTGGCGATATTGGCTAGATCGGCCCCAGACAGACCAGCAGTTTTGGCAGCAAGAGATTTTATATTGACAGTATCGTCAGTTGGTTTGTTCTTGAAATGAACTTCAAGTATGGCTTCGCGGTCTTTACGCTCCGGCAAAGTAATATTGGTTCGACGGTCAAAACGTCCGGGTCGTAGAAGCGCTGGGTCAAGCACATCTGCACGGTTAGTCGCCGCAAGAACAATCACGGTCGTGCCAGTCTCAAAGCCATCCATCTCAACCAATATCTGGTTGAGGGTCTGTTCACGCTCATCGTGTCCACCGCCCATACCGCTACCACGCTTGCGGCCAACTGCGTCAATCTCATCGATAAATATTATAGCTGGGGCATTCTTCTTGGCTTTCGCGAAGAGGTCACGGACGCGTGACGCACCAACTCCGACGAACATTTCGACGAACTCTGAACCAGATATTGAGAAAAATGGTACATTGGCTTCACCCGCCACAGCCCTTGCTAGAAGTGTTTTACCAGTTCCCGGGTTACCAACCAGCAGTACGCCTTTGGGAATCTTGGCGCCAAGTGCTTCGTATTTCTTTGGGTTTTTCAAGAAATCAACAACCTCCATAAGGTCTTGTTTGGCGGACTCGTTACCGGCGATATCATCGAAGTTGACCTTCTCTTTGTCGAGCCCGTAAAGTTTGGCTTTTGATTTACCAAACCCCATAGCTTGGTTGTTTTGACCCTGAGCTTGGCGCATCATAAACATGAAAAATCCAGCAATCAGCACAACTGGGATTATTATGACAGCCAAATTCCATAGCGTATCGCCAGTCTTGGACGGCTCAGAAACCTTAAGTTCCACCTTTGCGTCTTTGTTCAAACCTTGGTCTTGTATGCTACTGCTACTATCCTTTATTGATTTCTCAGTAGCCTTGTCGCTACCTTTTGGAGTTATGAGCACGTTGTTGCCTTGAATTTCGATCTTTTGTATTTCGCCGTTATTGGCGCGATTTACGACATCAGATATTGCAACTTCTTTCAGTTGATCCTGTGGGGTAAATACCGCCGCCAATGCCATCAGGCCAAAGACCACAATAGCCCAAAAAAGGCTCAGTCTTATAAAATTAGTTGGTTTCTTGTTTTGCATTGGTGATTTAATTGGCATAATAAAGTTTTCCGTTCCTGTTTTAGTCTGATAGCGATTGTTATACTGAGGTCTATTTTATCAGTTTAACAGTAAAAATACGAGGATTGAATCTAAATTCAACACCCTGCCCGGCCTGGTAGGTACTGCCTGGTTTACCTGTTTTAATAGCCACTAAAGCCCTGCTCATTTGCGGCCTTGTCAATTGACCCTTACAGATATAGTGCAAACATTCCATAGCGGTAGTTGGTTCGGCATGAATAAAAAAGTAACGACTATAGCTTGGACCTTCGCCAATTAGATTGACTACCTCCTCCTCAATCTCCGCCTTCAGCCTGATTTGGTCGGTCCTAAGCGCTAGAACCTTTAGCTTTTGATTATTGCTAAGCTTCTTAGCATCTTTGCGTATCCTGTTGCGCAAATATTTATCACTGGCGTTCGTACTGTCTTCACGCCAGGCGAGGTTATTTGACTTGGCGTACTGCAATATATGCTCTTTTTGAGCAGACAGAAGTGGGCGGATTATATCAGAATCAAGTACAGCCAGACCCCTCCAGCCGGTGCCTCGTTTTGTATTTATGGCGACTGTTTCGACAGCATCGTCGGCATGATGAGCGGTCATAATCCTAGCGTCGTGCTGAGAAGCAACTTCTCTCAAGAACTTATAACGCCTATCGCGTGCCAACTCCTCACTAGCATCTTTGCCCAGTTCTTCGCGTTTACTGACGAATTCAAATCCATATTTTACTGCCAAATCGGCTACGAACTTTGCGTCACTGGCTGAATCCTCACGTATACCATGATCAAAATGAGCCACAACTATCTCAACTTCTGATAACTGGCTTATCATATGTAGCAGAACAACCGAGTCAACGCCGCCACTAACCGCCAAGATATATTTATTACTCATAATAAGATTATAAACCTAAAGTTACTATTCGGCACCTGCAGGAGGCGTTTGGTCGCAGTCGATTATATTCGAGATCGTAAATGAATGCTTATAATAATCTTTGCTTATGTCATATGCACCATTTAAACCACCCACCACAACCTCGTTACATGTATAGAACTGAGTTGAAGTTGAAGTCTGGAATGGCCTAAAACCTAACCGTTTGTACATATTGGTACTAGTGTTGGGCGTAGATAACATATTCCATGCCGACAAAACGTATTCCTGGCCGTTACTGGCGTACAAATAACAACCCGGGTATCCATCCACGCCGGCATTACTTCCTGTGTTCTGTTTGCTTTGCGGCAAGTTCTCGATGCCGGGAACCCAATTATATTGCGATGTTCCGTTGGTACAATTGTCGTCTGTTAGTACATCTATAGATTTCCAGTTTGATTTGAGATTAGCTGTCGTAATTGGATATACACCGTCATGCTTTGACGCATAATATTCGATTGAATCTTCTACATTTTTTAAATCTGATTGAATTTTTATGTAACTTGCTCTTTGACCGACACCGCTATAACTCACATAAACAATGCCGAATATTGTTATTAGCACTGCTATCATGATTAAAAGCTCTACAATAGTAAATCCTTTTATATATTTATAAATTACATTCTTTACTTTTAGAATCATCTGATTCAATTATAGTACATCCTGGCCTTTTAGGGTTCAGAGTGTAAAGCTATAGATACCTGATGCTACCAAAAGTTATCTTGACCTTCATCGAACCAATCGTCGGTAAAGTATCGGCCGAATGTAGCATATGCTCACCATATCGCTGATTGACAGTATCAACTGCCGCCATCAACTGCTTTTCTCGAGCCATAGCGTCCCCAAATAAACTGATTTGGTCGTCTTCATTGCTCGATAAATTGTAACAATGCACGCCAATCTCTCTGACGCCTTCGGGCGCACCCGCAAATAGTGTCCGTGCTAGGTTATAAATAGCCTTGTCGCTATAAAACGGCAACTGCATAAACTGGCAAGCGTGCCAATAACCAGCTCGATAACTCCTGGCGTAGACGTAGACTCCGCGCGCCGACAGACCCTGAGTCCGCATCCTCGAACCAACTGACTCGCACAAGTTATGCAGCCTTTCTAGAATCTCCTGAGATTTGACCGTCTTTGGATCCAACACATATTGCCGACCGACTCGCTTGATATCGAACTGGCGATCATCTACCTCAAAACCGCGCAACCTTTTGTACCAGTCTGTGCCGACGATGCTTTTAAAGACAACTGCTCGCAGAGTAGACTCTTTGGCGTCCAAGAACTCTAGCGGTGTGTATATACCGACCGAGTTTAGCCTAGCTTGATTGGCACCAGCAATGCCGGTCAGATCAGTTAGTTTCAAACTACCCATCACCTGCCTCAGATTTTCATTATCGATAATGTCCAGACCGTCCGGTTTGTGCAAACTTGCCGCCATTTTAGCCAAGAAACGGTTCGTACCGATGCCAACATTACACTTCATATACGAACCGACCTCTTCTCTTAGCCTAGCTTTTATCTCCATGCCAATCTCAACTAAGCTCATTTTGAGCGGTACATTATGAAAATCTATCACACCCTCATCAATACTTTTCATAACGAAGTTTGGCGAGTAACTACCCAGAATACTCGCTAGTTTTTTATAAACAAACCGATATTTCTCCGGGTCGCTTTCTAGCGCCACTAACCCCGGGCAAAGCCGAGCCGCGTCCTTGAAGCGCATCCCAACCTTCACGCCCCGACTTTTGGCCTCGTAACTAGCCGTCACTATAGCCGTATTCTCAACCTTACGATTTATAACCGCCACTGGCTTATTTCGAAGCATCGGCCGAGCCTGTTGTTCGATAGTCGCAAAGGCCGAGTTGAGATCAACATGCATCACCAGCGGAATCTCTTGGTTATAATCATTCATCAGAATACCTCACACTAGAGACGAGTTCGGGCATCTTTCGCACCAACAGGCTGTGACCCTTATTTCGCCTCTTAAGGTTAAGCTTGGGACTACTTACTTCACGAAACCCCTGCAGCCCGAACATAAAGCGACGCCGGGGCCCGATTTTATGTGCGGCGCGAAGCCGTTTCGTGAAGTAAGTAGGAGCAAGCTCATGGCTAAACATACCTATCTCCCTCACGCGTCAGACACCAAGTCAACCGCTCACTATCTAACTCTAGTCTATAATCAGCCTGGCCATCGGTCACATCAAAAACATGCATCGTTCGGCGACCGCGCAGACTTGGGTGACGCAGGCCAATCTCCGATATAGTTATCTCTCGCCCATTCGACCGCCTAAACCTAACTGGCTGACACGGATTGAGCCCGCTACCAAAAACAGCTACCACCTGGACTCTTTCGTTCAATAAAGTTTCATCATTCATCGTTAATATCCTCAAAGTTAATTCGCTGTTCGCTGTACAGCGAAAGCGAAGAGAAACGCATATCGAATTTTTCGCCCGTTCTAGGCAACCCGTTTCGTAGTTGGCCATCCGAAGACGATGAATGATCCATTCGCGAGGGACGCTTAGCTATAAAAACCAGTGAGTATCGCGCGGAAGTACTTTTATTATAACACCGCCCCGCAGCTCTAGAAAATAAACCGATTATTTGTTACAATCATCTCTGTACTTTACGGAAAATAATACATTCCACAATTTACGGCACCATAGCTCAGCTGGTTAGAGCGCAGGACTCATAAGCCTGAGGTCGGTAGTTCAAGCCTACCTGGTGCTACCAAAATAAGTGGACCACGAAAGTGGTCTATTTATTTTGCTTGTGTTTTCACTCAAATCAACTTAATAGTACAATACAGGCATACCTTTTGGCTCATACTCGGCAAAGGAGAATACCATGGGTCGTAACAGCAAAGAAATCAAGGCACCATCAGCCACAACTGGCGATGTCGATCAATACTCGAAGCTCGTCGTAGCTCTGTGTGGCAATAAAAACCCAAACAGAATTTTCAGCTTGGCTGAAGCACGCATAGCTATCATGTTCGGCATGGGTATCGGACGCCAGACCACATGGGACCTTATGTTGGCCGCAGAAGGACGAGGCCTCATTACTATCGGGCTCGCCGACGGCAGCGTATCAATTACCGAAAAAGGGCGCACACTTCTGTAGTAACGCCTCACTAAAAAGCCCCGAACCGAAGTCGAGCCTCGCTCCTTCGGGATCGGGGCTTGCTTCATTTATCGATTAATTCAAGCCTACCTGGTGCTACCATAGAAAAACTCTCATTGTTTCGATGAGAGTTTTTCTTTTTGACATTATTACTATTTGGAGTTTAGCAGAATACCGAGCACTACCAACCCATCGACAGCTATCCAGAGGCTGTTAGATATAATCATTGGGATGATTTTATGCTTGAGACCATAAACCAAAAACAATCCAGCAAACAACAAGAAGCCTAGCCATGAATAAACAGAAACACCGGTCGTATCGCCCCTCATAACTTCAAAAACTTGAGACAAACCGCTCAGCGGATATAAAAATGAAGCAAGGTAGGCAATCTTGTCGAATCTAGTTAGTTTAACTTTTTTATTTATATGATTATCAAATGCCAGACCCTGTCTAGACATCACCTAGTTCCAAGCCGTCGTTATTAGAAAGTGCTGATTCACGCCTAGCGATAAAGCCCATCAATTCGTCAGTCGTTCGCTCCCTGTCCCAAGAGAATAACTGTAAGATATCGGTCTTGGTAACTGGTTCAACAATACTACTACTATTTGTGTCGTCCATTTTTGTTTTTGCTTTCTTTTTGTTTTATTATTTAATGTTACTATTTAAGCATAAACGCAACAAAAAAGCAATACCTTTTTATATAAATACGGACTTTTGTCAATTTTGACTAGACTAGTGCGCTTATGCTATAAATTATATGAGGTAATCATTAAAAAATAAAAATATGGACATAATAAGCTCACTATCAATCCTAGCCCTAGCCGGACTCATCCAGACCAGTTTTCAACTGAGCGTTAGCGTGCTGTCACTTATCAGTGGTCATGCTCTGGGTTCTAAGCACTCCCACGAGAGAGTTCTGGTGCTGTCGACTAGTTTCGTCATCGGCGCACTGACAATGACCTTGCTACTGCTTTCATCGCTGTCGCTAATATTACTAAATGTTTTTGTATACGAAATCCCGCCGATTGCTTGGTCGGCCGTGTGTGGGCTGATGTTTAGCGTCGGCATCGCTATATGGATATTTTATTACCGACGCGAAGAAGGTACCTCCACTTGGGTGCCTCGACCGGTCGCAACCTATCTAACTGATCGTACGAAATCTACCAAAAGTGGGATTGAAGCATTTGCCCTAGGCATGATTAGTATCCTAGGTGAACTAATATTTATCATAGCTCCACTCCTACTAGCATCGATGGTCATCATCAATATGGCACCAGCTTGGCAACTGGCAGGTGTCGCCACTTATACTATATTCTCGATATTATCACTTCTAATCATCTGGGTGGCTGTCGGTAGTGGACATAAGGTTAGCAAGATACAAAAATGGCGCGAAAAAAATAAGTACTTCCTACAGTTTGTTGCTGGTGGTGGCCTGATAGTTATGTGTTTCTTTATCTATACTTACGAAGTATTGTCTGGAACCGTACTGATCGGAGGATATTAGAGGTGGGCCTCACTGTAGATATCGTCAAACGCAATCGATCCAAAGGCAACGAGCAATTCTCACGAGATAAGCTGCATGCCAGTATCGTGGCGGCTTGTCTAAGCGTTAGAACACCCGTTGGTCAAGCCGAATCAATAGCTCACGCTGTATCGAACGCCGTTATTGCCTGGCTCGAGAACAAGCCAGAAGTAACCAGCCAGGACTTAAGAGACATCGCCGGTAAACATCTGGAAAGCCAACACCCAGAAGCGGCATATATTTATCGTCAATATCGAATAACAATCTAAAGGAGAACATCTATGGCAGCAAAAAATTCATTCGATTATGACCTAATAGTTATCGGAAGTGGTGCCGGCGGTAGCGCTGCTGCCACTATTGCCGTCCAGAGTGGCAAAAAAGTTGCTATCATCGAAGCCGACACTTTTGGTGGCGATGCACCGAACTGGAGCGATGTTCCAACCAGGGCGCTACTGCATGCCGCTCATCTGTACGATGAAGCTAAACATTCTGAACGCTTCGGACTCCGCCCGGCTACACTAGGCTACAACTACCCATCTATCCGCGCCTGGAAAGAACTCGCCGTCAAACGGACAGGTGCTGGTGGTAATCGTAAATATTATGAGAGCCAAGGTATATCCGCATTCAACGGACTAGCTCATTTCCTATCGCCAAACGAGATCAGCGTTAATCGTCGCCATTTATCAGCCAAAAACTTCCTGATCGCCACTGGCTCACATTGGGCTGTGCCGGCAATACCGGGCCTCGACAAAGTCGAATACTTAACGCCTCGAACCATTCTCGAGACTATCCGTCCACCCAAGAGTTTATTTATTATCGGTGGCGGATCAACTGGCATAGAAATAGCACAATTGATGGCCATCTTTGGAACCAAAGTCTATATCGCCGAAAAAGCCAGTCGAATACTGCCTCACCAAGATAGTGAAGTCGGCGCTCTAATGGAACGAATTCTGAGCGAACAAAAAGGTGTGACTTGCCTCGACGAAACTAGAATAATCTCAATAGTCAAAGATGGCCTCGGTAAAAGAGTGACTTACTCCCGCGGTGGCGTCGAAAAGTCGGTCAAAGTCGATGAAATTATGCTAGCAACCGGCCGAATGCCAAATGTTGACCTCGGTCTCGCCAACGCAACTGTCAAATTCACACCAAAAGGCATCCAGGTCAACGAGTTCTTGCAGACCAATGTCAAACACATCTACGCTACCGGTGACGTCCTAGGGGTCAGTGGCGATGCCCACACGGCAATACTCGAGAGTCGGATTGCCGCTCACAACATATTCAACAAAAACAAGGTCAAACCAGACACCTTAGGAAGTCCTGGCGTTATATCGACTTTCCCAGAGATAGCCTACACTGGCCTCAACGAAGACGAATGTATGAAGCGCGACCTGGCTATCAACAAATCTATCGCTCCACTAAACATCATTGCTCGTAGCAACACAGCTGATTTTCGCGATGGCTTCGTCAAGATCATTACCGACAAGCGCGGAACAGTAATAGGTTCGACCATAGTCGCCCCTCACGCCAGCGAAATGATACACGAACTAGCCCTAGCTATCCGTGCCGGGCTCAATATCAGCGATATCGCCCACACCCCTCACGCCTTTTTGAGCTGGAGTGAAGCTATCCGCGTGGCGGCTAGTAAATCATAGATACGATGTTTACGGAGCCAACGTCTATTTTAATGCGTCCCTCGTTCTCAAGGGCAACTACGGCATAACTAACCTGATCTATCGCTACTAAGTGACATCTGACAACTTTCTCTACTAGGCGCGAATACTCCATTGTTCCGTCGTTGTTGTCGAGTATATCTAATAAGGTAGTACTTATAATAGCAATCCGTTCGGCCGCCTCTTGCGCACTCAAATGTTCAATTTTGCCGACTAAAGGTAAGTTGTTCTCAATTTCGACAATACCTTGTATGGAATCTATCCGATTCAACGCTGACCGAGCCGCTTCAACTCCAATTTTATTTACCAATCTACCCATTGCGCGAACAGTTCTATCTGGAGATTTCAGACTCAACTGAGCGAGCTCCTGGTCAAGTAAAGTTGGCTCAAACTCAACCGATACATACCCATCTTCTACCTTATTTGGTGTTGTTTCCATAAAGTTATATTGAACCATGATTGATTAAATTGCAAGTAAGGCTATCTGTCAGTCTCATCATTCTCTTCTAGAGATACCGTTATCGCTTCGCCGTCATGCCCAACATCATAGCGCCTAGTCACACCGTTCATAACTATCGAGAAAACGCCCAATGCTCCCTTTAAGCCTTTGTTAATTCCGCCAATAACCCGAGCCACCCGAGGCTTGGATCTTTCGTTCGTCATACTCACAAAAGCCCGACCCGAGTCCGTCGAATAATTAGCCAAACGCACTACATCTAGCGTAGTTCGGCCTATTTTTATCTCATAACCAGCATTTGTTAGCTTATCCGAAGCTTTATAGTCAAATTCTTTGACGGACATGTCTTGACTGTCTTTAGCCAATTCTTCGGCATAATCCACTAACTCACGAAAACCTTCGGCGCTATTTTCACCATCAACACCACCAAGAGCTATAAACCTTTTACTATTATTGTCCCGTTCAACTTCCGAAGCTAGAATATCCAGTATTTCTCGACCAACTCTTTGTGGCCTATCGTCAATTAGGCCGAACTTCACTTCACTACTGCGATCAATCATATGTTGCGCTTTTTTAGTTTCACTACCTGCGTATATTACTGGATTATCTTGAGAGAAATATTCTGCAAGTCCATGCTCGGCTATAGATTTCTGTGTAGCATATCTGCGAATCAATATATCTGGCCGCCTAGTCACGACTCCGGCAACATCTACACCTTCTAGCTTAACTCCATCCAGAAAGTCCTTATAGCCATCAATCAGCGGCAAGCCGAGCTTAGTCACCTTCTTCCAAATATTATATTTGTAAGTGGCTACCGCCGTCCCGTCGAAATCACTCCACAGCTCAATTGGCTTTATACTCATTGTCATATAATATTACTTCTAACGAACATACCGGGCAAGCATAAGAAAAATCCCCGCAAAACTTTATCGCAAACGAAACAACACAAGACAGCTATTCTATTTTTTAGATAAATATTCAGAAAAAGCATTATTTACTGTTTTAGCACTTATCGCAAAACCTATATTCTGCTCACTGACAGATCCAATGTATTGGTGTAGTTCATTAGTATCAGAAATAAAACTTACCACACCCACTACGCCACATCTACCTATTAGGGGTCCTCCAGAATTTCCAGGATTTATAGCTGCGTCGGTCTGTATTATCTCCAATCCATCCGCGGCGTCCTGAGATGTCATTCTGAGACTCGCAAGGTCGACGACTCTTGAAATTATCCCAATACTCAAGCTAGGCGGCCCAGCAGTGAAACTACTACCCGGATAGCCATAAGCATACACTTCGTCTGCCATTGAGTAAGATTCGCTTAAACTAAAAAATGTTGAGGTAGGCTTATCGATTCTCAGAAGCGCAAGATCATATTGAGGAGCGGTATCTATTATCTCCATACCAACTTTACCAGAAGAATAGTTAGCCTGAATGGTTTTGGCACCCTCAACAACATGAAACGCCGTAATAATGGTATTGCCATTATTTACAGCAAATCCAGTACCCATTCCAAGTTCGGTAGCGATAGGTACAACAGCCGAGCTATGTCTGACGAATTGCTGATTAACAGTCGAACATACTCCAGGAGTGTCCCATGCGATTGTTGATGTCATATTAATTACGATTCCGGACGTGAGCAATATACTATATATTCCCAGACCAATAAATAATCCTATTCGCAAATGGAAAAAGTAACTCTTTGTGCGAACCTTATTCGTAAGAATTATTAAAAGCAGTATAAGTATAATTCCCAGTAGACCGTTAAGTGTTGCTATTCCAATATCAGAGCTTTGCCCTAAAATCAAGAGCGAGCGTCCAATAGTTGAGCTTTGAGTCGTAATAAATAACAAAAGTAAGCCAATGACCGGCAAGCTTATCCAGGCTAATACTACACCAAGGGCTTTTAATTTAGTATTAGTATTCGATGTTAAATCTTTATTAATCATAATACAAATATATCACCTATCTTTATTTTGGGGGCAGGATTTGGCGAAGTGCAGCGAAGAAAAGGAAGCTCGCTTACTTTTCAAGCAAACGGAGAAGCGGAAGGCTTTAGCCTGAAGCGCTACCTGCGATATTTTGCTTTAGCAAAATCGCAGGTTTGATTCCAGCACGCGCAGCGTAAGAAAAATCCCCCAACCTTTATGGTTGAGGGAATTTTCTTGGTTGCGGGGGCAGGATTTGAACCTGCGACCTGATGGTTATGAGCCATCCGAGCTGACCGGGCTGCTCCACCCCGCGATATTATTTGTATCATGACCTGGTTTTACGCGTATCGCCATAACCAAGGTTATGAGCTATTGATGCTAATTAGAGCTGACCAGACTGCTCCACTTCGCGATACATCAACTATATTAACAGATTAGAGGCTTTTAAACAAGCTTATTAGTCGCCGATATTTTGACTATTTTGACCGAACAAGAAGTTCATCCACTGCCTATAGTTACTAACCTTTTCAACTGGTCCGAGCACTTTGGTATCGAGTTTAGCGTCGGCGTCGATGGCTGCTTGAGTGTTATCTGGCAGTACCAAGACTTTTTCGCCAGGCAAAACTAGGCCAAGTCCTCTACGAACAGCCAATTCTTGATATTCACGAGTCTGGTAATATCGTTTCTCTAGTTCAATACTCTTGGTCTCAACTTCGGCCAGTTGGAGCTGTCTCTTCTTGAGCTCCAAGTCTTTTTGAAGGTCATAGTTCTTTTGCATAACACTGAGCGATCCCCAAATCCAACTCAGCGCAATCAAGAGCGCTACTCCCGCCACAACGTTGTTGAGCGTCATGTATTTGTGACGTAATAGATAATAATAACGACGGATGTTTATTTTTTTCATGATTTTATAGCCTTAATTATAGCGTAACAGAGAACAATAAGCTATAATATGTCGACATGGGGGCGTAGCTCACCGTTCGCTGTACAGCGAAAGAGCGGGCGAAAATATGTTCTTTAATTTCTTCTGGTCAAGGGGGCGTAGCTCACCGGTTAGAGCAGGATGCTCATAACGTTTTGGTAGGTGGTTCAATTCCACCCGCCCCCACCA
>JBBRXL010000005.1:0-26255 GCA_038248455.1 Saccharimonadales bacterium (SeqCode)
CTAAATATATCTTCATGTCTATAAGTATAAGCGTTTTGGGCTATTTAGCGCAAGGTTCGTCCGATATCAGCCACTAGCTCAACTAGTCGGTTGCTATAACCCCATTCATTGTCATACCACACCATAATCTTGGCTAGATTTCCACCGACGACCTTGGTAAGTAACAGGTCAACAACACCAGAATGGCTATTGCCGATATAATCACGACTAACCAACGGTTGATCACTTACTCCGAGTATTCCTTGGTAGAAAGGTTCGCTGGCTGCTTTTGTGAATACATCGTTAATCTCTTCAACTGTAGTATCACGTCCGAGTAATACTGTAACGTCGCTGATAGATACAACCGGCGTCGGTACACGAATACTAATACCGTCAAACTTGCCTTCGAGTTGAGGTAGGGTCTTTGTTACGGCGATAGCAGCACCAGTAGTAGTTGGAACCATGTTCTCGGCAGCGTTACGACCTTCACGAAGGTCTTTGGATGGAGCGTCCTGTAAAGCCTGGCTAGCAGTATAACTATGGACTGTGGTAAGTAACGACTTCTCGACACCGAACTGAGCGTCAAGTATCGCCATAACTGCACCAAGAGAGTTGGTCGTACAGCTTGCGTTGCTAACTACATGACTAGCACCCTCTATAACGTCTTCGTTAGCACCCAGAACAATAGTGTCTACGCCGTCACTCTTGCTTGGACCACTGATTACCACACGCTGAGCACCGGCCTGAAGGTGTTTCTCGGCATCTTCTTTGAGCGTGAAGCGTCCAGTTGACTCTATGACAATCTCGACACCCAAACTACCCCATGGTAGTTGAGCTGGTTCGCGTTCCGCCAACACTTTGACGTGCTTGCCGTTGACAATTATTCCATCATCGTCAAACTCAACATTATGCTGATACTGTCCGTAATTGCTGTCATTTTTCAACAGATACGCCAACGTCTTTGTATCCGTTAAATCATTGATGGCTACTATTTCTATGTCCGAACGCTCAAACGCAATCTTGAAAGCATTTCGCCCGATGCGCCCAAAACCATTGATACCAATCTTTGTTACACTCATATCCCACTCCTATTTATGCATTTGATGTAATTATATAACGCTTAAGCCCTAATAAGCAAAATAAAGTATAATTGATTGTAATGAATAAACAGCAACTGTTAGACAACGCCCGTCCTCACTACAACGAGAATCAAATCTTGGAGATTGAACATGCTATTGATTTTGCCACCGAAATGCACAAACATCAAAAAAGACAAAGCGGCGAACCCTATATTAGCCACCCTCTTGCCGTTGCAAATAACCTCGTCGAATGGGGTATGGATATCGACAGCGTACTGGCTGGTATATTACACGACACAATCGAAGATACTGAAGCTACTCTTGAGAAAATAGAGACTCTTTTTGGACGAGATGTCGCCTTCTTGGTAGACGGTGTGACCAAAGTATCCAAAGCTAGGTCCGGAATGGACGACCTCGACACATATTTACCTCAGACAAAACAGAATTTAGCCAAACTATTAATCGCGATTGGTCACGACGTGAGAGTGATCATCATTAAACTAGCCGACAGAGTACACAACCTATCTACTCTGCAACACCTCCAACCCAATAAACAGGTCAAAGTCGCTAGAGAAAGTCTGGATATATTTGCACCTATGGCTGATCGCATTGGAATGGGCCGAGTTAGGATGGAAATTGAGGATATTGCTTTTAGATACCTCGATCAGAACGAATATCGTCGCGTACAGAACTTACTAAAAAAACGCCTTGGCAAGAGTACTAGGAAACTGGGTATTGTTAAAAATGAAGTTCTACAAAAGCTAAAAGAATCGGGTATTGATGCAGAAGTGAACGGTCGCGTAAAATCTGTATATAGCCTATATCGGAAATTAAAAAAAGCCAACGGTAATATTGACGAAATATATGACCTAATGGCGCTTCGAGTTATCGTAAAGACCAGCGAAGAATGCTATAAGGTGCTCAGTACCCTCAATACTATGTACGAGCCTGACCTTGATAGGATAAAAGATTATATTATAGTCCCAAAACCAAATGGCTACCGCAGTCTACATACTACCGTCAAAACCAAAACGGGACAAATAGTTGAATTTCAGATACGAACTGAGCGAATGCACCAATATGCCGAACAAGGTTTGGCGGCTAGTTTCCACTACAACGAACAGAAAGATACAAAGAAATATACCAAAAGAAAAGCTGACGACAATAGCCTACCCGAGGACCTAAAATGGATATCCGACCTACAAAAGGTGGCCAAAGAGATCCAGTCTGGCAAAGAAGTCGAAAATGAAAAGCTATACCTTAACCTATTCGATGACACAATATTTCTATATTCTCCAAAAGGTGATATCTTCACACTACCTGGAGGCTCACTACCTCTTGATTTTGCCTATTTAGTTCATAGCGATGTTGGTAACCATGCTCAGTCATTTATAGTAAATGGTAAAATACATGCATTTGATAAGCCACTCAGTAACGGTGACACAATAGAGGTAATTACAAAAGAGAGTTCTAGACCAAAACACGCCTGGCAGTCATTGGTCACAACTCATCACGCCAGGAGCAAAGTCCGCATGCAACTCAGAAAATTAGGTATTATAGAGGCAATTTCAAGCGCTGCCGCTATCATTAGAACAAAAGCCAGAAAACGTCGTAATTAATGGCTACTTAGATTTTTTTATATCTAATCGTTTTTCTGATTGAGCCTATTGATCGAATCAGTTATAACTCTCTTGGCGTCCTGGGCATTGCCCCAACCGTGAAGTTTTCCATCAACTCCGTTCCAGTCCTTTTTCCAATCCTTGTAATGAGTATAGAAATGTTCGATAACTTTCTTGAAGTTATCACCAAGATCATCGAGATCGCGAATATGGTCCTTGCTTACGTCGTCGGCAGGTACAACGATAAGTTTTTCATCCATTTCTCCATCGTCTTCAAAATACAAAACACCAATTGGTCGAGATGGTACAACTGTACCATGAGGTACTGACTCATCGATTAAGAGTAATGCATCTAATGGATCACCATCCTCACAAAGAGTTGCGGGTATGTAGCCATAATCAGCTGGATATCCAAGCGTAGTACCATTTACGCGGTCTAAGAACAAACGTCCGGTCGACTTATCGAACTCGTATTTATTTCGTTCACCTTTTCGTATTTCTATAACGACATTTACGGAATCACCCTCAACATCACCAGGTGTTAATTCTTGATAATTATCAACCATTTTGTTTCTCCTTTTGTTTATCAACTTTACTTATTTTACCAGTTTTTATGATTTCAAGATATAATCTATATGATATGACAAAACCAAAACTAATACTTGCACATAATTACATTGATGACGTCATAGAAGAAATCGAAAAAGCAAAAACTCGAATATGCATAGTTGTTATGGTTATTATAGATGACCAAGCTACCCACAAACTAACAGAAGCGTTAAAATTAGCCACCAGTAGAGGTATCAAAGTCGAGATGTCAGCCGATGTCTTTACTTACGCCGAACTCAGTGGTTTTATATTTCCAACCAGATATGTAAACAAAGCAGCCAGAGAAACTAACCATATGGTCGGTGGATTAATAAAATCAGGTGTTAAATTCGCATGGCTTGGAACAAAGAATATCACCATCTTCAACGGACGAACCCATGACAAATGGTGTGTTATCGATGATGTCTCCTACACTTTCGGTGGTGTAAATCTTCATCAAGAAGGTATTGATAATAACGATTATATGTTTAAAATATGGGACAAAGACCTAGCCGAAAAACTGGTAAACGAATACCGTAACATCACGAAAACAGACGGCAATTACTTCTCATATCGCAGCGATTCAACACCAATAAAGTATGGCGAGCTACTGTTTGATCGCGGCATAATAGGTGATTCACTAATATATAGGCGGGCCTGCAAGCTAACAAGTATGGCCAACTCAGTAGTCTTAGTGTCTCAATATTGCCCCACTGGCCGACTTAGTAAGTTACTCAAAAACACCGACTCTAGGCTCTATTTCAACCCAGCAAGAAATGCGCGTAAATTAAATCGTATTATGATAATGATTAGTTTGTTATTTACCAAGAACAAGACCTACTATACCAAAAAGCAATATTTGCATGCAAAATTCATGATATTCACAATGCCAGGCGGCAAAAAAATAGCTATCGCCGGCTCGCACAATTTTATTCGTTCGGCTTCGCTACTCGGTACAAAAGAAGTCGCAATTCAAACTAGCGACAAGTCGATAATCTCGCAACTCGAGAGTTTTATGGCCGATCAAGTTATTTAAGATTTTTTATTGTCTAGATATTCACGTATAGAAAGGGCTGCCGTAGCACCCTCACCGACAGCGCTAGCTATCTGCATAGTTGCACCGCTTCTCACATCACCACAGGCAAAAACCCCGTCCATAGAAGTCTCAAGTTTATTATTTGTCTTGATAAGTCCCTGCTCATCAAGTTCAATAGTGCTACCACTCAGGAAGCCAGTATTTGGCTTAAGACCAATAAACACAAAGACGCCATCAATATAAATTTCCCTATCTTCACCGTTCTCAGTTACCTTGACCAAAGCTACTTTTCCCTCAACTGCAACAATCTCATTGGTAGTCGTATTGGTGTGAATCGTAATCTTGCCACTTTCGACATACTTGGCAAGATCATCCTTTAAGACTTCGCTAGCCCTAACCTCGCTACGAACCAACAAATCTATATGCGAGGCAAACCTCGTCAAAAATATAGCTTCTTGGACAGCCGAATTACCACCACCGACTATTGCTAAAGTCTTATCACGATAAAATGCACCATCACAAGTTGCACAGTAATGTACGCCACGTCCGTAGTACTCAGCCTCGCCAGGAACACCGATCTTGTTGTAGTCACTACCAGTAGCAATCAAGACCGCCCTAGCACGCTGTTCTTTGCCATCGACAGTAACTACCTTGATACCATCTTCGTTGCGAATAGCCGATATTTCACCAAAATCAATCTTAGCGCCAAATCTTTCAGCTTGTTTTTGCAATTGATCTGCTAGTGTCATGCCTTCGATACCATCAGGAAAGCCAGGATAATTGTCAATCATGTCAGTTATGGCCGCCAAGCCTCCTATAGCTGATTTTTCGTACAACGTTGTATCGATATTTTCACGCGTTGTATACACAGCGGCCGCAAGAGCACTCGGACCAGCTCCAATCATAATTACTTCTTTGATATCTTGCATGTTTATCTCCTATTGACTTTGTTGATAGTATTTTACTAATTCATCACTTGGTTCAGGTTGTACGATTGTATCTGGTTTTTGTATAAGCATTAATACAAACTTAAGTGGAGTGTTAGCCGGTATCTTGTCGCCACTTCCTGTCTCGCCATATGCGAGACCTGAAGGAATAATAAGCTCACGAACCCCACCAACCTTCATACCAACAGCACCCTGGCTCCAACCTTGAATCACACTACCTGGTTCGGCAGTAAAAGGCGCCTTCAATACACTTCCGTCAATCGAGCCGTCAAACACTTCTCCAGATGGATTCCAACCTATGTAATAAGCCGTGAAACTATCACCTTCTTTAATTTCCAATCCATCGCCAACTTTAATGTCAGTCTTTACTAAATCTTTTACGTCATCTTTATTAAAGACAGCCGGCAAACTAGCGTACTGGTTGAAACTGTCAAAGTATTGTTTTGAGAGCTCGTCGCTCTGAGTTTTAGCTTTGGCGCTATATTCCGCATATTTAGCCTGGTACTCACTCATCAATCTTGCGCCTCTTGATTGATCTATCTTCTGATTATCATTCGAGAGCGCAACCACAACAAATGAACCGATAGTACCAATCGTCATTACAATTGCAATTATCCATATACCTATACGCTGTGCCTTAGTACTACTTGTAGCCATTAAAAAATCTCCCCTATATTCTGTCTAAAACTAATATCTATTATATACCAAACGAGTTATCTTATATAACTTTAGCAGACAATCTTTTATCTGCTTCAATTGATATTCTATCAATAATCTCGCGAACTTCATCACCTGTTAGAGTCTTAGTATCAGAAGTTAGTTTAAGTCTCAATGTAATATTGCGGCTCATCTCAGCATCTTGTTGATATATATCTACAGGTGAAATACTATAATTTAAATTACCACCCGCGCATATCAATTCGACTAAACTATATAGTTCATTGTAGCTAGTTTTAGGATCTACCTTAAAACATATATCTCGCTCAACACTCGGGTACTTGCTTAGCGGACGATAGCTTGGCTTTAGGCTCTGCACGGCATCAAACAATAATTTTAAGTCTAACTCGAAACCTGCTACATTATCAACAAGTTTAAAATTCTTTTTTACTCGAGTGTTAAACTCACCTACAAATCCGACTATCTGACCATCCATTAAACGAACGAGACTGGACCGTTTTGCTTCAAGTGGTTTTTGAACCACATTATCCGAGCTATCGATTGTTTCAAAGAGTAATTGTAGTCCAAGCATAGCTTGCAGGTATTCGACTATAGCTTTAGCGCGATAGTAAGGCGAGCCAACGCCTACGTTCTTGCTAGCGATGACCAAACCAACCGAATCATGTTCAATCGGAACAGATTCATCAGTTAAGCCCAGCGACTTTGGGTGTACTTTATTGATCTCAAACAAGGCGAAATCGCCGAATCCCTTTTTTATATTCGGGTGGACGAGGTTTATCAAACTTGGTAACAACGATTGCCTATAATATTGCAAATCAGGGCTCAATGAATTAGTAATTCTGTACGAATTGGCTATAGATTGACCAGATTTTTCGATAATATCACCATGCACAAAACTGTAGGTTAGTACTTCACTGGCACCAGCTCCGGCCAATATTTGTCTCAATTGATATCTAAATTTATCATAACTTGATGGCATAACGGCCGACGAGTCACGCTCTGGTAGAGTTGGAATTATTGAGTCAAAACCCTTGATTCGCCCAACTTCCTCAATCAAATCTTCAGTTATGTGAATATCAGAACGCCAATAAGGAGCGGCTACAACTAAAGAATTAGGAGTTTCGTTCACACAGGCAAATTCTACAAGCCTCAAAGTATTTTCGATATCGTCAGTCGACATATCAGCACCTAACACACTATTCACACGGCTGGTACTAAGTATTATAGATATATTATCACTGTCTTTGGTTCTCGAATCAATGACTTCAGATATCATCTCTGCGCCCGACCAGGCTCCAATTAGTTCTATCGCCGATGCTAAAACTGGAGCCGTAAGGTCTGCAGGCTGTCCCTTGGTGAAACGAGTAACCGCTTCACTAAATATACCGTGTCGCATTTGAGTTGCGCGCAGGCTATATAGGTTAAATGTAGCACTCTCAACTATGATATTTTGAGTCTTGTCATCAATAGCAGTATTGGCGCCACCCATCGCTCCAGCAAGCCCGACAGGCACGTCGCCAGCAGTGATTAATATATCTTCAACAGAGAGTTCAATCTCTCGTCCATCTAGTAGTGTCAATCTGTCATTTTTATTAGCCAGACGAACAGATATATCAGGTTTTCCGCCAGATACACTAACTAGCTTGTCATAATCAAAAGCGTGTAGAGGCTGACCAGTCAACATCATCAAATAATTTGTTACATCAACAACTGCATTTATCGGACGGACGCCAACCCTAGCTAGTAGTGTCTGAATCTCTAGTGGTGACTTCCGGCTAGCATCGGCGCCAGATAGCACTACAGCCTGGTAGCGATCGCATATCTGTGAAGACTCAACACGAACTGTCAGGTTAGTAACAGTTGGTTTAATTTTGTTATATTCTGGTACAACTTCGGCCAACCAATCTGGTGTTACAAATGCCTTATTCTGGATTGCAGCCACTTCGCGAGCAAAGCCTATAATTCCGAACATATCGGGTCGATGCGTCAAAGATTTATTTTCAATATCTAGTAAATAATCGTTAAGTTCGTATGCGTCGGCAAATTTTGTGCCCGGTTCAACTTCCTTGTCGATTTCTAGTATTCCAGTGTGATCATCATACAGGTCGAGTTCTTTAGCACTGGCAATCATGCCGTTACTCATAACTCCTCGTAGCATTTTAGGTTGAAGCACAAATGGTTCAATGTCATTAAAGCTATCGGGCACTATTGAACTAGGAGGAAGCCATGCCACCAACATACCGGCCTTGATATTTGATGCACCGCATACTACGCTAATTAGACCTTTTTCATCGCGTTCAACATCCTTCAAGTAGCCACCATCATCTATCTTGGTTGCATTCAGGTGGTCTGTATCTGGTAGTGGCGCGCACTGGTCGACGCGGACTATGATTACGTCTTTATATTTTGCACCCAGGTCAGTTACCGACTCTATCTCAACAATACGTGAACCAATAACCTCGACAAGTTCATCAATAGACAAATCAATGTCTGTATATTTTTTTAACCAATTAACTGAAATAATCATGATTTAAACTTCCTCAAAAACTCTAATTTTCCGGACTCAAAATGTCGTAAATCTTCGATACCGTATTTCAACATTACTAAGCGTTCAATCCCACCACCCCACGCAAATCCTTGATATTTTTTTGGGTCAATACCGGCAGCTTGGAGTACATTTGGATGGATCATGCCACAGCCCAACATCTCGAGCCAATCACTTCGCCCGGGCATCGTATTACCGCCAATTGACGCTGGTTTTTCGATTGCAAACTCAAGTCCAGGCTCAACAAATGGAAAATAAGCAGGTTGAGTTTTTATTTTTAATTCTTGCCCGTAATACGTCTCAAAAAATGTCCTCAAGGTACCAAGCATATCACCAAGAGTCGCCGATGAGCTAACATATACGCCCTCGCACTGATAAAAGGTATGTTCGTGAGTAGCATCGACATCTTCGTTACGAAACACGCGACCATAACTAACAGCAGCAATTTGCCCACCATTCTCTAGCTTGTCTTTACCGCTCTTGAGTATTCTGCTTTGCATAGTACTAGTGTGAGCCGGTGGTATATAACCCTCTTCTGTTCGGAATGTGTCATAACCGTCACGGGCCGGATGGTTTTCGGGAAAGTTCAAAGCTCCAAACATATGAAGATCGTCGTCAATTTGACGTGATTCAAAAGCCTCGAAGCCCATACGCGTGAATATATCGACAACAACTTCTAGTTCTTTACTAAGAGGATGTATTGAGCCGCCCGAAATAGGCAACAACGTTAACGGGCCACTATTGTTATCCCAAGGTGCTGTGACGTCAATTGCCTCAATCTTCAAATCCAACAGGCTATTCTCGCGCTCACTAATTGCGCTCTCAATCTCATTCTTGAGATCATTTACAGCCTTTCCGTACGCGCCTCTTTCCTCGGGAGCAAGCTTAGATATGGCCGCATATAGTTCTCTAAAATCCGGTGACCTTAGTAGTTCACTTGGATTACTTGACCCAGATATTTTTATTAAGATAGATTGTCGAACTTCTTCAATTTTTTGCATAACTATCTAATATTATACTTCAAATTAGTCGCCAGGTGTAGATAAACATGATTATTTTATCGATTCAACGTACAGTTTAACATCGGTCGCAGCCAGCTTAACTTTACTGGACAGGTTATCATAATAGATTTTATATGGTTCAATAGCAGCCTCTACTGTTTTTGAAGTATCCTTGTAGTTATTATAGGCGGTATTATATTCGGCTTGGTTCTTCACACCATAGGCATCGAGTAGGTCTTGCCAGGCGTCTTGTAGGTTTTTTGTAGTATTACGCAAGTTATCTTGATAGCTCAATAAATCTTGTGGAAAAGCAGTGTTATCCTGTAAAGCCATAAATTGCGCCAATGTATCCCGAAAATCTTCATACGTCGAGATGTCTGGTTTAGTCGTATTGCTGATTTGGCTCAATTGACTTTCTATGTATCTCCATTGGTTATAGAAATCGTAAACTGTACTACAGTCGGCTATCTTTGACTTCAAAGTTTTTATTTGATTACTTGAGTCTACATCTAGTTTTTGTGCGTTATCATAATCTTTACTAAAGTTATCTATATAGACCTTTGCAAGTAGTGGTGATTGTATGTTATTTATCTGCCTGCTAACCTCGGACGGACTATCGGTTGACGAATTAGCAGTATCATATATATCACTCAAATATGATACTAGGCTAGTTTTGTATTCTTTGGCAATTTTGTCGTTTGAGTTACTGATAATAAAATAGCACGACACCAGACTACCTGATATTATTATGCCAACAACTATAGAGAGCCATAGACAAAAATGACCCTTCGTTCTAGTACGTAAGGCTAACTTTGTACCATCATTTTGCCCAGTATAGGGATCAAATATAGTACTCACAACTTCCGTAGTTGCTTGCTTGATGTCGTCTTTATCAAAATTCATTAAATTATTTACCAGCGTATATGATAAAGAGCCAGATAATAATAAGTGCGACAATTATTGATAGAACCAGCCAAACCCATGATAATGATGTGGTTTCTTTCAAGTCCCTCATATACTCTGAATCCTCTATATCAGATCCTTTTTCATTTTCAAATTTCTTTTTAGATCTCTCTTGTAATTCAGCAACTAGTCTTTCCTGGAGTTTAGATCTTTCTTCGTTCTGTCTAATAAA
Source organism: Saccharimonadales bacterium (SeqCode) (assembly GCA_038248455.1). Taxonomy (GTDB): domain Bacteria; phylum Patescibacteriota; class Saccharimonadia; order Saccharimonadales; family Saccharimonadaceae; genus UBA1547. Next base: position 10,608 of record JBBRXL010000005.1, read on the forward strand.
TAATGCCATATTTTCAGTATACTCTATTTGACGCTATTGTGGTTGTGGTATACTATAGCCATGTTTCACTTAAGGAGGGAATAACATGGCTACTAAAAAAGCTGTTTCAAAGTCAGTTAAATCGACTACAAAAAGTATCAAAAAAGCTACAAGCACAAAAGCTGTATCTTCAAGCAAAGTAACCTCAATTACTAGCATGCTAGTAAACAATTCACCATTTATTGGTGCTATAGTTGCTGAATTTGTTGGTGCGTTCTTACTTGCTTCAGCTGTAATTGCTGGTCAAGGTCAGCCAATTATTATCATGTTCGCAATTGCCGGTATCGTTCTAATCGTTGGTGGTTTCTCTGGTGCACACCTAAACCCAGCTATGACAGTTGGTGCATGGGTAACCCGAAGAATCAGCGCATGGCGTGCTGTTGGTTATATTGCCGCTCAGTTCCTAGGAGCTCTTGCAGCCCTTGGACTTTTGACAATATTTGTTCACGGTGCCAACCAACCAGATGCATCTGCACAACTATACGGACAGGCCGCTCCTGCTGTATTCGCTGCCAACCCAATCACAGCTGGAAAAGAATGGTACTTATTCTTTGCAGAATTAATTGGTACAGCAATACTAGGTTTTGCATTAGCATCTGCCCTTAAAGCTGGTAAAGATAAAGTATCTGCCGCTCTAACTGTTGGATTCGGTATCTTTGTAGGACTATTGTTTGCAGCTACAGCTGCCTCATATGTAGGTGGTTCAGCGATAATCAACCCTGCAGTAGCCGCATCGCTAGACGCTATCAAATGGTCTGTTTGGCCACTAGCTATCTACGTACTCGCACCAGTTATTGGTGGTGTCGTTGGATTCTTACTAAACGACGTTATGCGTGCCGCAACAAAAGAATAGTTATATATTCTAGAAATTAAATATCCCGCTAACAGGCGGGATATTTTTTATTCATCAAGATGCGGTTTATCGAGAAGAAGTGGTTCAATACCAGACTCGCTTCCGGCTATCTTTATAACGTCTTTGTCTATCTTGCCTAGTTCCTTGTGCGCCGAGTTGAAGTGGTTGACGGTCGTGCCAAGAGCACCGCCTAGTTTCTGCATGTAACTATCGAACTTACCAATGTGTTGCCCTAGCTTACCAACTCTTATTTGTATATCTTTTGCCTGCTCTTCTATTTGTAGACTTCTGAGGCCCTGTAAAACGGTCTGGAGGTAAGCCATAAAACTAGTCGGGCTAACTATTATTACTTTCTTATCTCGAAATGCATACTCTATTAGATCTCTAGCACTTGAACCCGTACCGACGTCGCCTATCAAGAGATCGTAATATAGTGATTCACTAGGAATAAACATAAATGCAAAGTCCATCGTACCTTCGCTTGGTCGTATATATTTACTAGTCTCGTCAATGCGCATTTTTAAGTCGGTACGAACTTTTGCTAGCAATTTCTCGCGCTCTGGTTTTGAGTTTTCTCCAACCATTCGGTTGTAGTTTTCTAAGCTAAACTTACTGTCAATAGATAATATCTGGCCCTTATCCAGGAACACCACTGCATCTACAATCTCACCATCTTTAAACTTATATTGCATCTGATAATTTTTAGAAGGCAAGATATTATCTAAAACTGATTCTAAGTAATATTCACCAAATACACCACGCTGTTTTGGGTTTTGTAGTACATTTTGTAAGGTCTTGAGTTCATCGGCCACGTCAACAACACGGCGGTTAGTCTCATCAAGTTTTGCTAGTCTCTGAGTGACATCCGCGACTAATTTGGCGCTCTCAGTTAGCTGTTTCTGCATAGATGATTGCATAACATTGTTATTGCTCTCTAACTTATCGCCCATTGACTGCTGCAGGTTATTTATTCCCCGAGACAGTTCGACTACATCGGCCTTTATCATCTCAACAGCACTACTAGACTTAAGGCTTCTAAGCTGTTGATTCACAATATATAAAACAAATCCAAATCCAACTATCACCACCACCAAAATAACTATAAGTATAACCTCATTCATGTCATTATTATATCACTATAGGAGTACGGCGACACGAAGAATGATCAAAGTAGCGAGTATTGCCACCAAGACGGGAACTGTTCGGTTGTAACGACTTATCCAAGAGAATAATACATATGAAAATCCATATAGTAAGGCGCTCCAAAGTCCAATCTCATACCAGACAAGTCCTTCAGTCCAGCCCGCCAAACCCCACAAAGCGATAGCAGAGGCAACCGCAATAATTATCGGCCGTACGACAGAATATCGAATCATAATTCCAAGTCCTATTGTAGCTACAATTATCGATACAATATTACCAGCCATAGGTATCGAACTTGCGCAAACCGAAGTATCAACTGAAGAACCGCAATAAATAGGATCAATGACGTAACGACTCATAAGGATCGTCAGTAGCCAGTACAATATTCCCAAAAACACGCCTATCGCAGCCATGCGCCAAACTGAATACATCAATCTAATTGATTTTGGTTCATTATCGTCTAACACTAGTTTTGCCACTATTTAAACTCCCGTTAAGCTTTACCTATAATATATACCTTATTTGTGTTTCTTGCAAATACTAGATACGCTTTACTTTAGGTTTGTTTTGGCCATTGATATACCAGAGTGAGCCAATTAGTCCGAATATTACACCGAATATAACATCCATTGGCGTATGGACAAGAGCTAATACCCTTCCGATACAAACCAAGACGACCAAAACAGCTAGAGCTATAGTTGTTTTCTTCATTTTTGTCTCAAACCAAACAGCGCAAACTATCGCCGTAATAAATAAGGCGTGGTCTGACGGAAACCCAGGATTATTTAGATAAGCTGCACCAGCACTGACACCCATCAACTCAAATGGCCTATCCAAGCTAGGCTGATAGATACTAGCTGCTAATTTTGCCACCAAATAAGCAGTCAAGCCAGCCAGTAGAACTCGACAATAGGCTTCAAATCTCTTTCCCTTTTGGACTCTAAAGACCAAGGCATACGCTCCAACCAATACGATAGGTAATATCAATCCGTCGGCCATAAGCCTTATTGCAATATCTTGCATCTAATTACCTAGTATCCTGTATCTTCCATTATATTTATCGATTTTATTATCGATAATCAACTTTTTGACCGATCGACTAACAGTCTCTCGAGCCAACCCGGTTCTCTCAGATAGCTCAGACTCAGTAATTTTATTCTTTAAAACTTCACCATTTTCTGTAGATTCAGTCCCAAACCGTGCGCCATTTATACGTAATTCGTTTAAAACTCGACTACTTATATCGCCTTGCATAAGTTCAGCAATCTTACCGAGTAACCCGTCTGTACCTCTGTATGTACGGCTCAGAAGATCGTACATAATGTCATTGTTCTGTTTTAATAGTTTTAACACATCACCCGCCGGAGCCTTTCTGACGACAACTTTATTATCAGCTTCAAAAAAGTATTTTGTGTCTGTATTATTGATAATATTTGGCATAGGAAAGAAAGCTCCGGGTTTGAACGTATTCAAGATTGATCGATTGCCTTTATCAGAAATGTCATACATATTAACAATGCCCGACTCAATATAATAAGCCGCTTCTACCTTCGTATCTGCAAATATAATAACTTCATGATTGCCGTATTCAACTCTGGTGAACTGCTCAAAAAAATTCCTAATTGTATCTTCTATCATTTTAATCTCCTATTTTTTCTTTCTACTATCGACGCCAACTGCTTGTGATATATTATCAAAACCATCACGTTTTAACATCTTGATCAGATCATAGTTTATTTCAGATGCAAGTTGTGGACCTTGGTATATAAACGCACTTATAAACTCCACTAAACTCGCTCCGAGTTTAATCTTTTGGTATGCATCAGCAGCCGAAAACACCCCACCAACTCCAATTATCTTTAGTTTATCGCCATAGTTTATATAAGTCTGACGAATTAGCTCATTACTAAGCTCAAAGGTTGGTTTACCGCTTAGATTGCCGACGACAGTATCAGGTAATTCGTCACCTAGGTCCAGTAATGTTCGATCTTTAGCTAGGTTTGATATAGTAACACCGACAATATCATGCTTCACAATAACGTCGAGTAGTCCTGCTGTCTTTTTCCAGTTAAGGTCGACCGGCATCTTGATTACCATATATTTTTTAATATTTAACTTATCTACGGCATCCAATAATTTGTCCAAATCTCTAGGGTTCGTAAAAGGCTCACCGCCATAAGTATTTGGACAAGAAATGTTCAGTTCAATCATTTGTACAGATTTAGACTTATTAGCTCTTCTGACTGAAGTAACGTAGTCTTCGATGCCTTCTTCGACGCTTGTAACTTCACTTGTGTTCGTCTTGGCGATAGAAAGTATTAGGTTGTGTCGTGTATTAATATTACGATTATTGTCTAATTTTTTGAGTACACTGTCTGAACCTTCATTTGCTAGACCAACATTTACTACCATCGACTTATGAAGCGGCAGGCGATAAAACCATGGACGTTCATTACCAGCGCAGTACTTTGCCGTAACCGAACCAACCTCGCCAAATCCAAAACCTAAATTCGAAGTAATATTTACGGCTTCAGCGTTCTTATCAAAACCAGCCGAAAGCCCGACTGGATTTTCAAACTCAAGGCCAAATATATCTTGGTGTAAAAACCTGCTTTTTGGATTTTTAAACACAAAAGCAACTAGCCATCGCATCCAAGCCCACTCGCCAACTACGTTTGCAAACTGCAGAGTAGAGCTATGAGCTTTGTCTGGCGACATCAAAAACACCAAAGGCTTTACTATTATTCTATAAAAATAACCAAAGACCAGCCAAAGAAACCTACGAATCATATCAGACTTAGCCAGTAATCATTGAACTTGATAAACACGATTACTATCAACACCAAATACCAAACTATAAGTATCGGTCCGGCGTATTTCGACCATAAACTGGCGCAACGCTTGGTATATTTGTTGAAATTTAGCATGCCACTAGCGGCCATATGGCTAGCTATCATCCAAAATATAGGAATTGTACTAACCCAGAGTACTGAACACCACGGACAAATTGATCCAATAGTGTAGACACTGACGAGGAATAGGTAATGGACCCAAACTACTCCAACAGCCCCAGCCGCCAACATCAGGTACCACATTCTTCTATGTAGGTTTGCGCCACTAATAATCACTACGGCCAATGTCATAAGTGCCGAAAAGCCGATTATTCCAAAGACCGGGTTTGGTACACCAAATATTTCAGCATACTGTGAAGACATTATCTTTCCGCAACTTATTATTGGGCTAATGTTACAACTCGGGTTATATTCTGGATTTTTTATGGTTTCTAGTGTTTCGTAGCCCAAAGCTAGCGAGGCCATCATGCCCAACGCTGCTAAAATTAAAAGTCCACCACCTATAAACTTATTCGATTTTTGCCATTTACTCATATATTTTATTATCTCATATAACTATACTTTTAGTCTTGATTTGTTTGCCAATATTAAATCTATATATAATACTTAACGATCAAAACATGAGATAATAAACCCATGTTAGACCACCACATCCAAAAAAACATTCTCTACCGCCTAGCCTTTGCGGATTCTTTGAGATTCAGCGAGCTAAAACCCGATGATATCGAGAGCAAGCTTTTCACCTATCACCTCAAAAAAGTTATCATATCAGGACTAGTCGAAAAAACGCCCGATGGCACCTATCGCCTCAGTCCCGAGGGTAGGCGAGTAGGGAAGGGGGCATTACTCAAAGACTCCCGTATGATTAACCGTGCCTACTCTATCATCATTATGGCCGTTCGCCGTGAATCTGACGGAGCCTGGCTGTTATCGAAGCGCACTACCCAACCACTACTCGGCTTGAGTGGCTTCATGCAGACCCAACCTCTACCAGGCACAGATTCTCTACCGCTAGCCTCAGATTCTCTACATCAAAAAACCGGTCTGGCCGGAGATTTCGAGTGGATTTCGAGTGGATTTTTCACTATTTATAAAGACGAATTGTTAGAAAGTTACATCCATTTTACATTACTACTGTGTGAGAAAGCGACAGGGGAGTTGTCACAAAATGATCCGCTAGGGGAGTACTACTTTGACAAATCCCCTAACTTCTCCGACCCATCCATGTTGCCTACCGCCTCTGTCCTCGCTGACCTGCTAGAATCACGCCTAGCCTTCACCGAACAAACGTTTCGAATCTGACCATCCCTCGACTGCTCTATTTAGTAGCCCTACCGCTTCATTTGGCGCAAACCTTCTCCAGTAAACCATCATTTCACTATCGGCTTCGGCAAATTGAGCCATCGATGGATATGTACCAATTTTATCTGCGGCCGTCCTGGCTTGCTCCACTTGGCGTAAACTATGTTCACGCGCCAAATCTTGGGCGCCAAATGAGTCTAAGTGCTTTGTAGTATCCACAACATCAAGACAGGCGAGTGATAGGGAAGTGTTACCTAAGATTTTACCAAGGGATACTTCCCTAGCCCGCTCACCTACTTTTATTCCATTCTCGTGCATGTCAAATAAATATCCAGCCATAACTGCAGAGGCAAACATTCCTTGATTACACTTTCGCGTTAGTTCCTTACGAGTTTCGTTATATGATTCATCGTTGAACTCCTCGGCCAGTTTAGGAAGTGCCAACCTTCGACTCATAACATCCGAATGTTGAGCATAACTATACCAACTTGAGTTTAAACCCGCCACAGCCAACATTCTCGTCGTAAAATTACCGTCATCGATATCGTGTTGCTCAAACTCCGATATCATAGAGCTCGCAATACCGACTCCATAATATTGCTGTTCCAATATTAACGATCCTGGGCGTAAACTCTCTCGTCGCGCTACTTCTGCGTAGTCTCGACTAGCATACGGACTGTAGTGTTTTCCGTCCTCTGGTAAGTGATATTTTGGTAAATTTAACTGTGAATATGGTAATTTTTCGTTCATAACCCTATCTTATTACCACACTCGAAAATAATCAGTGAACACTTTTTCACCATCAGGCCATTGCATATTTATTATGTTTATGCTATAATTAGTTTATAAGGTCAGTTTATATCTGGCTAATATCTTACAATTTCAAACGATGCCGCACCGAGTTTTGCGGTAATATGAACGGTATTCTTGGACGATGCGTAGTTTGGTGACTCGTATATATTAGAGCCGTTTTCTTTGAGGTCGGCTAGTTCTTTGTCGACTAGACCACCATCAAATGTTAATCTAACTCCGCTATCAGATGGAATTCGAATAGTCGTAGAGCTCGCACCCGACTCTAGACTAACATTAACATTCTTCGACCTACTGCCCAGTTTTAGATCTGCCGAACTTGCGCCAGACTTAAGACTAAATCCTGAAATAATCGCACCAGACAAGTCGATATTTGCATCAGCAGCCCCAATATCCATGACAAAACTTGTAGGCAGTTTTGTGCCGATAGAAATATCTAGATTGTTATCCATGCCACCGAACCACATATGGCGATTTGTAACCATATTTAGATCGATATTCTGGACGTCTCCTTCAACCCTGACATTTTTTTCGAGCTCGGCAATATTACTATTCAGTTCAGCCACTACCACTTCGCTTTGATCAATTGTATCTATATTTATCGTACTTCCACCAGCTTTCACATTTACTACGGCCGATTTTATATCCTTATTAATCACACTTACGCTTGCTGAAGTAGATCTTGTATCGGGTGTGAAGTCTAGGTAGCCAGTCGCCGTCATTCCAATAACAACTAAGCTTGCTAGGGTAACCGACCAAAGCAGAACACGCCACATAATGTTTCGCACAGCCAAAATCGATAGACCGGCTACAATAATCACAACAGGCCATAATGATAGAATATTACGCCAGTGGATGTCTACCCACCCAAGGTTCTGTGCAAAAAATAACCCGCCAATAAGTACAAACAATAGCCCCCAAAAAAGGCTATTGATATTCCAGGATGTTTTATTTTTAGTTTTTAAAGATTCGTCATTCTTGACAGAATTACTCATTTTTCTTGCCTTTAATAACCACCATTACGCCCACAAATACTAGAACTGCGGGCCAGACAATATCCCAACGCATCATTACCCAATCAGGGAATAGCTGACCAAGTAGTAACCAAGAGCCAAATATTATAAGGCCAGCCCCAGCATAGTTACGAACTCTGGTAATTCCGCCGCTTTCCTTCATATCTACACCCATTTGTTCCACCCTTGCACCCATTGATTCGACTTTGATGCTACCTGTTTTTTCAGACGGCATTATGAACGCCAATATAAAATACAGCACAATCATAGTTCCACCAGTTACAAACGCTAATACTACGAATATAACCCGCATAAGTGTCACATCAAAGTCAGAATATCGAGCTAGCCCTGCGCAAACTCCCAATATCTTGCCCTGCTCGGGTAACCTATATAATTCTCTACGTTTATCTACCATATTACTCCTTAGTTATTAAGTTCAATCAAATATTTCTATGCACCAATAAGGCTAGCGAGCGCCTTGTATACTAGGACGGCTGGCCATACAATAGCCTCTAATACTCCCAGAACTCCGTTCCAGAAACTATCAGCGTTTTGGATGAAATACACTAATGCTCCTATGAAGCCCATTCCATAAACGGCACCACCTGCACCATTAGTACCTTTATTGTATGATCGTTTACCAGGACCACACTCTTCACCGCAAGATTTACAAACTTTATCCATTTTAGACATGCGCTTTCTCCCTATATTTATATATCAATCATACTCCAAAAATAGCTTAAGTGTAAATAATTAACATTGCCGCTTGATGCACACCAACATGCGCCACCTGCTGTCTAATTACCCTCTAGAGCGGATTTGAGAAGCGCCTTATTGTATGAGTTTGTATTTTTTATGTCATCAATCGCGGCTTTGTCTAGGTAGCTTGTCATAATCCCAGAGTTATAGTCTGTGTTTACATTATCAATATATTGAATTGTCGATGACATATCAGACTTAGAAGCAGAGTCAGAATTGAGCTTCTTGTATGATTCACCCAGTATAACCTCATCTTGACCGGTCTTATGTAACTGTGCATTACCTTCAGCACATGGTAGCGAAACAGTCTCCCAATCATATTGATATTTAACACAGTCAATGCTATCAGCTTCATTTATTATGTCTTGCCCCTCTTTAACATAGCTCTCGCCAAGCTTGTCGTATGTCACCATATCCTCTTCTTTTATACCGTTAACGTATTTTTCTGCCTGTTCTTGAGTCAGGCCGGTGTCGTTCGAGAAATTTTTCACTACATCTGCCTGATTGACAGTGTACGCCGTTCCGCCTACGACCAAGCTGATTACACCTCCTACGACTACTTGTTTAATACTCATTGATGCCTTCTTTCATTAGTTTATCAATCGATTTGTCTTGATTTGATATTACACCACTTCAAGTCCTAATGCGACAGGATATTAATACTTATCTCACCAATTTATAAGTATTTACTAATTATTAATTCTTATGTTGGAGCAAAGTATCAACTTATATAGTTATTGATACATAACACGCCTAAAACAAAGAGAGATACTTGCGTATCTCTCTTCTAGAAGACTTGCACCAACAGATGTGACCTACGAACTAAATAACTGAACTATTGAACTTGATTGGTCACACATAATGATAATGTGCTGTATCACTTGGTCTTCCTACTAAATATATTAACAAGATATATTTTCGTCGTCAACACTATTGATGTTCAAATTTATTTAATTTCTAAAAAAGTTGGCATTATCCAATGCCTTGTCTCAGATATTCTTACTTATTATTCTTTAGACTTTTCGAATACCACTATTTTTTCTTTTAGGTAAATCTTTTTCACACAATAACCGTAAGTATTGAGCTCCTTTTTATATGTCAAGAAGGAATGATCGATAGGAAAACCAAGAATATCCTGTAGCTCATTAAATGAAAGTTTTATTTCGGCTGCGTTCTTGTCATCAAAATACAACCATAGTGAATTATATTTGCTCATATATATATTATAACAAACCAATGTTTGTATATATTGTTTTGATCATATCAGCCCAAACATCCAATGCCAATACATGCATCATGTAGCCCAAAACTAACATGCGAAAATTTGCCATTGTATCCACCGCCAGGAAACACAACGTCACTAAGATCGGTCGTTTCATCTTCCTTTACAGTTCCTTTGGGAAACATCTTAGAAGTTGCCAATACTCCCAAGACGACAATTGTGTTACTCCTAAGTCTATGCTCTAGTAACAATGCTTCATAGCGTTTAGCCGAATTATCTGCACCAACGTATTCAGCTCGATGGGCCAAAATTAAATTCTTATCTTGATCAATTCGAATAACGTCATTCGCCCCACCCCACTGACCAGAGCCAACCGGAAACAAATTATCGTCTATGAATGGCGCGCCAGCAATAACATCTGGAGTAAGATGATCAATGTCTGGGACAGTAGTATATGACACGTTTCCGCTAGCTGTTTGAGGCTGCGGCCGACCGTATACGCCTAGCTTTGTATCACTAGGGTCCATTGAAACAACTCGAATATCTTTCATCCATTCTGGCCCACGGCCAACCTCTTCAAGATTGCCCAAGCTCGTACCGGCATAAAACCTTGTCTGCAAAGTCGCGACGTTATTTGGTCGATCCAACTCCGGAACAGGCACCACACAGCTCAACAACCATACGCTTTCGATAGCACCACTAGCTAGTCTTCTATTTATACGCGTTAGGGCCGGATCTTCACCTTTCAGTTCAATACCATCATCATAAGGTCTAATAGGCGCATCTGGACGACCTATCTCGACAACATAAGGTCTAACGACCGTTTTGCCAATATGCGAGGCATCCGGACCCGAATGGTTCGGCTCCACACGCACATACATAACGTCATGCAGCGTATTCTCACCTTCAACCGTCCAGATAGCTGAAGGGTTATACGCGATATGATCATCTAGAACATCTGTTGGTTTTTGAAGTAGATATGTATCGTTAAGACTAAAGCTGCTGCCTTCTTTCAAATCTACGGTCTGTTGATTTAATGTGTTTATATTATGACCCCTTTTAGGTCATTATACTCCTAATGCTTAGTTAAATGACATTAGGGTGTTTAGTGCGTGTGATTTATGAAGATTATAAATTAAATCGAACTGAAATTTGGAATCTAATTTTTCTGTACTGCGCTCCGCCGGTAAAGAGCAATGAAATCTAAAAAATGTTTACATTATTTTAAACAAAACCGGGGGTTCGGATCCCGACTAGCTCGGGCAAATAAAATAGAGTCCGGATGGACTCAATTTTATTTGGCTGGGATGGAGGGATTCGAACCCCCGAATGTCGGCACCAAAAGCCGATGCCTTACCACTTGGCGACATCCCAATACTAGGCAATTGTACACTATTGTCGGTGTTATCTCAAGCTTCAAGCCTTGGCGGTAGACTTCTTTATACGGCTAGATATCGGCCACATTCCCCAGGCGATCCAAATATTCAAGATAACTAGCGATAGGTTAAAGAAAACAGCCCACCAGCCCGGCTCTACATCTACTAATCCGCCAAATAGCCCAAGACTAGGTACGGCATTTACCGTGAGAACTAGCCATAAGCTAATCTTTAACCACGTAGCAGCCACTATCCAACCGCAAACCATACTAAACACCCTCATGAGCCGACTTACCTTGATGCGCAGTAGATACGGCAAAGCAAATACTTCACTAACAACTATCAGGCTGGCGAGTACGCTCGACAGTACGTCGTTATTGAACAGGTCAAAACTACCCGTCAGAACTGTAAAATCTTCGAAACTAAAAAGTTGCGTCACGGCAAACACAGTATATATTCCCGCCAGCAAGATACTCAGCTGTTTTATGTTTGGATTTCTTGGTTTCGGTGCGTCGGTTGTTTTTGCTAACATATATTGACAGTATAAACCTTGCGCATAACGTAATCAAATGTTGTTATTTTTGCTAAAGAGCTTGCGCTTAGTAAACCCTAGGTGTAGAGTAATAACAAGCGAAAGTTACATAAAACAAACATAACTCCAAAAAAACAAAAATATGTTGTGACTGCTCGCTCTACGACATCCACCACAACAACAGTAACTCCCGAGAAATCGGGAGTTATTTGTTTTTATACATAAAAAATATAGTCCTTACTTTTGTTTCGCCAAAGTTTCGCTATACAGCGAAAAACACGATTTCTTTTGATAGCAAAAGAAAGAAAACTACTGGGTATTGGGGTCTGGGGTATCTGGAACCGCCAGACGAGATAGAAATATAAATGACGGAATAATTCACGAGGACTTGTTATCCCGATTAACTAAATAAATAGGGATAACCAGCCCGAAGGGCTGTTCCGCAGTGACCGTCATTTATATTGATAGCTTGCCGGAGCGGTGAAGCAACCCCAGAACTTTTTTCGCTGTACAGCGAATCTTTTGGTTATAAAAGAAGAAAATAAATAATAGATATTCTATGTATGTGTTTGAATATTCCGAATAATAAGGTAAAAGTGGACTATATTAAAATATTAAATTTTCGAAGAATTTTCCGCACGCCACTTATCAATCTCAGCATGATTACCGCTCAGCAAGACCTCTGGCACTTTCATACCTCGAAAATCTTCAGGGCGGGTGTATTGGGGAAACTCAAGATTATCACCATCGCTAAAACTCTCTATCTCAGCACTTGCCTCACCGCCTAGTACACCGGGTATCAAACGCACGATACTATCTACTATAGTCATTGTTGGCAATTCCCCACCCGTCAGCACGTAATCCCCGACCCTAATCTGTTCATCAATCAGCGTCGTCACGCGCTCGTCGTAGCCCTCGTAGCGTCCACAAACAAAGATATAACCATCATTGCTGTCAGACCAGGTCTGAGCTGTGGCTTGGTTCCAAAGCGCTCCACGAGGCGTAGGTAGTACGACCTTGGCGGTCGGATTGTTCTCTTTGGCTTTTTCAATAGCCGCAAACAGAGGTTCGGGTTTCAGTAGCATGCCATCACCACCACCGTAAGGAGTATCGTCGACTACTTTTCGGTTACCTAGACCATACTCACGCAGATTTATCATCTCAAACTGGACAGCTCCTTCTTTTTGAGCCTTCCACATCATCGAACTGCCAAGTACGCCTTCGAACATCTCAGGAAATAAAGTTATGATTTGAATCTTTCTCATCCCGTTATTATTATCCATCCACAATCTCCTTGAGCCAATTAGTTTTTATTTGATTGATTCTACTATTTTTACATAATTTACTAGTAAATATTAACGGGACTCATCTGTTATAGTGTACCTGATATTGCTATTTTTGTCTATACGTTATATAATAGTAAGATGATAGCGTCACCGTGACGTATCACGAAGGGATTAAAATGATCAAATGGACGGGAGATGAACGTCCCGAACCGCTACGACCCACTATTTACCGACTAGCCCTCCCAAAGGCCAGCCCAATTGGTAAATGGGCCTAAGTAGTTCGAACACTGTACTTCTAGAAAAAGGAGAAAGTGATGAAACTGGCCGTTATCGACCAGATCTTGCTAGATTCACTGACGCCAAAACGTCAGGCAGATGTCCAGGCGTTATGCGCTCAGTACAACGAACTTGACGATGAGTTGAGCCAATTACGACAATCTCGACGTCAAAGTCGACGTCAAGCACGCATGGCTCGCAAGCGTCTTCGTAAGGATATCAATGATGTCCGTAGAGAGCTCCGCGCCAAAAAAGGGGCAATACTTGGGATTGTCCGTAAAGATCTAAATCCCATCTAGCAACACCCGTCCCGGGTCGGTCGCGTAGCGCGATCACCCGGGGCGGCTTTTAATTTGCACATAATTCAAAAACCACCCCAGACGGGATGGTTCTTGATTCACATAAAGCTCTCAACATTTGTGTTGCTCGCATGAGCTGATTCTCGCAGTTCAAAGAAGTTCTTTGTACTAACAACGATTATATATCTAGATCGTCTAGTTCCGCAAGCTCTTCTCGAGTCTTTTTTCCATAATCACTAGCGTTATCCACAGGCTCATCTGTAGAGTTTTTCACAGGCTCGTCACTACTGTCATCTGATGACATAGTATAGTTTTCACGCTGATCATCATTGTTGATGATTTTAAGGTTGTACCTGGCATCGTTTTTGGTGCCAAGAGCACGTAGTAATGTTCGCAGACTCTGAGCCGTTACGCCACGCTTACCGATAACTCGACCAAGGTCTTCTGGGTTTACAGTTAGTGATAGCAGGACGCCTTTTTCATCAATCAGTCGCTCGACAACCACATCGTTAGGATGTCCGACTAATGATTTGACGATATATTCTACAAATTGCTGATCTATTGTTGACATATTTCCTCCATGCCTTACGGTCACATACTAATATCGTAATTCTATTGTAACATAAGCCCTATCTTCACAAATTAAAAACCCTGCCAGCTAGCAGGGTTTTATAGAATATTAACTAAAGTTACTTAGTTGCTTCTTCGACAGGGGCTTCGGCAACTACTTCAGCAACAGCCTCAGTAGCTTCTTCAACAACTGGAGCTTCAGTAACTTCTTCAACAACCGGCTCCTCGACAATTACTTCTTCTTCAACTTTTGGCTGATTCTTGCGTAGTTTATCAGAGTGACGAATAGCTTTTTGCTTTTTATTATCTGCTTTGACTACCCAAGTAGGTAGTTTCACGCCAGCGGCAGCCAGAAGCTTAACCACACGAGGTGTTGGCTGAGCGCCGTTATCTAGATATTTTTGAGCTAGTTCAACTTGAACAGTAGCGTCTTTGGTGTGTGGGTTGTAGCTACCAACATAAGCAACAACACGACCACTTGATGGGTGACGTTGTGCCTCTTGGACAGCTAAACGATAGGTTGCGTAGCCTTGGCGGCCAACGCGCTGCAGACGAATTGCGAGCATATTGTGTAATTTCCTTTTTTCTTATCAGTTAACTAATTTTATGACTCGTTCTAGTCTACACTTTTTTGAACGATTCGTCAATCTGTTTGCTGTAGTTTGGCATAATAATCAAGCGCAGCTTGGGCAGCTTGTTGCTGAGCTATTTGCTTGCTGTGACCCGAGCCCTGGCCGAGTAGCTTATCTTTGACGAAAACACCGAGAGTAAATATCTTATCGTGATCGGGACCTTCCTCGCTGATTACTCGGTATTGTGGGGTATGACCATCAACTCGCTGCGATACTTCTTGCAAGTGAGACTTGGCATCGCGCCATGTTCCGGCCTCTAGTATATCTTTTAACTTACTTGTAATGTGCTTCTGGATAAATATTTCCGCTTCGGCGTAGCCACGTTCTTGATAAATAGCGCCGATAACTGCCTCAAAAGCGTTGGCTAGTATCTGTTGACGAGCTCTGTCGCTTCCCTGCTTCTCTCCCTTACTCATACGTAACAGTGGCTCATAGCCGAGTTTATCACCCGCTTCGCCGATACTCTCAGTCCGAACAAGCGCTGCTCGCCAGCTAGTCAATATTCCCTCTTGTTCGTCATAATTTCGGAACAAATAATCAGTCACGACGAGTTCTAGCACGGCGTCACCCAGGAACTCGAAGCTTTCGTTGTGCTAGTTAACACTTTTGCGGTGTTCGTTGACATAGCTACGATGAGTTAGAGCGGTAATTAGCATTTGGATATCATTGAACTCAAACCCCAGC
>JBBRXL010000006.1:0-23109 GCA_038248455.1 Saccharimonadales bacterium (SeqCode)
AAGGGCACCAAGCCAAGCCTCGACATCAAACCAAGCCAAACAGCGCCTATTATAGTCAATCGCGATGGTAATCGCGTAATCGAATCTGCCAAATGGGGTTTTATACCGGAAAACGCCAAGGACAACAACTCGATCTTTCGCTACAAGACATACAACGTCGCTTCTGAAAACATCTTTACCAAGCCATCATGGGCTTCGGTCATACGTAGCCAGCGCTGTATAATCCCCGCTAACGGCTTTTACCGCGACAAAGGGCCGATCGGTGACAAGCAATCTTATCTATATGGCTCACATGATGGCAGTTTACTGGCCCTTGCTGGTATATATAGCACTTGGACTGATCCAGAGGGTAAAATCTGGAATATTTTCTCCATGATTACCGCCGATACCTACCCTATCTTGGTCTCGGCAGATAAAATAGATGACTGGCTAAACCCAGAAGTAAACGACATGAACTCACTCTACGAAATCATGCAACCGATAGATACATCGACCTTGAAAATAAATTAATAACGGGTTCAAATCGTCTCGGCTCCGCCAATTCAAAAACGACTCTTTCGAGTCGTCCTTAAATTGGCGGAGAGAGAGGGATTTGAACCCTCGATGCGATTGCTCACAAACCGCCTTTCCAAGGCGGCGCCATAGACCACTAGGCGACCTCTCCGTATATACTTATATTATCATTAATATTACTACTTTTTAGACTTAGAAGTAGTTCGACGCTTCGTAATATATATAAACAAAACACCAGCAAATACAATTCCCGACGAGATACCGAGCAGCATCCAAGCGTATGGACTTGTACTAGATATTAAATGCGTTGCTAATGCATCTGGGCCAGGTCGCAAGCCTAACAATATATATGAATATTCGCTGCTGTCGAGTATAGCCGGAATATAGATAAGCGGGAAAATTATTCCATAAATAGCCGAACCCAAAAGCGTTTTTCTTGTCAAACCAGATATGCTAGATAGTTTAATATAAAAACTTGAGTACAAATATAAAATATGTGGCAAAGCCGCAATTGGGAAGAAGAATATCCACCAACCTCCAAACATAACTAGCAATATAATATTCAATATAACTACAGTGGCCGATATTCCAACAAAGATCGGGAATTCTTTACGCGCGCTAGATACTAAATTATCCACCACAGTTCCGTCTTTATTTCTTCTAAGCCACTTCATGCAAGAATTATAGCATTCTAGACTAAAAACTGGTTAGTTGTAATTTAAACGATTGCCCTTTATGCTCGGCCACGCCTATAATATAAGTAATGCTAGAAGCTACAATCCCACCAGTTATAGAACTTCAAAACGTCAAAAAACGCTTCGGAATGGGAGATGCCGAGCATTATGCCATCGATGGAATCGACCTGACTATTCAACGTGGTGAATTTATCGCTATCATGGGCCCTAGTGGCTGCGGCAAGACTACGCTGCTCAATATATTAGGACTACTAGACAGGTCCAACGACGGGCTTTATAAACTTGACGGACGGGACGTAGGTGGTATCAGCTCATGGCGTCAAGCCAAGATCCGCAGTCGCCAGATTGGTTTCGTTTTCCAAAGCTTCAACCTGATATCACGTCTGAGTATCATAGATAATGTCGCTCTGCCGTTACTATACAAGGGTTATTCTAAAACAAAGCGACTAGAAATGGCTAGCGAAAGTCTAAAAAACTTCCACTTAAGTGAACGTGAGTACTTCATGCCGTGGCAGTTATCAGGTGGCCAAACCCAGCGCGTCGCCATAGCCAGAGCCCTGGTGAATAAACCGTCAATAATACTCGCCGACGAGCCAACCGGTAATCTCGATTCTAGGTCAAGTCACGTTATTATGGAAGAACTCTCTGACCTACACCAACAAGGCAATACTATTATCATGGTTACTCACAACCCCCGACTGACTAGCTATGCTAGCCGCGTGATTACAATGTTAGACGGCAAGATTGATACCGATATATTCACAAAAAGCGTCAAAGAAAAATCAAAAAAGAAGCCAAAAAATAAAACTCCAAAACCCAAAGCCGCGACAGCAAGACGCCAAAAGAAAAAGGATAGCAAAAAAGCATTGTCCGTTAGTGAGACTAATTTATAATGCGCTGGCTATTAATTAATCATATCCAAAACGCCTCACAGTCTCTTCGAAGTAATCGAACTAGGAGCTACTTAACCATACTGGGTGTCGCGATAGGCATCGCTAGCATCGTTGCGGTACTGGCTCTGAGTGCCGGCGCCAACAAAGTAGTTGGTGCACAAGTCGATGAACTTGGCGGTAATATTGCCATTGTTAGACCCGGCGAACCACACGATAACCCTATCGGATCCCTCTCGCCGTCAAGGCTAAATCGCGAATTTGCACCTAGCAGCCTAACTGATTACGACCTAAAAACTATTCGATCTATCCCTGGTGCTAGGGAGGTTGCTCCTATTATGATCGTAGGCGGCGCTATCGAAGCTGATAATATAGCACCAAGCGGCAGTCAGGTGGTCGCTACAACCAACGACCTAGCAAAAATCAGCGACCTAGAACTAAGCGACGGACAATTCTTTGACGCTACAATCGATAACGATAAGGCGGTCATAGGGCTACAGCTTTCTGTTAATATCTTCGGTACCGAAAAGTCGATTGGCAAAACATTTAAGTTTCGCGAACACACCGTAACAGTTATTGGGGTCCTCAAGAAGCTAGACAAGCCTATAAACTACAACCAAGTCGACTTCGACAACACAGCTATAGTGAGTCTCGATACTGCCAAAAATATTTTGGGCGCCTTGCCGCAGATCCAACAAATCAATATCCGTAGCGATTCAGTAGCAAACTTAAACAATTTAGTAGTGAATATCAACAAGAAACTTCTAGCCAACCACCGAAACCAAATTGATTTTTCGGTACTTATCGGTGACAAAATATCACAGCCAACCAGCGAGCTATTCTACATAATCACAAGTATTACTACTGCGGTAGCGGCGATATCATTACTTGTCGGTGGCATAGGCATCATGAATATCATGCTAGTAAATGTTGCCGAAAGAACTCGTGAAATAGGCATCAGAAAAGCCCTAGGCGCCAGCAACGGCGACATCGCTTGGCAGTTTATCATCGAGTCACTATCTATTAGTGTTGCCGGGGGAGTCGTTGGTTACATTCTGGGATACGCAGCGGCTTTCGCCGTGGGAAGCATAGTCTCATTTACGCCTGTATTTACTGCCGAAATAGCCGTCATCGCATCTACACTATCAGTTGTAATGGGTACTATTTTCGGGATATACCCAGCCATCCGTGCATCACGCAAAGACCCTATCGATTCACTCAGGCATTACGAATAAACTCAAATTTAAGATAAAAAGAGCTAAACTAGTTCAACTTTTAACTTCTCGATAATCGGTACAGGAGTCGGGTCGACGTTGTTCAAAATAGCCACATAGATACTCACAAAATCAGCTAAAATACTTCCCCACAACATTTGCTGCAATATAGTATCTCCAGCCAAGCTAACAACCGTCGATTTTGGTCGCATACCACTGAGCAGACGGTCAGATATCTCAAATCTTTTCAATATTTGCGGATGCTCGAGGTTACTCACAAGGTCAAAAACGGCAAAAGGCTTCTCGACAGGGTGTGAAGTCCAACCGAGGAATTCATTGTGGTTAAACTCTGGTAGCTCGTTCCAGAACGATACATTTTTGGCATTTTCGTTCCAGCTAATTTTCCATTTATAGGCAACGGGCGCCATGAGAGTTCCAGCATAAAACACAGGAGTCTTGCCAACAGCCTGCATGGCCAGTTGTTTGGCGTAGTTATTTTCTTGTGGAACATCAGCTGACCATTTACTTACTTCTTCGCAAAGCCATGACTGGACGGAACTAATTTCTTCTAGTTTATCCCGCGATATCATCTCAAAGTTAGCCAATATTCCCACAAGTGCTCGAAGATTATAAGTCACGGCCATACGAGGTTGAAGTCCTTGCGGTAATTGCACATATGCTATGCCACTGGCCATAGCCTCTTCAATCAACTTTCCACCAGCAGCAATTACGCCAATCTGTGCGCCTCGGGCTTTTGCCTGACCAAGCGAACTAACGGTTTCTTCGGTGTTGCCCGAATAACTACTAGCGATAACTAAAGTATTTTCGTTTACATAATCTGGTAGATCATAGCTTCGCACTACTTCAAAAGGCACCGAAAGCTCTTGCTTGAGCCAAGATTTTAGCTGCAATGCGGCGAGGGCTGAACCGCCCATTCCACTCACCACAATATTTTTTATAGCGCGGCCGTCATGTTCGGAGTTGATAACTTCAAACTCATAATTGGTTTGGGTCGCCTCGCCTGCCGCAACTGACAAAGCATCCGACGGATCACGGTTTTTAATTAGATTCAAATCATCAAGCATATTTTTACCCCTTCTTAGTCTTGCCCACATATCTATATATATGATACAGTATTTTAAAGAAGAAGCATAAGTATTATAAATATCTCAGGGGGTGGGAAATGGATATTGAACCGCAGAACACACAATCAATCAGCGACGACCAAGAATTGGCCAAGGTTCTTGCTGGGATTAATCCAGATGATGAAGTAACGACCGTAGACGAAATGCCTATGACCACTACACCATTCTCATCACCCGAACCAACTACTACCGAAATACCCGACTTAACTCCTACGCCCGTAGTTGAAGAGCCTGTCTTGAGTCCTGTTTCAGGCCCAAGCGACTTAATCACCATCAAACGAGATGCCCTAACAGCCCTACGCCCCCTTGTTGGCAAGTTAGATTTATCGCCAGAAGACAAATTTGACACTTACCTACTACTAATCCGCAGTACAGACGACAAAACTCTTGTACAGCCTGCCTATGAAGCGGCCCAAAAGATTGCCGACGAGACCCGCAAAGCCCAAGCCTTGATCGAAATCGTTAAAGAAATCGATTACCTCAACCCGCCAACTGTCTAAAAATAAACGCTAATAAGTTACAATAGTAACAATGAACGTACGCTTCGCAACCAAACAAGAAATCACTGATTGGGACAAACACCTGACAAAAAACCCAGATGGCGGTAATATATTTGCGAGCCTAGAGTTTGCCCGCCAAAAAGAAACCGGAGGCTACCGTGCCCTTTTCGTATGGGTAGACGAACTAGCCGTTACTGTTCTTCAAAAATCGGTCCCAACACTTGGTAAGTTATGGTACTTGCCCAAAGGTCCAGGTGTAATAAATGTAACTAACCTCAACAATGCCGTTCGGGCACTATCTGAATTTGCAAAACAACATGGAGTTTTTGCTATAAAGATCGAGTCGGAACTAGCTATGTCAGAGCAGCCTACACTTGAAAATTTTGGTTATATAAAAGTTCGCCCAATCATCCCGAACCCTTCGACAATTACTCTAGATATAAGTCCTGAGATAGATAAAGTAATGACCGATCTACCCCAAAAAGGTCGTCACGCTATTCGCCGCGCTGAGCGTGATGGCGTAACTGTCAAACAAGTGTCATCTAGCGATGAAAATTGTCAAATAATGTTCCGCCTGTTATCTGAAACGGCCAGTGGACAGTTCGGTATACGTAGTTATGAATATTATCGAACTTTTTGGCAGCGGTTTGAGTCTGCCAAGCTCGGTCAACTATTCTTTGCCTACTTCGAAGGCCAGATAGTAGCCGGCGCCTACGCCATGACACTCGGCCACAAAAGCACCTACAAAGACGGAGCCAGCGTACGAGAACGAACTGCTTATGGCGCCAGTCACCTACTTCAATGGGAAGTCATCAAATGGGCAAAAACTCGTGGCGTCACACTTCACGACTTCTGCGGATCACCACCGAGCGAGTCTATCGACGATCCGGCGCACAAACATTTCGGCATCGGCCAGTTCAAAAAAGCCTTCAACCGCACAGTCACCGACTATATCGGCTGCTATGACTACGTCATCAGGCCAATCCAATACAAAGTATGGTCGCAAGTCGGTGAACGCGTAGCCTATAGACTACATTATTATAAAAACCACGATTCGTATTACTAGGAGTTATATGCCACTATTCAACCAACATGTTCTAATGTCTGACGCCAACAATTTTAGTACTGAGCAGCCCATCAACCCCTATTATCACGCCGAAGCCCTTGACGTAGCCAAAGCCGTGCAGGAACATGCCGCCATAAAATCACTACTACAAGAAGCTGGTGTAGATGTTACAACAGTTTCATCACCTATCGACTGTCAAGACGGCGTCTATACGGCCAACTGGGCCTTAGTTCGCAGCGGCCGCGCCGTACTGGCACGCCTACCTGACGCACGCAAAGCCGAAGAAAATTACGCCCAAGAAATACTTGAGAGCCTAGGAATCGAAGTGTTAAAAGTTCCCGGAAATTATAAATTTAGCGGCCAAGGCGACGCGCTAGCCTGTGGCAACTATCTGTTTTGCGGCAGTACCTATCGAAGCGACGTCGAGGCTCAACAGTTTGCTGCCGAATCTCTGGGATACGAACGAGTTCAACTTCGCACCATCCCCCTATTGGATGAATCTGGAAGTGAAGTTATCAACCAGTCATCTGGTTGGGCAGATAGTTTCTTCTACGACATAGACCTCGCGATCGCCATCATCAAACAACCCAACGATGACGAAAAAGGCCTCGTTGCTTATTGTCCCAATGCATTTACGCCAGAAAGTGTCGTGAAAATACGAAACTTGGATGATATCGAGCTTATCGAAGTGTCAATCGACGAGGCCAAGCATGCTTTTGCGACAAACTTAGTTTCAACCGGCGAAACCGTTATCATGAACGGACGAGCAACTGAGCTCGCGGCCGAACTGACCAGGCGGGGCCTTCGAGTTATCTCCCCAGAGCCACACATCACCGAACTCGCCAAGGGTGGCGGATTTATTCGTTGTACTACTTTGACTTTGTCTTAGGTTTGTTTTTGCTCGTTATATCTTGCTGAGTTTGCAGCGCCACTTGAGCGGCAGCCATTTCGTTCCATGGATAAGTTCCGTCGGCTCGCTCGATAGTCTTTTCGTGACCTTTTCCGAGCAATATTACTGTATCTTTGGCGTCATTTGCCCTTGTCATAGCAAAACCAATCGCCTCTTCGCGGTCAAGTATCAAGAACATGTCTTTGTCTTTGACTTTACCTGACTTTTCGGCCCCACCGGCTATCTGGTTTAGTATTTCATGTCCGTCTACGTCGCGATCATCTTCTTCGGTCAGTATAACTTCGTCGCTATATCGTCCAGCTATCTTGCCCTGTATAGCCCGCTTCGTTTCATCGCGTCTTCCGGCCGAACCAAACAGCGTGATTAGCTTGCCCTTGGTAGATTTGCGCAGGTCGCTCAGCAATTTTTCAAATGAATCAGGTGTATGGGCAAAATCAATGATAACTTTAAACTTTTGACCTTCGCTAACTACGCTCATGCGTCCCTCAACACCCACCAATGCATTAATTCCATCTTCAATCTGCTGCTTGGTTAGTCCAACTTCTCGTCCAACGGCAACTGCGGCTAGACTATTAAATACATTGAACTCTCCAGGTATGTTGCAGTGTATATCATAAGAATCATTACCAATTTTGGCGACATAACGACAGCCGTCAGACTCAAGTTTTACATCTTTGGCGCGTAGATCACCCTTTTTGATACCATAAGTTAGGCCGCGCTTGGTGGCTCGCACAAATTTGTCGGCACTACCGTCTTCGGCGTTAACTATGCCGAATTTTTTGCCGTTTTTATTTGCTATTTTGAACAGTTCAAGCTTGGCAGCAACATAATTATCGAAAGTACCATGATAGTCGAGGTGTTCGTGAGTGATATTTGTCATCACGGCTATCTCGTATGGAATTCCCCAAACGCGGTGCTGAGCTAGCGCATGGCTAGTAGTCTCCAGTACGACCCATTTCACGCCACGATCCTTAAACTCACGTAATCTTTTTTGCAAAAGTGGCGCCGATGCTGTCGTCATATGGGCGATTTGAGGTGTTATATCGTTATTTACGCCATAAGCCACAGTTGTCATCAGGCCAGTATCAATCCCGGCTTCGACTAACATTCTATGGATCATAAATGCCGTCGTTGTCTTGCCGTTTGTACCAGTTACGCCGATGATATGCATGCTCTTAGATGGATAGCCATAGCGGACATTGGCAGCTACAGCCTCGGCCAAGTGACCATATGGTTCAACGGATCTAAATAGTTTTGTCGGTATAAATTTCTTTACGATTTTTCGAATATTTGGCATAGATTTATTATACCCCAAGTTAATTTGATTATTTTCTTCTCTTTTTGTAGTCCATGGCTGCCTTTTCTAGTAACTCTGGTAGTCTTTCGTCTAGCCAGCCGTCGATTCTCGGTCCGATAACGTCTTTGTTGTACGGCCTAGTAAACACAACGTGTTGCCATTTAGCTTTTGTGGAATGTCTAATCTCTGGCCTGTCGTCTATCAACGCAATCCCGTCATATTCGTGCTTGTCTCTGGTAATTATCGCCTCATCGGCTACGTTATTGCCAAAGACCGGTACGAAATGCTTACGAAGCCAAATCAATTTCTCGCGCTCACTATGCGGATTACTCAGTTTTGGCGAACTACATATCCTCGGGTGATAACCAAGGTCTATTAGTTTTTGCCAGCCGGCTATAGCGTCACGCCCCACAGGCAATGATTCAAAGAATCCTTCCTCGTCCGACAGCTCCATGACCAATCTCGCATGTTCGTCATAGTCTTCGTACAAATAAAAATGCTTTCTCGCGTGGAGTATCGGCACGTGCGGATGCCTATCGCGAATTCGTGATATTACTTCATCATCAAACTCGGCCAACACACCGTCCATATCGACTAGTACTACGTATTTATCATCTTTCATTATCCCTATTATCAACGCCAGCTCGATCTGACGCAAGTTTTGTGACCAAACAACATCAGAAAATAATTTATATGTACTATACTGTTTACAATGTTCAAAAAATACCAAGGCAAACTTTACTGCTTTTCTCCGCCAGTCATGTTGTTTACTTTTGTGCTTGAGTTTGGTCTGGCTTTTTACGCTATCTGGCGATACAAACTCACGACCGTCACTAGGCTAGCCTTTGTGACTCTACTTGCCCTCGGCACATTCCAACTAACCGAATATCTGACCTGCGGCGGGCTCGGTTTATCACACCCGACTATGGTTCGTATCGGCTACGCTTCGATCACACTTCTGCCCGCACTCGGTATTCATATGATAGTCACTCTGGCTGGCAAGAAGCTACCCATGCTAGTCGCCACCGCCTACGCTACTTGTGTACTATTCGTCGCTTTCTTCCTTTTCGCAAACGGCGCCGTTGGGGCTGAAGCCTGCTACGCCAACTACGCAGTGTTTTATTCACATGAATTTGGCGGACGACCGTTTATGTACTATTACTACGGCTGGTTGCTAATAGGCGGATACCTTGCATATCGATGGAGCCTACAGCAACCGAAACGTAAAAAGGCCCTAGCTGGCATGACCTTTGGCTACGCAGCGTTTATCGTGCCCACTACAGCCTTTAACCTGATAGACCCGTCGACCATACGCGGCATCCCATCTATCATGTGCGGCTTTGCAGTTCTGTTCGCCATCGCCCTGGTAGTTATCGTCTTACCTAGCAGTACACCGGTTGCAAAACGCAAATAGCCATAACTACAATATTTTTGTCGATGTAAACTATTTAATATCCAAAACGCTCATGGTATAGTCAAATTATGAAAAAGTTTAGCCAAAAATCAGCAAAAAATAAAATATTAACAATTATTGGGTTATTTGTACTAGCGTTTATCGCATACATCGCCTATATGATGATATCTTTTTCGATTTCATCAAATACAGAAAAGAGTGCCTACGAAAAAACCGCTACAACTTTTGAAAAACTAAGCGTGGCATTGAATAATATAGATAGTGGATATACATGGAAAAATAATAATTCATGCATAAATACAAACAACTACGCATTAGGCAGTCCGGACTATAGCTGTACTTCAAGGATAAGCCTTAGCTTTGACACTAGTGACCCCAAGCAATTCTTGGATTTACATAAAAAATTCTACTCAGTTATAAATAATTTTCCAGGTATTATATCCAAGAACAACTACAAAGAATATCCAGTTGTAGATATGGGTAAAAAACTAGTCGACAGTCTTGCCGAACAAAACTACATGAGTGAAGGAATATCTTGCCTATACGACGCCCAACTATACCCGCCAAGTGGAACCACAGAGTCATCTATACCCCAATACGGAAAGCAGATCGAAGGCGGCAAAGCAACTGCGCAATACGAGATATTCTGCTCTGGCAAAACTATGGGCGCCTGGTACCAAATGTCCGATAAACGCTAATAGCGACAATCATCACCGCCACAGCCAGGAAGCCGATAATTAGTAATGAATTATCGGCTTGCTTTTTAATACCAACTACTTCTGCCTTGGGCGTGACGACTGATGAAACATTGTCTTCTGTAGCGCCCAATACGCCGTCATCCGAAATACGCCCTGTAGAGCCAGCGAGCACATCTAATCTGTCGACTACAGGCTCAGAGGCATTAGCTTCTGGCTGCACCTCTTTATTCGGTGAAGTTATGACATCAGAGACATTTTGATCACTATCTGTTTGATATTCACCTATATAAATAATCTGATAAAAATCTAAAGGATCCCCTCCAAATGACGTTCCTTTGGTATGAATCGTGTGATATCCGTCGGGCACACCATCGGGTATAGAGATAGCGCCCGTAAAGCCACCCAATTCATCCGACTTAAAGTAGCCCAACACTATAGGGTCGGAATGTATCTCGATGCTAATATCCGAATCAGGACTAAATGCACCGTTATCGATATTAATCTCACCTTCTCTGTTGTCTCTAGATTTTCCCTTAAATTCATTTGATACAAAGTGCTGGCTAATCTGCCTAGTGTCGGGAACCTCCTGTGACCAATAAGAGCTTGGCGACGGCTTGATGGAACTTGGGTTTGGACAAATCACTAAATCGCTTACGCAAGACTGATTTAGATATATGTTAAACATTCCCAAATATTTATAAATAGTATTAGCCACAAGGTTATGCCCAAGAGGATTTGGATGAAAGCTCTCATGTCCAATAATCTTAGGTAATGTATCTATTATCTTTTCGTCATCACCAGTCCTAATAGCATTCATAGCCGTATCCTTATCATCTCCGCAAAGCACCTTCTCGCCTAGGGAATCTGCAATATCGACATAACCCACGCCCGCCCTAGAGGCTGCAGCCCGTATGACCTGATTCAGATAGATAATTCCTTGATTCATAAATTCACGCTCTTTGTCATCTAATAAACTACCATATAACAAGCCGCAATTCCCATCACTTTTTATAACTTTCGGATATCCGATTGCATAGATTATCGTTGTCGGAGAATCAGAGTGCAGTTTCTGATATGTACTAACTAGGGTGTCATAAAGTCTACCTATCTCCTGCGCCGTGGCATACCTTTCGCCACCAGCCTGAGCCCATTCACATGTTCCTAAGCTTATACAAGTTTTAAGTTTTTCCATGAACCCGACGTCGTTACCACCAATACCTACCGTCATAAACTTCGGCTTATAACTAGTGGTAAAAGTTTCTTGCGTAACCCTTCCTGGTATAAAATTCTCTCTCGCCTCTGTCTGCGATATAGTCTTTATAGTACTCGATTTATCAACCGAGCCATTTATCAATCTTCCGCCCTGTCCCCAATAATTAATGTTTTCTCCAATTAGATCACTCGTGGTAGCACCCGAACAAGCGACGCTTTTAACATAAAAAGGATCAAGTCCGAGTAATCTCGATAATACATAAGGATAAGACCTAGTGCTTAGGTGACATTTTTCGTTAGTCGTGTTTGTGATATCCGCATAATATTTATCAGAAGTTTCACCTTCACCGCTTGAGAACGAATCCCCCATAGCCAGATAGTCAACTTTGTCTGGGGTAAACCCATGCGCCCTTAATACTATTTCTTTTTGCTGACCCGTATAAGATATTCCGTAGAAACTAAGTTCAGACCCATCCTCGCTGAACCAAGGGTGAATAGCCAAATAGAATCTATCAAACAAATCATATATTGGCGTATATATACGAGGGCATATTTTATTGAAATCAGAAGTATTAGCCACGGGATTTTTGGTTACAAATCCACAGCTGGGTGGAACATAATACATCGAAAAATCGACATTGAAGCCGCCAAGAGATAACACGTTGCCGTCGTTGCTTATTGCTAACTCCATAGATGGATTGTGGCCCATACCATAAGGATACGAAGCATCCACAACTTTCCTCATTTCAAGCTTAACTGGATCAAATATACCGACCCCCCGACCCCTTATCTCAACAGCTAGCCAACGTCCGTTACCCGATACTGCTAGGGTTTCGACAGGCCACGCATAGCTATCGCCGTCATTGTAAACATAGTCAGGATTAGAATCATCAAAAGAATAATAGGAATAGCGAGTGTCGAGCGTATTTACCAGCTTTACTTTCTTGGAGAAATTCTTATAAACATGCAATTCTTGAACTATCGTATTAGTTATAAATCGCTTATTGACAAAGGTGTCACTTTCGGACATATATAAACAATCGTCGTTCTGTGTGCAACTTGTCGCCAGACTACGCATTTTTGAGTCATTTGGAAACTTGATAAAAGTCGAGTAAGAGTGTCCGCCAAAATACTTACCGAATTCTATCTTTCCAGAGTTACTAATGCAAACTTTTAACTTATCGCTATAGCCATTTACTTCCCTCTCTGCGTAGTAAGTTGGACAATAGCTTGCACCATCTGTATTTAGGACATCCTGGTCAAGGACAACATCTGCCGGTCCGCTACTCCATTCCAAATAATTTCCAGCAACAGCACCAGCGTTTGAAGAAAATATTGTGACACCAAAAAGTATCAACAAGATAATTACAGGACTAAATTTTGATAAAAAGCCTCGACTCATCACCCCACCCAATAAATTATGCTCTAAATATAATCCTCACAAAACCAAAAATCAAGCCTAATTTAACCTATTTTTAAAGAATATATTTTAGACTTTTTAGCATAATTATGATATGATATTGCCAGAACTGTTCCGAAAGGGCAGCGAACCTACTACAACCAACCCCTCGAAAGGTGACAATGAGAAATTCAAGATTCTCCGTAGTCCTGCACACAGTTATCGTATGTGTGGGCGTGTACGCACTGTCGCATCAGTCGAACTTCGACCTGAAGCCCGCGGTGGTGCCAGTCGCTATCGCAGTCTTTGCGATAGTAACGTCCATCGAGTCCATCAAGCTTGCTTATGCACTAGTAAACCTCTATGGGCGCCCTGCGTTAAGGGCTATCCCAATCTGGAGATGGCTGTCCGCAACGGACGTCATGTCGAAGTTCGTATTCCTGTACTTTTTGTTCTTCATCGATATCGGAAACTGGCGAGGCGCGGTTCTTGAAATCTTTGCAACCAGCATCGGCATAGCCTGGGTCCTGCAGGTCAATTCAATCGAGAACGCTAGGCTTAAGACCACAATTCCGAATGAAGTTGTCGCGTAGTAGACGGCCGCACCCCCTAACGGAGGGGTGCGGCGTTTTAATTTAAAATCCTTATGCTACAATTAAGCTAAATTTAAATTAAAAAATAAGGAACGATTATATGCCTCCAACAAACGAAGACAATAGTACACAACCAACTGGATTTGATCCTCAACCAACTACACCAACACAGCCAATCGAAAACCCTGCGCAACCTATTTCTGCGCCAGAATTCACTGCTCAACCCACACCAACTGCTCCAGAATTTACACCACAACCACCCGTTATGTCACCCGAATACACAGCTCCAGAACCTGTCATGGCTCCAGAACAAGCGCCTCAACCCGCTCCTATCGCGGCGGCTCCTGTTTTTTCATCTCCCCAGTTCGATATGAACCCCGAGGCTACTTCTCAGCAGCCCTTTGTAGGCGCTACTCCAGTAGTGTCTCAACCTATGGCACCAACCGACCAAGCTATAAAGCAGAAATTTGCAATTAAAGACATATTGAAAAATAAACTTGCTCTAATAATCGGCGGTTCGGTTCTCTTAATCACTTTATTAGTAGCTGGTTTTTTACTGCTAAAAGGCCCAGTCTCCCAGGTCGCTAGCAACCTAGGAATTGGTGGAATTACCCTAGAAAACTACAGCAACGAAAAGCTTAAGTTCTCACTAGACGCTCCAAAGGGCTGGATTGACACCGTATCAGATGAAAGTTACGACAACAGCGGACTAGCAACAGTCTCGCTCATAGAGCCTGCCGGTGATCCAAAGGATACTAGCGCAGCCAATACTCACTATGCCGCAATGCAAGTAGCCATCAACGACACATCAAAAGTCTCATACGGTCAGAAAAAAGAAGCCGAATATTTCAGCTCTGTTAAGAAAACTGTACAATCCTTGGCAACCCAAAAGAGTAGCTCGACGGATAGTCCTGTCTACACTATCGATACAACCAACGATATCACTATCAACGGCCTCAAAGCCTACGAAGTCAAATACAAAATAGATAACTACAACTACGTGGCTGGTGAAAAAGGCGTCGAATACAGAGTATATGTGTTCGTAAAAGACAACCTTAGCTACAAAATATACGCCCAAGCACACAACTCTGATACAGATGCGCTAAATAAATTTGACAGCATAATAAATTCATTCAAGCACCTATAGTCATAGTCCTGAACCGAACACGGACAATAACCCTTTAGCGATTTAACTATCTCTTGCTATAATGTAATAGATGAAAATACTTGGAATCGAAACAAGTTGCGACGAAACAGCCGCCAGTGTCGTCGAAGACGGGCACAGGTTACTTAGTAATGTCGTAAATACTCAGATAGATATCCACGCCCTATATGGTGGCGTTGTGCCTGAGATTGCGGCCAGAAGTCATATCGAAGTCATAAACCCTGTCATCAACCAAGCACTAACAGATGCCAGTCTGACTTGGGACGACATCGACGCCATAGCTGTCACTTACGCGCCCGGGCTTATCGGTTCGCTACTGGTCGGCACCTTGGCTGCCCGAACTCTAGCCATCATTCACAACAAACCCCTCTACCCTATCCACCACGTCGAGGCGCATGTATATGCAAACTTCATAACTGATATAGGTATAGTTAACGAGCGCACTGATACCAATAAACCCCTGCAACCCAAGTTCGTCGAGGCGCCGGGGCCCTCGCCCGAACCTGGCGAGAAGCCGTTTATTGGTAGCCGTGCGCAAATGAACGCGCTTACTAGCCTAGTATTACCCTCAAAACAGCCTAAGTTCCCAATGCTGGCTCTAATCGTCAGCGGAGGACACAGCCAATTAGTACTATTCAGAGATCACGGAGACTATGAACTACTCGGCCAAACCCAAGACGACGCCGTAGGTGAAGCCTTCGACAAAGTAGCCAAAATCCTCGGACTCCCCTACCCCGGCGGGCCATCCATCGCCAAAGCCGCACTAGACGGCGACCCACTGAAATACGTTTTACCCAAATCCAAACTAGACAACCCTTACAATTTTAGCTTCTCAGGCCTCAAAACAGCCACTCTGAGGGCTGTTCAGCGCGAAACAGGCGTTGACTTCACTTTCCCGTCACACGAGCTTGCGGCGCGTCTCAGCGATACACAGCGCAACGACTTCGCCGCTAGCTTCCAAAACGTCGCCGTATCAACACTTGTCGACAAAGCCCAGCGAGCTTATCAAGACTTTTCGCCTCAATCAGTCGTCATAGCCGGTGGTGTAGCCGCCAACCAAGAGCTACGCCGTCAACTATCCGCCAGATTACCCCTAGCTATAGAATACGCGCCCATGAACCTCTGCACCGACAACGGCGCTATGATTGCAACTCTTGGATATTATTTCGCACAGAAAGTCGCTCCAACTGATCCATACGACATGGACGTCATCCCTAGCCTATCGATGACCAAAACCACTTGGTGATCTGTTAATCGTTGTTATTTACGCAACGATTTGAGTCTTTGCATCGTCTTTTTGGCTCGTGGTAAAGCCTTGGACCATAGCTTGTAATTGATCGAAAGCGGCAAATCAAATGTGCCAGCAAGCTCGGTGTCACCATTTGTCCAACTTCGTTTAAAGTTAGACACGCCGTCTTCTATCAGACCTCCGAAGTCATAACGCATGAGTCCCCACTCCTTTGTCTTGCGTATGGCATACCATTTCAATGCATAGTTTGCCCTTAGCTCCTTACCCGATTCGTTCATGCCACCATAAAGTTCATATGAAGTATCCTCGCTAACTGCTAACCACAAAAAAGCCACAGGTTGACCATCGACATAAGCCGCAAAGATCGGCGAATGATCGCCCAACAGATTGAAAACATCCATGTAGTACTGTCTAGAATGGACGTTGAAGTTAGCACGCTTCGAAGTATCTTCGTAAACATCAAGACACTTCTCTATATCTTCGCGCGTTCGAACCGTCTTTATCTCGATAGCTTCCGCAGCCGACTTACGTATGTATTGTCTGGTCTTTTTGGCCATATCGTTTAATAATTCCGCCTCTGTCTTGGCCAGATCTAGCACGATAGTACTTGCCGGAAGTATCGAGTTGTCTGACTTCAACCATTTACCACTTGGTTCAAAGTTATGTATGTCGGGTTCGATAGACAGAGCTACCGGATGATATTCATCCTTTACAAATCCACTAAGCATCGATAAAAACTCATCACTCCCCCACTGTTTTCCCACTGGTCCACGCGGAACATAAGAAATAGCCCTAAACGGCACGGGTAACTTACGAGTCAGCACTTGAGCGCCAGCCACGATCTCGTCACCTTTATAACCCAATATCCTATCCACCGACCAGCCATGAGCTGTCTTTAGCTGTCCCCAACCCCAAAGTTGCAACGGATGCCCTCCGTTATCTAGTACAAAGTCATCCCAAACATCTTGTCTCGTACATCGCTCTAACTCAATCATACCTCTATTATACACTGCTTTACGTATGCTATAATAATAACGAAAACAAACACGCTAAACTGGGAAGTCTGCTGTTTTCATACGAAAACATATATTAACTTTGTACTTTTCGCGTGAAATAACCTAACAAGAAATAATCATATGAAACTAGCCAAGACATACGAACCAAACCAATACGAACCCAATATCTACGCCATGTGGGAACAAAAAGGCGCCTTCAAACCTACAGGAGTAGGTGAACCATACAGCATAGTCATGCCACCGCCAAACGCTAATGGCAATTTACACCTTGGCCACGCCCTAACAGTGGCGTTAGAGGACATATTGTCTCGATACTATCGAATGAAGGGTAGGGATGTGGCCTATATTCCAGGGGCCGATCATGCCGGCTTCGAAACATGGGTAGTCTACGAAAAAGAACTTGCCAAAGAGGGGAGAAGTCGTTTTGATTTTTCGCGCGAACAGCTATACAGCCAAGTTTGGAACTTTGTCGACAAGCAACGCGGCAACATGGAGCTCCAACTCCGCGCACTTGGCGTCAGTGCCAGTTGGGACGATCTAGTATTTACACTCGACGAAAAAGTCATCAAAACAGTCTACTCAACCTTCAAGAAGTTGTGGGACGAAGGTCTAATCTACAGAGGCGAGAGAATTGTTAACTATAGCACCAAGTACCAGACTAGTTATTCGGACATCGAAGTTGACCACAAGACAGAGAAGGGGACTCTTTGGAAAATCGCTTATCCAACACTCGACAAGATAGGGGAGATAGTCATTGCTACCACCCGACCCGAGACGATGTTTGGCGACACGGCCGTAGCTGTAAATCCCAATGATGAGAGGTATAAACACCTCATAGGTACACGCGTATTATTGCCTCTAACAGATAGAGAAATACCTGTCATAGCCGACGAACACGCCGACATGACATTTGGTACCGGTGCAGTCAAGGTTACTCCAGCCCACGACCCGAACGACTTCGAGATAGGCCAGCGCCACAACCTCGATAAGATTCAAGTAATTGATTTTGATGGACGCATGATCAACACACCTGCGCAGTTCGTCGGTCTAACCGCCGAAGAAGCCCGCAAAAAGACCGTAGCTGCCCTTGAAGCAGAAGAACTCATACGTGGCATCGAAACTATCGAGCATACTGTCGGCTACGACTACAAGAGTGGATTACCTATCCAACCCCTCATCAAAGACCAATGGTTCCTCAAGATTCAACCCCTCGCCCAGAGAGCGAAACAATCAATCATCAACAATGAAGTTAGTTTCACCCCTGCAAGTCGCAAACAAGTACTTATCCAATACCTAGACAACCTACGCGACTGGAATCTATCGCGTCAAATACCTTGGGGGATCCCAATCCCGGCCTTTCAAAGCACCGTAGACCCTAACGACTGGATATTTGATGATCGAGTTGATGAAAAACAAATCGTTGTAGATGGCACAACGTATAACAGAGAAGAAGATACCTTCGATACTTGGTTTAGTAGTGGTCAATGGCCATATATCACGACCGATTTCTTGGACGGTGGCCCTCTATCGCGGTTTTATCCAAACAACGTCATGGAGACTGGCACTGACCTGCTCGACCGCTGGATCGCCCGCATGATTATGCTCGGCCTCTACACGACAGATTCGGTACCTTTCAAACATGTCTATCTGCACGGTATGGTTCTCGACGAAAAAGGTGCAAAAATGAGCAAAAGCAAGGGAAATGTCATCAACCCAATAGAGATATTGACCGAATATGGTTCTGACGCCCTCAGACTCGGTATTGTAGCAAGTCGTAGCGCCGGCCAGAGTCAAGCGTTTAGTATCGGCAAGGTAGTAGCTGGTCGCAATTTTGCCAACAAACTCTGGAATATCGCTAGATTTATAGAAGACAAGATAGGCGAGGGGCACCGACCAAGCTCACCCGAGCCAAAGTCACTTGCCGACCACTGGATAATGTCCGAACTCAAACAAGCCAGCGAAACCATCGAAAGACAGCTGATGGATTACCGCTTCGCCGAGGCTAGCGACACCATGTACCACGTTATCTGGGACAGCGTTGCCGACTGGTATATCGAAGCTAGCAAAGACCACAGCAACACCGACATGCTTGCCTGGGTACTGGATACTTGCCTCAAGCTTGCTCATCCATTCGCACCATTTGTTACCGAGACAATCTGGCAGACTCTCACCTGGCACAACGGCCTGATTATCAGTTCTCGTTGGCCAGAAAATTTCGTTTTTAACGAAATATCAGCTGGTGAATTTTCGATATTAAAGGATCTAATAACAGAGGTTAGGTTCGTCATATCAGAACTACCAGCCAACCAAAAGTATTCGCTCGTTTATCAAAATGACTCCCTGATTGAAGACAACGCCAAACTAGTCCAGAAACTAGCCAAACTCAAAGACGTTACCAAACAGGACCAGGCTAGGGGATTAAGGTTACCAAGTAGCGGTCGTGAAGCCTGGCTTGACGTCTCAGCCGAGACTTTATACGAGCACCAAACCAACCTCGAGGCTAGACTGGCCGAAACTCACAAGGATATCGCCAACCTTCAGGCTAGACTCTCAAACGAGAGCTATATCTCTAAAGCACCTCAGGCACTAGTCGATGAGACAAAAGACCAACTAGCGTCAAAACAAAAAGTAGCCGTGGCGCTACTGAGAGAACTTGAAGTACTGGGCAGTTAAACTGACGGCCAGCAATAGTCGCAAGCTAGTGAACTTGAGTTAAATTTCTTTTGTGAAACATACTTTTTCTCGTCATTATTGCGTGGTTGAATACTTGGTTCGCTAGAAGTTGTTCGTCCCATATTCATACGCTCTACGTGGGTGTGTTGGTCGGCAAATTTATGAACTAGGTCAGATGCAGCAACATATCCCACAGAGATAGCCGGTACGCTAGCCGCCGCTACGACATGGTTCAACTGGGCATCATGAACTAGCACGCCAAAGGCTGTTGAGATGGTTAGGATTAATGGTATTGGGTTTAAAAGTATTGGAAACATTTTTGTTTTTTATAGTTAACAGTACTCAATATAGCATAAGCTTTGTTATTTGTCAACTGTATGTCTATCTATTCGTGATGATAGGGATTACCGAGAGATATCTCTTGAGTTCGGTAGATCTGTTCGGCTAAAATGAGCCTTACCA
Source organism: Saccharimonadales bacterium (SeqCode) (assembly GCA_038248455.1). Lineage (GTDB taxonomy): Bacteria > Patescibacteriota > Saccharimonadia > Saccharimonadales > Saccharimonadaceae > UBA1547. The sequence goes on from JBBRXL010000006.1 coordinate 20,112, forward strand.
ACTGATGCGGGAATACTAACTTCGAAAGGGACCACACAAAATCAGCTCGACTGTAGACGCGTTCGTCAACTCCGTAAGCACCACCGATCAACACAACAACTTTAGCGGATTGATTTAATTTGAAGGTTACTTTGCTCGATAATTCCATAGAATCGACGTTTTGCCCCCTTTCATCCAGCAATATCACATAGTCATCATGTTTAAGCTTGGATAATATAGCCTCAGACTCGTTTTCGCGGGCTACAAGGCCACTTTGCGCAGAATGCGCCAAGAATACCCAACTTACGTCAAAGGGCTTTTTGAGGCGCTTCTGATAGCGTTCGATTCCGGTAGACACCCAATCTTCGTGTTTTTTGCCGATGGCGATAATCTTTATCATCTAAAACCGTAACTTCTCGGCCAAGCTAGCCAATGCCACGTGATCAGTCTCGGACGTAGCCGATTCTAGAGTTCTTTTGAGCTCATTCGTCTCCGTAAAAGGCACGACATGAACGTGAGCATGAGGAACATCAGTGCCCACAACCATCTGTCCGACATATGGCGTTCCTATGACTTCACGTAGCCGTAATCCGACCTTGTGGACGGTTGAACTCACGGCTTGGTAGTCTTCCTGCGATAGATCCCACACAAACTCGACCTGAGACTTACTGATAACCAAGGTATGCCCCTCTGTAACAGGGTGAATATCCAAAAACGCCAGAGTTTTGTCGTCTTCATAAACTTTATGGCAGGGAATTTCGCCTTTGATAATCTTCGTAAATATAGAGTCTTGCATATACCTCCATTGTAACAGAGCAAACTTACAGCCGTTAATGGCTTATGTTATAGTGATTTTAGAGAAAATTATGATGAAAAACAAAAAACAATATTCAAAAGATAGACGACCGATCGACGCTATCAAGTCTCCAAGTACGCGCGCATCACTAAAAAGACTCCGCGCACTCAATCACGGTCTGTACACCAGTAGTGGCAACAACTACAACAACGCCGTATTCGGTAGAGACTCGATTATCTCGGCTCGCGAGCTGCTATCGAGTAACCCAGAGATATCTCGAGAAGTAATACTGACTATAGCCAGCCTCCAGGGCACAAAATATCGCAAGATTTCAAGTGAAGAACCGGGTAAGATCCATCATGAGAATCGTGATTTTAGAACATGGCGCGCCAGCTTTTTAAAGAAAAGTATGATGCCTCTAATATCTTTACTCTGGGGTGGAAACGCTCGGTACATGACTACTTACTTTACCGCCGATGCAACGCCCATGTACCTTTCACTGGTTGCAGAATACGCCCAAATAAACCCTTCGATATTAGATGAAAACGTAAAGCGCAATAACGACAAGATAATCACAATCAGGCAGTCGGTGATTGAAGCCGTTGAATATATAACAAGAAATATTGCCAATAACGGGCTCGTGAGAACTATCCGTACAAACCCGTTCAGTCTGGTTAACTGCACCTGGAAAGACTCGCCGACTAGTTACATTCATGAGAACGGCAGAGTCGCCAACTTCACAAAACCCATGTATTACCTTCAAGTGCAAGTTTTTGCAGTGGACGGCCTCAGGCAAGCGTCGTCACTACTAGAGTCTAGCGACCCGACTAGGGCAAACAAATACCGAGAAACTGCCGATGCGCTAGCTATACAAACAATTAAACGATTCTGGATCGAAGATAAAAACTTTTTTAGCTCATTTATAGACGAGCCCAGAAGAAGGGTGTACAAAAAATCCAGAGTATCGCAATCCGATCCGTTTTGGATGCTAAACTCAACAATCTTTGATGGAGTAGACGAACAAAAGCAAGAAAAGTATATTGGTTCAATCGTCAGTGCAATATTTTCAAAAGATTTCCTGACCAGTGCGGGCATACGCTGCAGGTCACTAAGCGCGGTGGATGATTACACAGGTGGCGACTACCATGGATCGCTAGTCTCGTGGCCGATTGATACATACATGACAGCCAAGGGCTTAAAGCGTAGAGGTATGGTTGAGCTCGGCGAACAACTCGAAGCCAGAGTTATAAACTGCACTAACATTGCGGCTGATTATTACGAGTTTTTCTTTGTGTTGCAAGATGGTGGTATAGTCATGAATCCAGAAGATAAGTTTCATAAAAATCCTAAATTTCCGAAACTGCCAGTTTTTATGTTCCCAGACTCAGATATAGCTTGGTCTGTTGTCTCGGCCTACATCATCAAACACGGTCAAGACGAGCACAAAACGAAATATAAAGAACCTTCAAAGTGGGAAAGTACTCTGGAGAAAAGGATAATGAGTGATATATCGCAAGTGGAGGCCTATACCACCAACAAGCAGGTGAGCGACAATAGGCACGTGGAGCCAGAGTATAGACTATCCCAAGGGCTTGGTATTTATAGAACCGTGTCAAAAGTTATTCATGACTCAACTTTTAACTTTTTTGATAATTTGAATAAAAAATAACGTCGACACTAAGATATTAGAGTAGTGGGTTTATTTATTCACGATATTTTTAATAAATAAATGATTATTGTCTTTTGCAAATTGCTCAAAGGTAATCGGCTTACGACCGAGTATGCGTTCCGTTTCGAAAGTAACCTTGTCGGCGAGGCCGAGCTTGGCGACAAAATATATACCCTTCATAACTGTAATGAAGTCCCTTGCCGAGCCCTCAGCTGCCATCCATTTACCAAAAACCCGTGATGAGGGATTGGTATAAGTAATGCTCTCGCCGGTTGCTCGTGAAATCGTGTCTGCAACCTGATAATAATCCAATGCCTCTGAGCCTGTTAAATCATAAGCTTTATTATCATGTCCTTTTTCGGTCAAAACTTTAGCTGCGACGGCAGCAATATCTCGAACATCAATAAAACTTGTCTTACCTCTACCGGCCGGAACAATTATTTCATGACACTCACGAATATCTTTACCGTGAGTCGTTGACAGATTTTGCATAAAGAAGCTGGCGCGCAAGAACGTATAAGGTATGCCGGATTTTTTAATATATTTTTCGATAT
>JBBRXL010000007.1:0-20486 GCA_038248455.1 Saccharimonadales bacterium (SeqCode)
AATAGGTCCCCCTGTAATAAACCTAACGGCCGACCCAGGGCAGACGATAAAGGCTAGTATAAAACTTCGCGATGTATCACCAAACAACCTACTAGTTCAAGGTGAAGTTAATGACTTTACAGCCAATGGCGAAGACGGAACCCCTAGAGTGATACTTGATGAAAGCGAACCAAGTCCATATTCAATGATAGACTGGTTCTCACCTATCAATCAATTATTACTCAAGTCTAAAGAAGTCAGAGACCTGACCGTAACAATCAATGTACCAGCCAATGCCGCACCGGGTGGCTATTTCTCAGTAGTACGATTCACCGCAACCGCACCTCAGCTAAATGATACAGGTGTGTCATTATCAGCAAGCCTGGGCGCACTAATACTGCTAAAAGTTAATGGTGACGCCAAAGAAGATATGTCATTAGCCGATTTTTTCACTACAAAAGATAATAAAAAAACTTCTTTCTTTGAAACTATACCTGTAGGATTCGTAGAAAGATTACAAAATAGCGGCAACCTACACGAACAACCTACAGGCAAGATAGCTATTACCGATATGTTCGGCAAGAGTATTGCAACCGTAAACCTAACATCAAAGAACATCCTGCCTCAAAGTATCAGAAAGTTTGAACAAACTCTCGACGACAAGACTATTGGTAATAAAATATTATTCGGTCTTTATCATGCTGAGTTAACATTGAAATATGGGTCAAATGGCACCGAAATCAAAAAAAACATTAGCTTTTGGGTCATACCGTACAGACTGATAGCAGCATCTATTGCTGGTCTCGTTGTCGTATTCTTCTTGATAAAGATCTCACTGAGTCGCTATAAGAAAAAGATTCTTGCTCAAGCTCAAAAGACTCGTTCAAAATCTCACAAATAGCATCATATTTAACAGATATGCGTATGCTATAATTAGCTTATGTTAAATTGGTTTAAATTGAGCCATCATAGCCACAGCCTCCGATTGCGGTCACATGAGCATACCTCTTACGTACCGCTTTTAGTATTACTTTTAGTCGTCGGTTTCGTGCTAACTACTTTTACGACATTTGCGTCTCACCCGGGGCCCGAGGCCGGCTCTATCGGTCTTAGTGGCACAGTACCGTCCAAACCACCAGAAACCGCAGCTACTATAATTTCTCCTGAAGATAATAAACGAGTGAGTATTTCACCGCAAACAATATCTGGCTCCTGCCCGGCAGGAACTCTAGTTCAGCTATATAAAAATGACATCTTCGCCGGTTCTGCACCCTGCAGTAGTGCTGGTGCATATTCGATAGACATAGACCTCTTAATTGGACAAAATAAAATAATTGCTAGAGTTTATGATGCATTGAACCAAGCAGGCCCCGACTCTAATGCTATTAATCTATACTACGACATACTCCCACTTCAATCGTCGTTTGCTACACCGCTGAATTTCGGCAGTAGCCAGTTACTACTAAACACAGACTCGGTGTTTCGTGGTACTTTCCCAGAACAGAACTTGGCGGTGCCTATAAATATAATTGGCGGTACCCCACCATATGCCGTCAATGTTCAGTGGGGTGATTCAGAGAACAAAGTAGTCCCTAGAAACGATAACATCGCTTTTGATGTTACCCACGCCTACAAAAAGGCAGGAACGTACCAAATAACGCTCCAAGCGACCGATGCGACTAATCGAGTAGCCTTTCTGACTGTTGCCGCTATTGTAAATGGTCAGCCCGAGACTATTATATCGTCATCAAATGGTACAGCGAATCCTGATCTAACGAATAAACTTGTTGCCTTATGGCCTCTCTATATTAGCGCTTTTGCAATTGTGATAAGTTTCTGGCTTGGTGAGGTTCGTGAAAAGAAAATAATTCAGCATCACACCCTGTCAACAAGTCATTAATATCTTGATAATATAACAGATAAAGCTTATACTTGTAACAGATAAGAGCAAAGTGTGAGACAAAGCTTATATCTTTAAAAATATAATATGAGACAAAAATGCATTTGGGTATGATACGTTTTTTTCGTAAATTCTTGCTTATAAACCTAGTTATAGGTTTATTTGCTATTATATTTATCTATGATACGCCTACGTCTCGAGCTGTTGCTGGAGTAAACCAACAGATCAACTTCCAAGGTAGACTGCTCACACCACAAGGCGCCTCAGTACCAGACGGCTACTACAATATCCAATTTAAAATCTACCAAGATGGCGATGGCTTAACTGCTGGTGACACGACCGGTTCACCAGTTGGAACACTAAAATGGAGCGAAAATCGTTTAAACGCAAGTAGCGCTGGCGTAGTTGTAAAAAATGGCTATATGTCAGTGCAACTCGGATCGATAACTGCATTCGGTACAAGCATCGACTGGAACCAAGATACTCTGTGGCTATCAATGAACATAGGCAATACGAACGTTAGCTGTACCCCATTTGCATCGTGTGCGCCCGACGGTGAAATGCTTCCTATGAAAAGACTATCAGCTACTCCTTACGCCTTAAACTCCAATAAACTCGGCGGTCTAACAAGTAGTAACTTTATACAGTTAGCCCAGGGTGTCCAGACCGACTCATCGGTTGGAATCTCAAGTATATTCATAAACAAAACCGGCTCAGGAAATCTATTGACACTTCAAGCTGGCGGCTTGGATGCACTTATCGTAAATAACTCTGGAGATATTAGCTTCGGGTCTAACGCAAATCACAATATCAGTATCGCCAACTCAGCTGCTAGTACGGCTGGAAAAAACCTAGCTATAAGTGCCGGTTCGGCTGGTACCGGAGCTAGTGCCCTAGTTGGCGGCAACCTCACACTTCAGGCGGGCAACGGCGGAGGAACCAACGGAAATGGCGGTGACACAATAGTAGATGCAGGACTAGCAAACGGCAGCGGCACAAAGGGTTCACTATACATCGGTAGCGTTGCAGCAAATAACATTCAGATAGGAAGCACTGCTCTTAGCACCGGTACTCAAACAATCAACATAGGGACCAACAACACATCAGGCGGGACAACGAACGTCTCAATCGGTAACGGTGCATCGGCCACTGCGGGCGCAACCAACATCCAAGCAAAGGATAGCGTTACTATCAGCACAAATGGTATCGTCCGCGGAACTATCGACAACTCCAATAATTTATACCTAGGCAACGGCGTTACTGCCGCTAGTCCAAACAGCTTTGCCATTAAGGGCACAAGTAGCACGACAACTGGTGTTACTGGTGGCGCTATTAGTATACAGGCTGGAAATGCAAATACTGGAAATGCCAACGGAGGAAATCTCAACCTTAGCGCGGGGTCTGGTTCCGGTACTGGATCTACAGGCCTAGTTATTATCAATACGCCTACATTCTCTACTGTCACAAATGACGCAAACTGTTACACGGGAGGTACATTAGTTGCATCAAGCTGTACTATAGCTGCCAGTTCAGTAAATGGGTCTGCGGCTGTGTTGCTTGGGTTTAACCAGATAGGACAAACAGCGATTCTACCAGATCCAATAATTACCACTGCTGGTCGTATCGTCTACGTCACAGCGGCCAACGGCTCGAATGACTTTACGTTATCGGTCAACGGTGGAGGCGTCGGTAATACTATTGCTATGAGGCAAAACACATCAGCAACTATGATATGGAACGGTACAGACTGGACAGCCGCTGGTGCTTCGAGTTCAACAACTTTGCAGTCGTCTTACGACAATACCTTGCAAGGTGCCGGTGGTGCCGAACTGGTAGTCAGTAAAACCTCAACAACCAATGGATTAACTATTCGAGATAGCTCCACTAACCCAGTAAACGGTACCCTTCTCAGTGTTCAAACAGCATCGGCCGCAACTCTTATTTCAATTAATGGTAACGTAACAGAATATACATCAGATAGTGGTGCCGAAGTTGCGGGTGCCAGCTCAACAACCTTTCCAGCAAGTACCTGGAGTGCCGTTGGAGCCACGACTGTTTCTAGATTCACTACGATTGGTAATTTTATCAACACCGGTCAAGGATCCGTTTCAACCGTTACACCAGCTACGGCAAATGTTGGTGTCAAAAATACTCTCACAACAAGTCTTAATACAAACACCCCCTATAACGTTTCCTTTGCAGTTCGATTATCTAGCGGAACATTTACTGACATGAACGTTTATTATTCTGTTAATGGTTCGCTTGCATCCGTTCCTTGTATAGCAACAGCAACAGCAACAACCAGTGTATGGACAAAGATTAACTGTACATTTACCGCTCCAACATCTGGTATTTCTGCCACTAATGCAATCCTCATACGTCAAACAACTGGAGTAGTACGAACATTCTACGTCGATAACTTAAGCGTAACTATTGCCGCCGACTTCAATTACGCCACTGACGGTGGCGTCGATGACGGCACTAACTTTGCCACTAACTGGACGCCGGTTAACGGAGCGACAGTAACACGAAGTACGTCTGTAGGAAACGACGCAAGTGACAGTGCGCAGGTTAACACGACAGCTATATCTCTTCGCGGCGTACGTAACAAATTATCAGTTAGTCCATTGGCTAATACCTTATACCGAGTCACGGCCTATGCCGCAAGTACGACATCAGGATTCAACTCTTTCTACGTGCGCTACTCTCGAGATGGTGGATCAAATTTTGTAGACTGTGCCGACTATAATACTCAAACGGTTTCATCCTCAACAACATCGTTTACTCAAATCACATGCTATATAACGACAGACGGAACTGCACCAACGAGCCCATATATATACTTCTTGCAAAATGATGCTGTCGCGCGAACATTCTATGTTGACACATTTTCAATGAATTTATCAACAAGCACAACACCGAATGTCCAAATTGGTGGCGGCGTTAACGGTGGACCAACGACACTATTCACACTAGACAGAGGGGCCTCGGCACCAATCGCTAGCAATAACGATGCCCTCCTCGGATCAATGTATTACGATACTTCACTAGGCAAGCTACAGTGTTATGAAGCAGACGGGTGGGGAGCTTGTGGCTCAAGCCCGGATAATGTAATTACCATTTCACCAGAATACACAAATGCTGTATTGCACGGAACTGGCATAGGAACGATGACTTCAGATATTTGTTCAAGCACGCTAAATATCAATAACGGCACATCTGGACAGCCTACTATATGTGGTACCAATGAGACGTACAACTTCTACAAATGGACATCACCTCAAGCGACCGCCCAGACCTATAGTATTTACGTCACATACCAGTTACCTAGTACATTCAAATCTTTTGCATCTGGCCAGAGCTCAATAATGGGCCGAACGGATAGCGCTAACTCAACCGTACAGTATCAGATTTATCGCAACGACCCTGCATCAGGGCTTGCTTCTTGCGGCTCCGCCGTCACAGTATCGACAGGTGTCGTGGCGTCATGGCAAACTGGTACAGCGACTGGCTCTGCCGACCCATCCACATGTGGATTTGTATCGGGTAACAGTATCGTGTTCAAAATTAACATGATTGCAAATTCTAACGCAAATGCGTATGTAGGCAACCTTAACTTCACATTTAGTAACAGGTAGTCATGCAAAAACATATCCATCTAAGCCCATCACTGAGAAAAAAATATGCATACTGTAAAAAAACCTTACTTCACTTTCTATCTTATAAAAGGGTGAGGTACGGACTACTTGTGATTATTGCCGCAATACTACTGAGTGAAGTACAAAATATATTGCAGCCATTTTTTATAAAACAAAGTTATTCACTTGGCAGTGTGGCTAGCGTATTATCCGATAAAAATGAAAGTCTTGGTAATAAAATTAGTTATGATAAAGCAACTAAGACATACGTCTTCAACAACGGGCAAAGTTTGGCGAGCGACTCAAGCTTGCAAAGCGGAGCTTCACATATAAAAACAGTTGCGCACGAAGATCCATCAAAAGGCGTAACTGTTACCGACAGTACGACAAAAGTTGATTTTACGATTAGTCCGAAGTTTAAAATGCTACCTGGCAAGCAAGACGCAAACCGTATCGTATACCCTCTCGTTAATGGAACCGGGTGGACTGTCTATACGATGCAAAACACAGGCGTCAAGGAAGATATAGTTCTATCTCGTTCAAATAGTGATACATTATTACTAGACTACACCCTTGGTCTTGGCGACGGACTAGAAGCAAGGCTAGAGACTGACGGCGGTATCGGAATCTACGGCAACACACTATTGACTGGTGATATTACTACAGGTACAGAGGCCGATAGTGCGCTACTACAAAAAGCTCGCGAAAACGCGGCGAAAGATACATTGCTATTTATGATTCCGCGTCCAGTTATCATAGACAAGGACGGCGCCAACTCAACTGCCCGGGCCGCATTTGAACTTCATGATAAAGAATTATCCGTAAAAGTAAGTGGCTTAAAAAACGCTAGTTACCCTCTTTCTATCGACCCAAGTATATACGTTGCGTCAGCTCAACAGTTTATGGCAGGTAATAACGAGACTAATATTAATTTTGATGTTGATAATCAATTAATTGAAAAGGGTCGTACAACTGGTGCTCGTTTTGACGTATGGAATAATACCACGAACCTTCCCTCTGCCTCATGGGGAGGAGGCACGGCTGCTGCTGGTGGTTATATATATTCAGCGGGTGGTACACAATTTACTGGACAGACTTACACTACTCAAGGAGCAGATATTTTCGTTGTACCAACAGGAGTTACTAGTCTCACCGTAAAGCTATGGGGTGCGGGTGGTGGTGGAGGTGGAGGCGGAACCAACCAACCGGGAGGAGCTGGTGGTGGTGGTGGCTTTATACAATCGACGATTTCGGTTACTCCTGGCGAAACACTCAATATGTATGTTGGTGGTGGTGGTGGTGGAGGATCATTTAGTAATGGTGGAAATGACGCTGGTGGTGGTGGTGGTGGTGGTGGTTATTCAAGTATATTTCGATCTTCAACGGCCCTTACACTAGTAGCCGGAGGAGCTGGTGGTGGTGGTGGTCGAAATGCACTTGCGGGTGGTAGCGGAGGAGCTGGTGGTGGTACAGCTGGTATTGCCGGAACATCGGTTGGGGCTGGTGGTGGTGGTGCAGGTACCCCAACCACTGGAGGTACGGGTGGTACGGGAGGTAATAATCCGGGTACGGCTGGTGCGTCACTTACGGGTGGAGCAGGTGCTGATGGCCGAAGTGCGGCAGGTGCCGATGGCGGAGAGGCTAACGGAGGACTGGCAAGTGCGGGTAGTGGTGGTACACCAAATATCAACACAACTCGTGCTGGTGGTGGTGGTGGTGGTGCAGGCTACTTTGGTGGTGGTGGTGGTGCAGGCTCAACCAGTAATAACGCTCAAGCCGGTGGTGGTGGTGGCGGCGGATCGAGCTATACTATTACTGGGTCAACGGGTGTTTCTAATACCGCAGGGTCAGGAGCAATACCTGGTAATTCATCAGATGCAAGTCGCAACGGTGCCGGTGGTGGTGGAACTGGTGGTGCGGCATTAGGCACTGGTATAGTTGGTTCTGACGGCATAGTGATCATTACATACGGATCAGTATCGTCAGTCAGTGCATCTGTAAGTTGGGCAAAATTTAATACATCAACAAAAGAGATTGATAGCGCCAACCCTGGAAGCGGAACATGTAGCGGTTGGTGCACGACCGCAACATATAATCTACCTCAAGGTCGCACTAACTTTTCGATGGTTGCCTATAATGGTTTCCTATATGCAATGGGCGGACAAGACGGTTCGAGCACAAGACAAAGCACAGTTTATATTGCTAAATTAGGTGCAAACGGCGAACCTCAGTTATGGCATCCGACAGACACGAATAAAAATAACTGGGTTTACTGGTACACCGATACAAATCTTTCGACAATTTTAGCCGGTAGCGCAGCAGTTGCCTATAATAACCGAATGTACTTAACCGGCGGCATTGGCACAAGTTCGCCCGTAAATACTGTCCAAATAGCCAATATTAATCCGACAGGTACATTAGGTACATGGTCATCATCAACTTCCCTGCCCACAAATCTATACGGTCATAGTACCCAAGTATATAATGACCGTTTATATATAGTAGGCGGTGCTAGTACAGTTGGTGGTGCGCCATCAAGTTCTGTTTATTACAACAAAATTAATAATGACGGCACACTAAATAGCTGGGTTCAAACAACTAGTTTTTCAACAGGTCGTATAACGGGCGGAGGTATTTTCTCGGCAGTCTGGGGTGCATATATATACATCTCAGGGGGCTGTAGCGCCGTAAACGGAAGTGGATATTGTACAGCTGTCGCATCTGACACACAGGTGGCCAGTATTAATGCCGACGGCAGTCTGGATATTTGGAGTAATGTTGGAGGAGTTAGTGATCAAAGAATGGGATCTGGTATGGTCGCCTGGAGAGATACTATTTACCAAGTCGGAGGGTGCTCTAGCCAGAATACGACAACAGGCGACTGTAACACAGGCATGCTAAGTTCTATAAAATACGGTAAGATTAACAGAGACGGCGACGCCTCAACTGTTGATCAATCTGTTGCAAATGGAACTGCTCCTTGTAGCGGAGGCACGCCATCGGGCTGTAACCTACCCGGAACTACATATATCGGTAATATGTTAACTGCGGCCTTTATAAACAATGGATACTTATACCTTGTCGGTGGATGTACGAATAATAATTGTTCGACAACCCTCGGAAATGTTGCCTACGTCGCCATCTCATCAACTGGGACTATGACCAAGCCCGCTACCTGCCCAAGTGGAACTTACCAGGGAAATATATGGTGTGTCGATACAACCAACATCGTGACTGGTGGTATTGGTGCATCTAGTCCTGTCGTATTTGGTGGAGTTGTCTACCTTGTTGGTGGCCTTAACGGAACAGCCAATACTAATTCGCTCGTACGCTCCACAATTAACAATAATGGCAGTTTGAGCGCCTGGACATCACAAACACTTACCGGTGTTGGCGCTACGTCAGTTTCATACCTTTATGCCTACGCAAGAGCTAACCCTTCTTCGGCAGGATCAGTCCCAGGTAATCTATTTATATTTGGGGGATGTGCCACAAGTTCTGCCGCCGGCTGTACTGCCTATAGCCAAGGTGTGTATAAATGTAACATCCAAACTTCTGGTGCGATAGCCAGCTGTACAACTACTGGCCAGTTACAAATCGGCATACTCCCTGGCGATACGGCTACGGGACTTGGAATCATGAGTGGGACGGTTTATGCAAACTATGTTTATCTAATTGGTGGCGTATCACCAAACCAAGTAGACCTTGCTTCTGTCAGATATGCTAAATTTGATAATAATAATAACGTCGTAACTGCGGGAAGCGGATGGGTACAGTCTTCACAAATCATGCAGACCGGCCGTCGACGCGCTGCCGCATTTGGCTATAATGGATATATCTATGTTGTCGGTGGGTATGAAGCAACCAACGGTGTGCTTGCTGATATTGAATTTATCAAAGTTAATGTAAGTGATGGTAGCCTCGGAACTGCGAGCGAAGGCTTTCTGCAGTCGGCCGTCACAATTAATCAACGCTGGGGCTTAAGTGTTCCGGTGTCTAACTCATTTGCATACGTTATTGGTGGCTGTACTGTCGGTACAAGCCCAAGTGGATGTACAAGCCGCACTGACGTCGTCCAGACATTCCAAATATACAATAATGACAGTGGTGCACCATCTGGATTCACGACTTCAGCCAATACCTACGGAACTAACCCAAACCGAATTGGTGCAAGTACAACTATTCATAACGGATATATCTACGTTGCTGGTGGGTGCACGAGCACAACCGACTGTACTACTGCAGTTAATACTGTCTCTTATGCACCAATAGACACGAGTGGAGGCATAGGCACTTGGTCCAACACAACTGCCCCGCTTCCGGCCGTACGTACATGGGGTAAGCTGGAGGCCGCCGGAGGATCACTGTACTACATTGGCGGACAAAGCAGTACAGCGACTGATGAGCGCGCCGAAGTCTATTACGCCACGCCGAGCTCAGGAAATATCTCAAGCTGGGGAACGGCGACAAATGCATTACCAGCTGCTCGAACCAAGTTCGGATCAGCAGTATGGAATAATCGTCTCTATGTCGTGGGCGGACTTGATGGTGTAGCAACCTCAACCGCAACCATCTATGCAAGTCCTCAACTAAACAACGGTGGCGATATTACATCGGCCTGGTCAACCAGCAGTACATCATTTAACGTTGCTCGAAGTGGTGTTTCTGTCACCGCGTACGCCAACAACCTCTACCTGTTTGGTGGGTTTGACGGGACAAATTACTTAAGTGACTCTCAGTATTCTAAAATAGATTCCTCGACTGGAAATGCCGGTGCATGGACATACTCCGAAAGTCTACCCGGTGCATTATCACAATCTGAAAGTTTTGCAGCTAATGGTTATATATATCTAATTGGGGGAAGATCAAATGCAACAACCTGCGATCCGGTAATGCTCGTAGCGCCAATAAGCGCCAATACAACTATTGCAAGCGGCAACAACCCAACCGGTATCGGTGCGTGGTATGAAACTAACCAACGGTATACGGGTGCCCGATACGGCGCTGGAGCAGCTTACTATGAAGGAAAGGCTTATGTACTTGGTGGGGCCTGCGGTAGCACACTTACCTACGCCAGCCCTGTCATACAACAGACCACTCTACTCTCTCAACCGCAGGTCGCAAAGTACTCAATTGCTATCGATACAGATACTGACGTATTTCCGAGTAAATGGCTATTAAACGGCCTAGATAACTCTATCGGTGCAGCATGGCAGCTCAAATATCGATCAATGACCAATACGGCAACTTCATGTACATCACCAGCTATGACAACCTGGGGGCAAGAAACCGTATTTGGTAACGTAACCCTTGGGCTACCTGGAGTATATACACCAAAAAACAGTGCCGGAACGAACACAAACTGTGCACGATTTTACTATTTCAATGTAACCGTTGATAGCTCACGAGCCTTTGGATACCCAGATGATGTGACAAGAGGACCAACCATAAGTGACCTCACCCTCCAGTTTACAGCCGATCCAAGTAAGAGACTTATGCATGGCCGTACATATACTGGTGGACTACAGCAGCCAGTTGACACCCCATACTATAGCTACTAATGTTATAATTATTCTATGAAAGCACGGAATAAAGCTAAACTTAATATCATAAAAGGTACTATTCCACACTTAGCATCTCGCTTCAGAATTTTAATATTGAAAAAACCGTTCAAGCCATATATTAAACTCTTGATATTTTTTTCAGTATTGATATTAACAATGGGTATTTTTTATATCAATAACTCCGACGTAAAATCAGAAATAAACACTTCAGTTGACGACAATGCCTCCGAACGAGTTAAACTCGACAAAGTAGATGCATCTAAAGTAACATTTAGCACTATCACGCCTGACGGTAAATCTATAGAATCGCTTGGTGGCTGGACTAGGATAAACCCACCATCGGCCGACTATCTTGTAATAGCATACGCAGACAAGATAGATCTAGTAAACATAAAGGTTAGCCAACAGGCCCTGCCGGATGATTTTATAGATCAAAATAGCTCAAAAGTTCAAGACTTAGCTCTTAGCTATGGCGCTAGCCAAAAGATATCTAGCGGAACAAATAATATTTACATAGGAACATCATCGAACAAAGAGCAATCTCTTATATTTGTCAAAGAAAATACTTTAATACTTATCAAATCAGAGGGAATTATATCCAACAACAGCTGGCTGCAATACATCGATGCACTGAAGTAGAAATTAACTATTTTTTAGTATAACGGTTAATGGCGTCTGAGACTTTGCCATTTGACTCTAGGTTTTCAAAATACAAAACTTTGTCTTTGTTGATCATCATCTCGTCACTTGGTCCATGCACTTCATTGCCTAGTTTTATGAGATCTAAATTCGTACCATCGTTCTTTTCGGTGTTTATATTATCAGTCTTAGTCTGGAGATAAAATACGTTCGTTAACTTCATATAACCATTACTGCCTATCTTTAATTTTCCGAAATAAACTTGCCCATCTTCTAGAAATACAGCTTGATATTTATTTGAATCTAAACTTGAAGCTATGTTCGTTGAATAAAAAATCCAACTTGAGCCAATAATCACAAGTAGCAAAACTGCAGTCAATAATGATTTTAGGCCTGGCCTAAATTTTGACTTTTTCTTTTTCATTATGTGACCAGCCGCGTGTGGAGTATTCAGACGCGAACTATTAACATCACTGTGAACTTGGACATTATCCATAAAATCTCCCTATTTACTACTATAAAGATTACCATAAGAGCTAACCATTTTCAATCGAAATCAGCCCCGAGTTTAGCCTTTGACTACCATTTCTCCCTCAACGTAACCCGATTTATCGCCGTACTTACAGGTAATTTTTAATAACCATTTTCCAATCGGAGAACCTTTTTTCATAAACCAATCCCAACTGGCTACACCGTAGTCGTCGGCTTTTTTCGTAGTCAAACCAAGGTCGATAATCGTTTTTTTATCATATTCAGATATTACCGAGCAATCTGCCATAGGACGAGTCTTTACGATCATAGAAGCCTGTTCGCCCAGCACTACAAGTGAAGATAATGATTGTACAGATGCTCCAACCGGCGAATTAGGATCGAGTAGCGGAGGAGTAGTTTTAGGTGCTGCATCTACCGGACTATCTAATACGCTGCTATCTCTTACCGTATCTTTACTCAAATACCACGTATAGGCAATCCCAGCTGATAATATGACAATCAACAATATAAAGACAGCGATGAAAGTCTTTATTATAGATTTTTTAAAATCACTCTTTTGAATTTTACCCACAAATATCTATCCTTTACTACTTATACCGCATAGTCTTTTGACTATATTAGCACGTTTTGGCGCATCAATTATCTACTGCCTAATTACCGAAAAACACTGTTATAATTGTTTATGCAATACTATGAAATTCATCAATCAAACCATGCCAGATTACGAACTTACCTACTCTGATGTTTTTATATTACCAGCCGACAAGACAACTATTGCATCACGCATGGATATAGATACTACTACACAGGATGGACTATCATTATCAACACCCGTAATCGTTGCCAATATGAATGCCGTTGCCGGTAAACGCATGGCAGAGTCTACAGCCCGCCGAGGTGCTATGACGATGCTCGTGCAAAATCTACCAATAGAAAAAATACGCCAAACTGTTCAGGATATCAAAAACGCACACCCTGTTTTTGAAACACCAATAACCTGCCACTCCGAGGACTCTATTCAAAGTATTTATAATCTCATAAGCAAAAGATCGCACGGAACGGCTATAGTCATAGACACTGAATCTAGGCCTATTGGTATATTTTCTAAATCAGATGCTAATAAAGCCGATTTACTATCACCAATAAGCAGCGTTATGAACAAAAAGATAATTAGTTTCGATGAATCATTGGACCTAAAGTCGATGTTCAACGAGATGGTAACCAACCGTATACGCATAGCTCCAGTTACAAGAAACGGTAAACTTCTTGGCGTCATAACCAAGCAGGGAATCGTTCGTAGTACGCTCCACAAGCCCGCCCTCGATAGTAAGGGCCGGCTCAAGGTCGGAGTCGCCATTGGTATCAATGAGGACATCGGAACTCGCGTAGCCGCTTTTAATAAAATTGGAGTTGACGCTATTTTGATCGATACTGCCAATGGCCACCAAGAGCGACTACTAGATGCAATTAAGCTCGCCAGGTCAGCCTCGAAAGGTATGTATATTATAGCCGGCACGGTAGTTACAGCTGAGGGTACAAAAAATATCATCGAAGCTGGTGCGAATATGGTCAAGGTTGGCATTGGAGCTGGGGCGACATGCATCACCCGCATGCGCACTGGCGTGGGACGTCCGCAGTTCTCGGCCGTCTTAGAATGCGCTGAAGCGGCCCGAGCTGTCGGTGGTTATGTACTAGCTGACGCAGGCATTCGTCATCCACGAGACGTCTCCTTGGCTCTTGCCGCTGGCGCCTCAAGCGTAATGATTGGTAGTTGGTTCGCTCCAACCTTTGAAAGTGCCGCCGATATCCTAACTGATGAACATGGCGAATATGTTGAGCAATACGGCATGGCTTCAAGTCGCGCCGTGCTAGGGCGCATCAAGGACGAAGATGAATTTTCGAAGATGAAAAAAGCCTTCTTTGAAGAAGGTTCAAACAACGTAAAAATGTACCTAAAGTCAGGCAGCGAAAGCGCCGAGGATATCATCGATCAGATTATGTCTGGATTACGCAGTACCTGTTCGTACGTCGACGCCCACAATCTAATTGAGTTACACGAAAAGGCGATAATCGGCATCCAGTCACCATCTGCCTATCAAGAAGGTCAAGCGCTACAGGGTAACTGGTAAACTATTTCTTCGATAGCGCCATAGAGAACTTTTCACGGTCAAATCCAAGTATCTTATCGACACTTCCATCTTCATGTTCAATAGTGCTAAACGGCACGCCCATTTGGCCACTTTGTTGAGCCATCATCTGCGCTGCATACGGATTTTTATCAACTAAATAATCTGTGTATTTTACATTCTTTTCATCAAGCCAAGACTTAAGTCTTACGCAATATGGACACGTAGTTGTACTATATATAGTTATATTCATCATTTCTCCTATTTTATTAATTTTCCACCAATTGATTGCACTTTTGATAATCCACCAAGGTCATTAACATCTGTAAATCCGGCACTCTTTAATATGCTCGTGGCCTGACTAGAACGGCTACCGCTACGACAATAGACATAAATCTTTTTATCTTTTGGTAAATCTGGTATCTGTCCAGCCGACATATCTTCTACATTAAAATCTATAGCATCCTCAAAATGTCCGTCAGTATATTCTGCCGGCGTTCTAACATCGTATAGTATCGCACCCGCCGCAACATTTGATTGAACTTCGGCAAAGGTTAGTTTTTGTATACCACTATCACTAAATTTTTTATTTCCATTCATGAAACCGACAGTCAATGCTAATACGATAAGTACACCGATAATAATTACTATTCTATTCATTATTTTCTCCATTTTTACATGATTTACATATACCACTCACCGTTACCCGTCCCGATATTTCGCAGCCTTCAATCGATTCAGAAAAAGCATCAGCTACTTTTGTGTGCACGTTAGCATCAAACAAACTATCGCAATTATCGCACAGGAAATGATCATGTTCCGATGTATTATTGTCGTAACGAAGCGCCCCATCTTGAGTTTTTGGAGCCAACGATAATTCGCCGCGAGCTTCTAGCCTGGCGGTTATGCGATGGACGGTAGTAGAACTCAGTTTTGGAAAAGATTTACGAAGCTCATATAGCAACTGGGCATTTGAGGCATGACCCAAGCGACATACTAGTTCAGACACTGCGTCACAATATTTTGTTTTGCGATTTTTTATCTTCATTTACTAATAATACACGTTAATTATACTAATGTAAATGATTTACATTAAGAATAATGCTTATTTTTATATTGCTTTTAGACTATACTGGTTAGTATATGGATTCAACAACACTCACCCAGACGACCAGCGCTTTAAGTGGTATCACTGACAACTTAAGCACTATCATACTACTTGGTACGCTCGCCTCAATTGCTTTTGTAGTCGTATATATCGCAAAATTTATGCTAAACAGAAAGATCGAAAAAGGCACACTCCAGATGCAAAAAGATATTCATGAGCTTCTCCAGATCGAACGCGCCAAAACAGACTCACTCGCAAGCTCTAGCAACCAAGATACTGTTTTATAGATATAGGAGTATATATAAATATGAATCATCTCAAAATACCCAGCGGCACGATTCACGATACACCAAAAGATTTACAAAAAGCCCTGACTTCCGATAAAGACTCACTTATAGCGTGGAATGACATTACACCCTTGGCTCGCAACGAATGGATATGTTGGATCGAATCAGCCAAACTAGACAAAACTCGCGAACATCGTATCAAAAGAACCTACTCACAACTATCCGAAGGTAAGCGCCGACCATGCTGCTGGGCAGGCTGTATCCATCGTGAAAAGAACGGCAAATAACTGTTTTCTTCTAGCTTAGGGTAAATCTATTCTGATTTTTTGTATATTTAATTAAATCAGTAATATAGATCCGCTGGTTACAGGCAAAACTTCATGGCTTTAAAAGTTAAAATACTTTTCCAAGAAATTCACGCATTACTTGTGATTAGTCTGATATTTTTGATATCATACGTACATAATGATAATTAAACAAAAGAGTAACTTAACAAAAAATATCATACTTACTCTATCTATAATACTCGTCGCCTATGGACTGTTCGGTCTTTGGAAATTTTATAATGAGACACATCATAAAAATATTACGATACCCTCTGCGATAATCACATCATCGACACTTGAACCAGAGGAAACAAAACCGATAAATGCCTGTGATGATTATAAAGTCGAAGCATTCCTGCCTAGATTAATTACTATCGATTCAATCAAAGTCTCTGGTTGCGTACAACGAGTCGGCATAGACCAACATAACGCCATCGCAGTACCGACAAACATACATCTAGCTGGCTGGTATATAAATAGCACCCTACCGGGTGACAAAGGCGTAAGTATAATCGATGGACACGTTCTGGGACGTTACGATGATGCAATATTCGCCAAACTAAAAAATATGCAAAAGGGCGATATAATCAGAATACAATTTGGCGATAGTTCCTGGAAAAACTTTGAAACAATCGACGTCAACACCTACCAGACCGATGAAGTAACGCCAAAGCTAATTGAGCCGATTGATGGCGTAGATAAGCAACTCAATCTCATTACCTGTGCTGGAACATACAGTAGTCAATCAAAAACTTACGACAAACGCATTATAGTTCGTTCTAAAATTGTAAATTAATATACTAAAATAATATTTGACGGTTAAGGTTATAGTGTGTTAAATTAGTGTTGTAAATAAAATCTGGGTAATTTACTCGGAAGAAATAAAAACATAGGTGAGAAAATGGTGAAACAAACAGGTGGATCTGTAAATAAAAGAATAATTATAATTTCATCCGCTTTGTTGATGGCTTTTTCACTAGTCACTAACGCACAAATTTCTTTTGCTGCTCCCCCTATTACTATTGGCAGCTGCCAGCAGCTGATAGATACCTTCCCCAACGATACAACCAATATTTCTGCGACAGTGGAGCTAAACAATGACATTGATTGTAACGGTTACGTTATCGCGCCATTTTTCTACAACAATTTAAGTGGTGGTTTTGCCGGAATTTTCAACGGGAATAGTCACACTATCTCAAACTTTACTGCCGACGGCTCAATCACCAAATCAATGGGCTTCATGAGCCAAGCATTAGATGCAGTATTTAAAGATTTAACACTCAAAAATATTACGATACCCGCATCCGCAGCAACAGATCAGCGAAACACTGGTGCACTCCTGGGTTACGCTGAAGCTACAACAATTGACAACGTACATATCGTGAATGGGTCAGTAACGGGCAAAAAGGCCCTAGGCGGATTGGTTGGTGATTTTGAAAACTGGAATAGTCCTTCCTTTGGTGATAGTTCTATTACAAACTCAAGCTTTAGTGGAAATGTACATAGCTTATCGGGATCATTTGCGACAAGAGAGGTCGGAGGACTCGTCGGTAGTGTGTATTTGGGCTATAACTCAAATATAATTAGTGGTAACGATGCAAGTAATGCGACGGTTACCGTAGACGCTACCGACACCAGTAATATAGGAGGCCTCATTGGCGCGGTT
Organism: Saccharimonadales bacterium (SeqCode); assembly: GCA_038248455.1. Lineage (GTDB taxonomy): Bacteria > Patescibacteriota > Saccharimonadia > Saccharimonadales > Saccharimonadaceae > UBA1547. The sequence continues at coordinate 17,726 of JBBRXL010000007.1, forward strand.
GGGGTGTGGCGCGATGATATTGCCGAAACACACTTAACCGTGTCAAACAACTACGCAAGTGGTGTTGATACACTGCGAGCAATAACCGATCCGAGCACTGTAAGCTTTGATCAAGTTGGTGGACTAATTGGTGGCATGAACATATCCACGGATGGAATGTTTGAATCCTACGGAAATCATGTAGAAGGTACAGTTACAGGCACTTCATATGTCGGTGGTATGTTCGGTGACGTCGTAGCTGATGCATACTCCTATCACAACTTATACTTTCATGACGAACACACGAATATTGATGTCCTAGGTGACCATAACGTTGGTGGTATGTTCGGTAACATTAATCCCTATAATTACAGTGGGCCAGCGAAATCATTTCATGTGGCAAATGTCTCTGCGGGCGGTACTATAACCGGCAACAGCACGGTTGGAGGGCTTGCAGGAAGTCTCTATACAGATGATTCAACTTTAGCCAATCAATTATTTATAGAGAAAGCTAACGCTACTGGTGATGTCTACGGACGCGTATACGGTGGCATTCAAACAAGCGTGCTAGGTGGATTGATTGGTGAAAAATACAGTAGCAGTAATAATGCAAACACTACCATATCTCAAGTCTATGCGACAGGAAACATATACGCCGAATCTAGTCTTATCGGCCTCAGCGACAATATCGGTGGATTAATCGGAATAAGTGACCAATTATATCTCTCTGATGCGTACTCTAGGGGTAATATTTATGATACCGGAACCGGCACTATAGGAGCATCCTCGGGTGGTATTGGGTACTTTCAGGTGAAACCTTTCGGTGTAGAATATCCATCTGATGTTTCCAATATCTACTCAACAGGTTCAAGTGCTGGCTCAGCCAATGTAGGTGGTTTATTTGGATATAATGATTCAACCTCTCAGCCCACTAATTCGTACTGGGATACCCAGACATCAGGACAACCCACTTCATCTGGTGGTGTCGGTCAAACAACCGCTGCTATGAAATCGCAAGTAACATTTTCTGGTTGGAACTTCACGAATACATGGAAAATTGATCCTTTAATTAATAACGGCTATCCTTGTCTCTTATTTTCACAACAATGCAACTCTGACGTCGACGGTGACGGCATACCAAATAGCGTCGAGAATGCCGGCCCAAATAATGGCGATGGAAACAATGACGGCATTCGCGACAGCGACCAATCGAATGTAACAACAACTTACAATGCAACCACTGGCACCTATGTCACCGTGGTAGTTAACGGTACTTCAAGCCTTTCGTCTGTAACAACTAGCAATGAATCAAACAATGTCGTGCAAGACCCCGCCCTCAATTATCCTGGTGGCTTCGTCGGCCAAACGACGACCGTCAGCAGTCCAGGTGCAAATACAGATACAACGGTGTACTTCAATAACGTCGCCGTAACCGACCCTGTTGTGGTTACGTATGATACGGTCTCAAATACATACACGCCCCAAGCTTCACCAGCATTTACTTTTACACAGAATAGTCCCCAAACAACCATAGTGGACTACGTCGCAACCGACGGTGGTATAAACGATACTGACGGTTTAGTTAACGGCGTAATTTCGTCACCATTAATTGGTCTTGGCATAGTCGCTTCAGTTGAAGCCTCAACCGGAATAACCGCACCAAATACGGGGCTACAAAATAATCAAATGTGGACATACCTTATAACCCTTCTTGCCGGCATATACACCATATTATTAATATCTAAGCCAAGAATAATAATTCGAAAAAAATAAACCTATTAAGACGATAGGCTAATTTTTTGCCTATCGTCTTACGTAAACAGAAGAAACTACCCAACAAGTGTTGCGGCAAATATCTGCCAAGCCAGAAGCGATTTAGCTACGAAGCTAAGTACTATGTAAGCTTTTTCGCCACGTAGATAGTTAGCCCACTTGCCTTTTGCCCCATACTGCGCGTACTGAACATATGCGAAACAGTTAAAGAATATAAATAAGGAAATTACTATTCCGTATACAAACCCAGGTGCCGAAGTACCCTCTGGACCGCTTGGTGTTAGAAGTTGAATCAGTACAATAATCCAAGGAATTATACCTGCGATACAGCCAAAGATGAATGGTAGCCATTGGCCATCACCTGGCTTGGTATACTTCTCCTGGAGCCAGCCGAACAATATCATCGAGACATTTACGCCAAATATTGCGATTAACGCTGCATAGTCACTAATACCATTTAACTGAGCTATCAAGAATATCATGATCGATGAGCTAATCGAGTATTCTATCCAACGAAATATGTTTCGACTCTGTAGTAATTCCTTAGAATATTTTGCGAACATCTTCTTGGTGGATACAAAGAAATGAAAGAAAGCCGACAATCCCAAGAATAAAGCAATCGTATAACTAACATTATTACTAAAAAGAAGTATTGGATCGGTAAATGTAGAGCCCGGAGGACCAGTCATATAAGTTGCCGTAACCGGTAGTGAAAAGTTATTCGATAGCGCCAGCACAGCTATCATAGATGCTAGGTGTAAAAACCCTGCTGAAATATTCCATTTTCGAACCGATTGCAGTTGTGTATTGGTTATATTACTCATGATTAAATAATACCACGTTTTATCAACATCATGCCAGTACCGCTATCTAATGTAATCCTCGGATCCACCGTGTCCATGAGCCCTCAAGGCGTTAAATATAACCGCAACATCAACTAGCTCCTGAAGCCCTGCACCAACTATTACTGGAATTAGTCCCACAGACGCCGCGAGCATCAAGATAACAC
>JBBRXL010000008.1:0-20479 GCA_038248455.1 Saccharimonadales bacterium (SeqCode)
CGAATTTTATTGTTGATAATTTTGACGCAATACGTTGGAGGCCAGACCCATGCCCGATAATCTAAAATCTATAATCCATAATCTACCTCTCATTGTTATAGTTGGTCCTACATCTAGTGGAAAGACTAAGCTCGCGATAGATATAGCCAAAAAATTTAACGGTGAGATTATATGCGCCGACTCCAGGACTATATATAGGTATATGGATATTGGTACCGCAAAGCCTAGTCTCGCCGAGAGAGCCGCAGTTCCTCATTGGGGTCTTGATATTGTTGATCCGGTTCAAAAGTACTCGGCATCAGACTTTAAGAACTACGCAAATATCAAAATTGACGAGATAAGAAAACGCGGTAAAATACCATTTCTGGTGGGAGGTAGTGGTCTATACGTAGACTCCGTTGTACTGGATTATCAATTCGGAGATGAGGCAGACAACGAGTTAAGAGTTGAGCTAGAGGCTCTAGACATAGATGAGCTTTATAAAATTTGTGCTGTAAAGAACATAAAACTACCGGAGAACTATAAAAACAAGAGGTATGTAATACGATGCATAGAAAACAACGGTAAGGTGTTAAATACAAACCGGATACCAATAAATAATTGTATCGTTGTAGGAATAGCTACAGATAAAGATATATTGATTGAAAGAATTGCGAAGCGGACTGATGAGTTGATGAGTAACGGAATTATCGAAGAGTCGGAATTTTTGGCAATAAAGTTTGGCTGGAATAATGAATCGATGAAGGCGAATATCTACCCATTAGTTAAGCTGTATCTTGAGCACAATATTACTGAAAAAGAATTAGTTAACCTAAATAACATTGCGGATTGGCAACTAGCAAAGAGGCAAATTACTTGGTTTAAGAGGGACAAATTCATAAAATGGCTAAATAGAGAAGACGCTTATAAATATTTGTGTTCAGAGTTGGCTAGTAGCGACATTACGTGATATTATAAAGATACAAAATTTATTCGAGAGAGACAATGATTGACGCACTATTTGGTTCAAAAACGAGGGTAAAATTATTATATCTATTTTTGAATAGTCCCAACAAATCTTACTATGTACGCGAAATTACAAGAAAAATCGATGAGCAGATAAACTCCGTCCGACGCGAACTCTCAAATATGCTAGAAGTTGGTATAATTACTAGCTCAAGCGCAGACAACAAGCTGTATTACGAGGTTAATCAAAGGTATGAATTCTATATACCGCTAAGGGCTATATTCGGAGAAAATGTTGATAAAAAATCTATTTTACAAAGTAATATATCTGATCTTGATAATAATTTATCAGACTACTCTCTAATGATAAAAGACATATCGGGTGTGAGGCTCGCAGTATTTGCTGGTATGTTAGTAAAGGGTTCAGTGAGCCCTGTTGATATCCTATTCGTCGGGTCTATTGCAAAACCGAAACTTAAGTCCGTGATTTCGCATATCGAAAAACAAGAGGGTCGCGACATTAATTATAGCGTGTTATCATATGATGAGTTCTATTACAGGCTGAGTGTCAGGGATAGCTTCTTAAGTCGGCTCATTGGCGAGAAGCACGAAATTGCAGTAGATACAGATAATATTTTAAGTCAGAAGTAGGAGATATATATGTTTGAAATTGAGTATAAGGGAGCGAATTGCGTAGTAATAGCCACCAAGAAGCAGACTGTCGTGATTGACCCGAAGCTATCAATTGTCGGTTTGAAAGATGTCGTTTTGAAAGATGTCGTTGAATTATCTACAGAGTCAAGATTTTCTATCGAAAATCAGGATGCGAAATTAGAAATAGACAGTCCTGGTGAGTACGGTGTTGCCGATTTTGATATAAGAGGTATACCAGCTCAGCGCCACTTGGACGCAAGTGACAAACCCTTTTCAAGTACTATTTATAGAATTGAAATTGGCGAGACTAGAATTGCTGTCGTTGGCAATATCTATGAGAAATTATCAGATGACCAGTTAGAGGAAATAGGCTTGATTGATATCTTGGTACTACCAGTAGGCGGTAATGGATATACCCTTGATGCGACTGGAGCTAATCGGGTGGTATCTAAGATTGATCCAAAGGTGGTCATACCTATTCACTATGCTGATAAGTCTCTCAAATATGAAGTAGTTCAGGATGGACTTGATTTGTTTGTCAAAGAACTAGGTGCGCCTGTTGAGGTTATGTCGAAGTATAAAGTAAAAGGCCCTTCAAGCATTCCTAGCACTATTATGGTCGTGGAACTCACTCGTTCTTAGTAGAATTATTGCGTGATTTAAAATAACACCCAGATGGGTGTTATTTTAAATACTTAAGGTAAAGAATTAGCTAAGTATACCTTTTTTCTTTAGTATCCTTATAGCCTGTGTGCTAAGTGTCATAGTAATTTTTTGTCCATCAAGTTCAAAAGTTTTCTTTTGAAGATTTGGTTTAAAAACTCTTTTAGTACGACGTAAAGAGAAGCTCACATTGTGGCCAAATTGTTTACCTTTTCCTGTTAATTCGCATCTTGCAGCCATTTGTTTAAATTCCACTTATTTTTGACAATCTTTGACAGTATAGCGTCTTTTCAGATTATAGTCAAGTGAGACACAGCTTGGTCGGACTATTGAGAGCCTGCTATAATAGGTTATATGCAACTGGATTTGATACATATAACACTTGTTCTTATCGTGATATTATTTTCTATGACTCTTCATGAAGCCATGCACGCTTATATGGGGAGTTGGCTTGGTGATAAGACTGCCATGCTGCAGGGTAGACTTACTTTGAACCCAATCAAGCATATTGATCCATTTATGACGATAATATTACCGCTTTCTCTAGCCCTTGTCGGAGCACCAATATTTGGTGGAGCAAAACCCGTACCGTTCAACCCAAATAACGTGAAGGGAGGTGAGTGGGGTGCTGCTTTAATTGCCATAATGGGTCCACTGACTAATTTGTTTATAGCTTTTATAGCTTTTAGCATATGGGCTCTTGTAGGTATTCAATCTACAGGACTGACTAGCTCAATATTTAGCACCATAGTCTTGGTCAACTTGGGCTTCTTTGTGTTTAATATGATACCTTTAACGCCACTTGACGGCTCCAGGGTCTTATATGCGCTTGCGCCAGAGTTTATCCGCAGGCTTATGGAAAAGACGGAGAAGTTCGGAGTTATCTTTATATTTGCATTGATTATATTCGCCAATGACTATATAGGTACTCTTATATCATCGGCAATTGGTTTTTTCTGGACTCTATTCGTAAGCATCTTCATCTAAATCGGTGTATAATATAAGTATCCTGGGGCTAAGCCTAGGCGTGTATGATTTTCCTGAATATCATATAGATAGGGAATTTAATATTATTCATTTCCGTGGAAATGTTTTGAAAATACCCACCTGCCTTTAAGGTTGGGAATATCTAGCGCTAAAAGCAACGCCCTGGGATTTTTGAAATCATTGTACTAAAACAGAAAGTAAATATGAAACAAAGAGTAGTAGTTCAAGCAATAATAAAGTCTGGTAATAGGGTTCTGCTTCTCAAGAGACTAAAAGGAAATCCTGATGTAGTTGGTCGCCACGAGTTGCCGGGCGGTACCATAGAGATTAATGAACAGCCAGACGATGCCCTAAGGCGCCATATAAAAAATGATCTTGGCTTGATTATTACGAAGATAAATGTTTCAGATGCTCTATCACTTAATAGTAGGGAAGATAGCGCAGTTCAACATGTATTTATTGTGTATTCTTGCCTTGATGAGCAAATAGATGAGGAAAAAATAAAATTAGGTTTAAACTACGATTCGTTCTTGTGGGTTGACATGAACGACCACAATCAGCTCAAGTTACGAGACAGCGCTATGTATATACTCAGTAAGTATTATTCTCTTGGGACATCAAGCTCTAATACTATAAAAGTAGACAAAAATACAACATCAATTAACAAAATTATTATATATACTGATGGCGGCTCAAGGGGTAATCCTGGTCCATCATCTTCGGCGTATGTGATAATTGGTCCTGATCAAGAAATTGTAATAAGTGGCGGTGAATACATCGGCATAACAACAAATAATCAAGCGGAATATCAAGGTGTAAGATTGGGCTTAGAGAAAGCACGCGAACTTGGTTATAAAAATGTTGAATTTAGAATTGACAGTATGCTCGTGGTAAATCAATTAAAAGGACTTTATAGTGTAAAAAATAGAGAGTTGTGGCCAATCAACGAAAGAGTTAAAGCACTGATTAGTGATTTTATTAGTGTTAAGTTTATTCATGTCCCGAGAGAGCTAAATCGGTTGGCAGATTCTTTAGTAAATAAGATATTAGATGAACATAAGAATGATTCTTGATAGTTTGATATAATAATCAAGGCAGTGCGTTAGGTGATTACTTGTATTTATACAAGAGGAAAGTCCGGGCAGCGTAGAGTGACGACAGTTGCTAACGGCAACCGGGGGTGACCCTAGGGAAAGTGCCACAGAAACTTAAACTACCTGTAAAAGGGAAAAGATGAAAAGAGTGAGGTAAGAGCTCACAGTATGTCGCGGTGACGCGATATAGAGGTAAACCCTGTCGGCTGCAAGGAGATCTGCATTAAGGGCTGCTCGCTCGTAGGTCGATATCCGCTTGACTCTATAGGCAACTATTGAGCTAGATAGATTATCATCCAAGACAGAACCCGGCTTATCGATGCACTGCTAAATAAAAATACTCCCAAGTAGGAGTATTTTTATTGATAAAAATTATTTATTTTTGAGTAGTTTTAACGATCTGCGCAAAGGCTTTTGGTTCACTTACTGCAAGTTCGGAAAGTACTTTGCGGTCAAGCTCTATATTAGATGCCTTAAGGCCTGCAATAAACTTTCCATATGTAGTACCGAGCTCGCGTGCTGCGGCATTGATCCTTGTAATCCATAGACCCCTTAGGTCTCGTTTCTTGTTGCGCCTATCGCGGTATGAATACTGGAGGGCTCGGATAACTGCTTGTTTGGCAAGTCTAAAAGACCTGGTGCGGTTATGTTGCATACCTTTGGCTTGTTTTAATATCTTTTTGTGCTTGGCACGTGCTGCGACGCCTCTTTTAACTCGCATAATTAAATTCCTAGTACCCTTCTTACGTTCTTAGCCATTGCACCTTTTACGAATGCAGTGGATTTAATATTACGTTTGCGGCCTTTGCCCTTATTTGCAAGCAAGTGGGCGCCGAATGCTCGACGACGAGTCAATTTACCAGTACTGGTAATCTTGATCCGTTTCGCGGTTCCTTTGTGGGTCTTTATCTTTGGCATTATTTACTCCTTACTACTATGCTCAGATTGCGACCAGCCATCTGAGGCTTTTGCTCTAGCACTGAATCATTTTCGAGTAGGTTAATGATTTTGTTCATCATTTCAAAACCTAGTTCTTGATGAGCCATCTCTCTTCCCTTGAATACAATAAGAATCTTAACTTTGTGTCCTTCGATAAGAAATTCTCGAATCTTTCGCAATTTGATATCAAGGTCGTTAGAACCAATTTTTAGACCCATTCTCATCTGCTTTAGTTCAACAGATTTTGAATTCTTTCGACTTTTTTGTTGTTCTTTCATCTTCTGGTATTGGTATTTACCCCAGTCAATAACCTTAACAACAGGTGGATCTGCGTTTGGCGATATTTCAACTAAGTCAACTCCTGCTTCTTCGGCTATTTTTAGCGCTTCACTTCGGTCTAGGATTCCTAGTTGGTCTCCGTTGGCTCCAATGACTCGTAATTTTTCTGCTCGAATTGCTTCGTTGATGCGAATTGATGTACCGATCTTTGTCTCCTTGTTTGATGGTGCTTTGAGCGTTTACTCGTATGCTATTTTATCAGATAAGCCAATCTATTTCAATACTACTTACTACGATATTGCAAAGCCTCGCTAATATGGTGCAATTTTATAGTTGGGGATTGGTCAAGATCGGCAATTGTTCTGGCTACTTTTACTATTTTCATGTAACTTCTGGCGCTTAGAGAAAGTTTATCAGTGGCATCATTTAATAATTTTTTCGAATTGTCTTCTAGTTTTGTTAGTTGTTTTATGTCGCGATTTGTCATGGAATTGTTGTATTTTAGACTGCTTTTATATCTATCGGCTTGAATGTTGTATGCTTTTATTATGCTATTTTTGGCACTATTATGTTGTAAAAAAGTATCACCAGATTTATCTAATATATCTACATTTGGTACTCTGGATGCTTCAATTACTAGATCTATTCTGTCTAGTAGGGGGCCAGAAAGTCTTTTTTTATAGCTTAATATTTGATTTATTGAACAAGAACATTCTTTTTTACTATCACCGAAATATCCACAAGGGCAGGGGTTCATTGTGCCAACAAGCATAAAATCTGCCGGATATGTAACTTTACCTTCAGATCTACTTACAGATATTGTTTTATCCTCAAGGGGTTGACGTAGTGATTCGAGAACAGATCTTGGGTATTCGGGTATTTCGTCCAAGAACAATACTCCTAAGTGTGAAAGGCTGATTTCACCTGGTTTTGGTCTTTTACCCCCACCAACAATTGAAACCACACTTGAGGTGTGATGGGGTGACCTGAACGGTCTTTTTGTGGCTACATTTTCGGTTGATTCACCAGCTAGGCTGTGAATTTTTGTAATAACTAGTTGTTCATCTTTGCTTAGGTTGGGTAAAAGATTTAATAGGGCCTTTGCTAACATAGTTTTGCCGGCACCCGGTGGACCAGATATTAAAATATTGTGATGGCCGGCTGCCGCTATTATAATGGCTCTTTTGGCCTGCTCTTGGCCTATGACGTCATCTATAAAAGGTGGAAATTTTAGTTGCTCTGCATGTTCGTTTTTGATATTAGATTGATAAGTTGATATTATTTTTTCATTTTTAAGATGAAGAAACAACTCTTTGAGACTGTCGACCGGTATGATATCTATACCTCCTACCAGTGATGCCTGTTCGGCGTTGTGTGAGGGTATGTATATTTTATTGTATCCATTATGTTTTGCTGCTTCGGCGATGCTTATAGCGCCGCTGATTGGCCTTAGCATGCCATCAAGAGCTAATTCTCCGGCAAATAATGCACCTTCAAGCTCTTGTTGTTTTAGCTGGCCACTAGTGCACAGGATAGAAAGAGCTATAGGTAGGTCATAATGCGTGCCATCTTTTGGTAGCTCCGCTGGCGCTAGGTTTATCGTCAGTCTTTTCTTCGGAAAGTCTAGTAATGAGTTGGATATTGCGCTTCTGACTCTTTCTTTTGCTTCGTCTATAGATTTGTTTCCCAGACCGACTATCACTAGTGAAGGGAGGTTGTTTGAAGAGTCGCATTCAACTTCGATTATCGATCCATCGAAGCCAATCGGAGCAGCAGTCATAACTTTCGCAACCATAAGTGTTATTAGTTAATCATGACTAGTAAAATACTGCAAATTTTGCTATAATAGCGATGTTGATTTGGGGCTGACTATAGCTTTCGACGAATGGACATTAACAGATTATTTTGCAAGTCGACCACAGGCGTAACCTGTAAATTTTAATTGCAACAATTACTGCAACAGTGAAAAACTTCGTATCAAAGATGGCTAACGCTATCCAGATGCCAGTTCTAGCAACAGCTCGTTACTAAACCATCGAGCCATCTCTTGGGTCAGGCGACATAGAACCCAAAGTAGATGTTATACAATATGTCGATCACCTCCAGTAGGGCAGCAACAGCTGGTAGGGAAATTTTATTGCGCGAGGATCATGACATTTTGTGCTTAACTTTTAGTCATCGGTTATCGTAAATAATTAAGTAGAGATAAACTTGTAGACGAATAATCAGTTACCTTTCGGACCGGGGTGCGATTCCCCGCAGCTCCACCATATCGATATTTGGAATCAAAAACAACCGCCTGCGAGGAACGGTTGTTTTTTTGTGGAGTTTTTTAATTTCTGTTTATTTTTGGCCTCTGTACAATTTTTTTATTCAGAAGCTACCCCTATAATAAGGCCTTATAACGCTTGTGTCAATAAGATTTATGTATAATCTTTTAGTAAAATTTACTACGTATATTTAGTATTCAATGATATTGATGTACGTTCTACTGTTGGTCATGGGTTATCTTTGACCTACTATCGTTTGTAATGGAGAATTAGAGGCAAAATTAAAATATAAATACGGCAAGTCGTAGCGCAGTGAATAGCTATTGGTATTATAGCTATCATAATTTGGCGAGAATGCGACAATTGTTAAGCTAATATTTCTAGCTATGAAATAAATGAATAAATTTGAATATATAACGAATGAACAATATTCTCAGTTTATCGAAAGCATAGATCGCATAATTGTTGACTTCGTTATATCCATTCATAATGAATATAGATCAATATCTCAAAGCACTTTGGTTCAAATTTGATTGGCCATGTCGTACCGTATGAAACCGATATTACTTTGCAATTGTTAAACTAATAAAGTGCTAATCATCACACAAATAGTATAATAGGCGTATCAGATTAATGATATTGTAGCTATTATAACAACGATGTAAATATACATTATAACAACGTAGTACACTTTAAGGGTTACGAACAATGTATATTTGTGTAATTATAACAACGCATTAAGCCGCACTATACTTGACTGACAATAGTGATTATGCTAAGATTCAAATAAGCTTTTACAAAAACAAAAAGAAGCAAAAAACCTTAACAATTTAGTCGACGAATATCTTTATCTTTGACGGATATTCGGTAACAGCAATAACTGATTCATCTAATATGACTTGCGAATGCAGGACACGTACCTTTTGATTTATCAGCTGGTGTTACCGACACTCCGCCAAATGGCGTCGAGATTCCGTACTTTCTCTGCTTAGGCATTGAAGATCGTACGAAGGTACAAACTTGCCCCTCTATGAGGGACGGTCAGTATAGTAGCCTGTTGCGACAGGCAAGAGGCTCACGGCCCAATATTTATATTTAGGGGCGTCAGTTGCAGTCTCTATATCGTTTGTCGCACAGGCTGTCTACAAAACATCTAACTATTTGGTGTATAGTAATAGTTATGTTTAGGAAATCATTAGTCGTTATATCTGTAATAAGCCTCTGTTTATTGATTGTTATAACGAATATATTTACTCCAACGAACGTTGGTCCGTTGGGTATATTGTTATTATTTTTGTGTATATATTTGTCACTACTAGGCGTAGTGGCATTTTTAATTTATTTCGGTAGTTATTTTGTAGCTTATTTTTCATCTGCATTTACAGTGGTAAAGCCGATACCTAGAGTTTCTTTCAGAGGGTCTTACTACTATAGTAGCGTTATTTCATCTGCGCCAGTTATGATGTTGGCTCTTCAGTCTGTCGGGTCTGTTGGTTTTTATGAAATTATTCTAATAATTATTTTTGTTGTTATTGGTTTAGTCTACGTCTCAAAACGTATATAAAAACTTCGCAATCATTATTATCGTTATGCTATAATTACAGATATGGAACCGGAAATATCGAAGCCGAATATTAATCAAGAGGTAACTCATGCAAATTATGAGAAAAATGTTGAATTAGACGGTCGATTAAATAAGGTTGAATCTGGAATAGAGAGTGGCGCAGAGGCTTTTGAACAGGCGTCTGAGTTAGCTGCTAAAGCCGCAGATAGTGCGTCAACCGGACAGTCTTTTGTATTGCCCGCACCTGTACAACCATCCGCAGATGATTCGTCCTTGGCCTCAAAAAACCTGAACGATACGCCTGTAGCCGCCAGCGATGATGATTTGATAGAAAAAGAATGGGTTGATAAGGCTAAAAAGATCATCAACGAGACAAAGACTGACCCGTATAGACGAGAAGAAGCAGTGAGTGAACTCCAAAGAGATTATCAGCGAAAACGATATGGAAGGGAACTGGGAGATGCTTAGGCTTGCTCTAGTCTTTTTGGTATAGACATGGTTGGATTTGTTATTACGGCAATTGTTATCACGATATTAATATCTATCGTACTTGCTTTTGTTTTTTCTCAATATAAGAAGACTCTTCGCGAGGCCAAGAACTACGAACGAGGACTAAAGATGGTTTCTCTGTATATTCACATACCGCCTTCGAGCGATGATATAGAAGCCAACGGTAGGGACGAAAGAGATATCACTGAGGAAATGCTGTCAGAAGCTCAAGTTATGTATAATATTTTAGCAAGTACGGCTACGAACGGCTTTAAGGGTAAAATATATGGTCAGAGACATTTATCATTTGAGATCGTAGCCCATGGCGGACTAGTGCACTATTACACCGTCGTACCTACAGTCTTGATAGAGACAATAAAGCAGGCAGTAGCGGCTGCCTATCCTTCAGCTAGACTAGAAGAAGTCGAAGAGCGTAATATATTTAGTCAATCGGGAAAATTAAGCGGGACGATAGGTGGTGAATTGACCCTAAAGAAAGATTACGCCTATCCTATCGCTACGTATCAAGAGTCAAAAAGAGATGCAGCCAGGGCTCTGATAAACGCTTTATCAACAGCCACAAAAGATGATGGAATAGCCGTTCAGCTTATGGTGCGACCCGCAAAGGATGGCTGGACAAAGAATTCAATTGATACGGCAAATAAAATCAAAAAAGATAAGGGAGTAAAAAGTTCTGGCTTTGCTGGTACTGGTGGAGTAAAAGGAATAATGGAGGCTTTGTGGAAGCCACCAGTATCTGAAGATGTCAAACCAGAAGACAAGCAACTATCGTCTCTAGAGCAATCATTGGTTGAATCTATCGAAGAAAAAACTCGTCACCCTGGCTACGAAACATTAGTTAGAGTAGTTGTGTCTTCAAATACGGCCATGAGGTCACAAGCACTTCTCAAGAACGTTATCGCAGCATTTTCAATGTTTGATTCACCGACAAACAATGGGTTTAAATTTACGGCCGCCAGAGATATCGAAGAGTTGGTAACGGCATATATATTTAGATTTTTTCCACAATCTATTAATCAGAACATACTAAATAGTGTTGAGCTAGCCACAGTTTTCCATTTACCAGATAGAAATAGTATATCGACATCCCAAGTACAGCGTCAGATGACGAAACAAGTTGATGGACCTGCTCAGACTATGGATGACGGTATATTGCTCGGATATAATGAATTTAGAGGTGTCAAAAAGCAGATTCGGCTAACAGAAAATGACAGGCGTCGGCATACATATGTAATCGGACAGACCGGTATGGGTAAGTCTAATCTGCTGGAGAATTTAGCTTTTCAGGACATGATGGATGGTAAGGGCTTTGCTTTTATTGATCCACACGGTGATTCGGTAGAGAAATTACTGGGTATGATACCAAAAGAGCGAGTTGAAGATGTTATCTACTTTAATCCAGGCGACCTAGAGAACCCTATAGGTTTGAATCTTTTTGAATTTGAAAATAGTGACCAAAGAGACTTTTTGATTCAAGAAGCTATAGCTATGCTCTATAAGCTTTATGACCCAGGGCACACCGGTATAGTTGGCCCAAGATACGAACATTGGTTTAGAAATGCCGCCCTAACTATAATGAGTGATCCGGCAGGTTCGACTTTTATTGACGTACCTCAAGTCTTTAATGACCAGGCCTTTACTGACGAAAAACTAAAATATGTGACAGACAGGACTGTATTGGATTTCTGGAACAAGGAAATGGCTCAGACTAGCGACGCTAACAAATCAGAGGTATTGGGTTGGTTCGTAAGTAAGTTCGGTGCATTCTTGAGCAACGAAATGATGCGTAATATAATCGGTCAGACAAAGAGCGGCTTTAACCTTAAAGATATAATGAATAATAAGAAAATATTATTAGTAAACCTCTCAAAAGGTCAGACTGGTGAGTTAAACTCTCAACTAATCGGAATGATTTTCATCATGAAATTCCAAGTTGCGGCTATGTCTCGTGGTGATATCCCAGAAAATGAGCGTCAAGATTTCTGTCTGTTCGTAGACGAGTTTCAGAATTTTGCTACAGAGAGTTTCGCTACCATACTTTCAGAAGCGAGAAAGTACAGGCTTAATCTTATATTAGCCAATCAGTTCATGACTCAACTAACCGATCAGGTCCGTGAGGCTATATTGGGTAACGTCGGAACTATAATCGGTGGTAGGGTAGGTATTACTGATGCGGAACTACTAGAAAAAAAATTTGCCCCCACCTACGATGCAGAAGATTTGACCAAGATTCCAAATTATCAATCTGTTACTTCAGTTCTGATAAACGGTGTTCCGTCGTCGGCGTTCAGTATGTCGCTACTTCCACCCATGGGTAAGTCAAACGATCAACTAAGGGATGCCATCAAGAAGCTGTCTGCTGTTAAGTACGGAAAACCTAGAGCACAAGTCGATAAAGAGATATTCGCTCGTCTAGGGGCCGGAGATGAAGCCAAGAAGGCAAAACTCGAGGCAATGCGCCAGGCACAGCAGGCTCGGTTTAATAACATGCCAAATCAGCCAAGTGTTGGTGCGGGTTCGTCTTCGGTATCTCCAGGCTCGAGTTCGTCCTTTTTGGATGAATGGCTTGCTAAGCGGCAGCAGATAAAGAGCAATAAGCCGCCTGAACAGGCTATCCGAGCTCATACTCTGAGCAAAGGTCCACAAAATACGAGTAATGTGGTTACTTTTGATAATCAAGATAAACAAAAAGTTGAAAACTTAGATAATAATACTTTGCAAAAAACTACACAAACGCCTGGTCTAACAACACCTGAGCATAACACCCCTGGAGACAAGTTTCATATTAGAAGTACTAGCGACGGTGATCCATCGTCTACTCATGAAGTTTCGGTTAAGCTTCGATAATTAGTTAAAGGTTACTATTTTTTACCAGTTAGTATTAGTCTGAAGTAGTCATATACGATACCAAGAGTCCAACCTATTACAAATGCAAGTATTGTTTCAAAGCCGGATAGAGTATAGCCGATATTTTTTGCTAGCCAATATACACCGAGTGTCAGTGTGAACGAAAAAATAGAACCCGCCAGAAGGGCGTTTGGTCTAGCTACTGTACTGCCAATCACTTCGCTGGATTTCTCGATGATTGGATTGTGAATAATCTTGCTGAAAGACCTGCTGATAATAGGCATTTCAGATTGAACATGGTTGATTTGTTTTTTAAAACTCTCGTTCTTTTGTTTTTTATTTGATTTTGCCCTTTTAACTACACTTCTTGAACCATTGTTCGTATCTTTTTCTTTACCACCAGATTCAACACTAATTGCTGCTTCAAGCGCTTCAGCTTTTGCTTTCTCGGCACGCGCTTCGATATCCCTTGGACTAAGCTCTGAGCCGCGCTCGGATTTATTAGACAATTTTTCTATTTGCTCACCGGCTGATTCGCTATTTTTTTCTAAGTTATTTGGGTTTGAATTTAGTTGTTCGGGTGAATTACTCATACTAGATAGTTCCTGTGTTTATGTTTCGTCGTATTAATCTAACTTCTGATTTGATTTGCCTGGTACGGGCGTAAAAGAACATTGCGATTGAAAGCAATATACCGCCAAATAGTATATTTTCGGTTGGTCCCGTCTTTGGTAGTTGACCAACTACTTGCTCGATTACTTTTGGTGATGGGCAATTAACAGATATGTCAACCTGATTGCCGAAAGTATTTGTCATAATACAGTTAAATGATGTTGGTTCACTTTGCCCCTGGGCGGTTGCTGGGATAATCTCAATGAGACGGACGGCAAATACACGGGACTGCTTTTCGCCTTTCTCAAGTGTTATAGAAGGCCATGATAGAGTTTTAGAGGTGGCGTCAAAAGTTCCGCCTCCGTTATCTATTAGGGTTGAATACTCAAGTATGTCTTTAAGGTTTTCGATTAAATCTACTTTCTTTGAGATCAGTCCAGTATTTTCAACACTAAGGCTATATCTAATCTGGTCGTTTGCTTGAGCAATAGATTTTGTGGCATCTATCGATGATTGTGATGTATTATTGGCTTTTTTGCTTAATACTATTTTCGCACTACATAGGGGATTTTTTATCCACAATGAGTCATCGCCCGGACACGGTTGACACTCCGCATCTTCTACAGAAAGGTCGCTATTTACTGGACACACATCTGGAGGCGCGACATTAATCTGCGAGACGCAGTTTTGATTTGTTTTTTGGCCGGTTGAGGTAGTAACTGTGAGTCTCGCTTGGTATTTACCAATAACTATCAGTTCAAATATACCACTACTCGCTGCTAGACTTGTGGATTTGATGTCTTTTTCAAAGGCTATCTTGCCTGAAGAGTCTTTTACTTGGAAGTTATAGTTTGACACTGATGCGCCGCCACTAACAGTACTTTGTCCACTTAGTGAGAATTTCGTTCTAGATATACTATTTATTGCGAGTGCTGAACATTCTGCTAACGGTGTAGGTTGTGGTTTGGGCGGTTCTGGCGGTGGAGGCAAAGTCTCTGTGACTAGGTTTCCACAAACTTGCATAATAGCAAACCAGCCTATTTTACTCGAATGTCCATACCAACCATATATATTAGTGTTGGTGCCGTTAAATAGTTTATTGGGACGACCATATACAGTTGTCGCGCTATTACCATTGGCGTCGGTTATATTTACGGCTCTTTCACCTTGAGCATAGCTAAATTTAGGCTCGAATCCCCAAGATAGCTTCTCGCCGGCCTTCCACGACCCATAAGTTGTAGAGGTAAGTTCTTCTCTTGTAATTCCGAAGTAATTCAATATATCTTTGAGGTGATTGCTATTAGCGTCGTAAGGGCGAATAAAATTATCTAGTGATTTTGCTGATTCCGTGCCCAGACCGCCACTAACAAAGTCATTGCCACTAGCGGCGTTGGCTGATTCGGGGGGTTGAAAAACTACAAGGGACTGAACGACCAATGACAGGGCAATAAAAACCAGACCTATTCTACGGGTTGTTTCTTCGCCTTTTAGTCTCTTGGCGTAAAAGCCAAGTTGACCGACTAGAGCCGGGCTATATGATAAGTTAGATACAAGTTTTCTAAACATTTTTATTTTTTGTTAATTTACCTCTTGTATATAGATTAGCATAAGAAATATGTTCAGTGCAATAGCTTGAGTGAACACAAATTGTTCGCTATAATGGTATTATTGTAAATAACTACAGTCAGACTGAATAAGTGAGGGAGTGCATAGTGGCTAAACAAAAAATTGATAAAAACTACGATGGTTCGCAGATCCAGGTTCTAGAAGGTCTTGAACCAGTCCGTAAGAGACCCGGAATGTATATCGGAAGTACGGGATATGATGGCTTACATCATCTCATAAAAGAAATAGCCGACAACTGTATCGATGAAGCGATTGCTGGGTATGCCACTAAGATATGCGTAACAATCCTGAGTGATGGCGGCATAAGTGTATATGACGACGGTAGGGGTATACCTGTAGACAAACATACTAAGACTGGCAAAAGCGCACTTGAGACAGTCCTAACGGTACTACATGCTGGTGGAAAGTTTGGTAATGGCGGATACAAAGTCTCTTCTGGTCTTCATGGTGTCGGATCGAGTGTCGTCAACGCCCTATCTACTAAGTTGATTGCCGAGGTAAGAAAAGATGGAAAGCTATATCGTCAAGAGTACGAAAGAGGCGTTCCAGTAGCGGATGTTGCTGTGGTCGGTAAGTCTACCGAGACGGGTACAACAATTACCTTTTATCCAGACGATACGATTTTTAAAGAAACAGTTGAATTTGACTATACATGGGTAGTTAACTACCTAAGACATCAGGCATACCTTACAAAAGGCGTATATGTTTCTGTATTTGATGAGCGAACCGACTCCAGGCAGGCCTTTTATTTTGAAGGAGGAATTAAAAGCTACGTCAAACATCTAAATATTGGAAAAGATGTAGTTAGTGATGATATTTTCTATGTCGAACGTCAGATAGAAGATTCTGTGGTTGAGGTAGCTGTTCAATACAATGAAACCTTTACAGAGATAGTTAAGCCATTTGCAAATAACGTGCTAACTCCTGATGGCGGTACACACGTCATAGGTTTTAGGTCTGCACTTACCCGTGTAATCAATGACTATGCCCGCAAATCGGGACTTCTAAAAGAAAAAGAAGACAACCTGAGTGGTGATGATATACGTGAAGGTTTAACAGCTATTATCTTGGTTAAATTACCTGATCCACAATTTGAAGGTCAGACAAAAAACAAGCTAGGTAATCCTGAAGTTCGTCGATACGTTGAACAGGTCATGAACGAATACTTCTCTTATTATCTTGATGAAAACCCTAGTGTAGCCAAGAAGATTGTTGGAAAATCATTGCTGGCTGCGCGGGCAAGAAAAGCCGCTAGAGCCGCTCGAGACAATGTTATACGTAAAGGTGCATTAGACGGTATGAGCCTGCCAGGCAAGCTGTCTGACTGTTCAAGTAAGGATCCTAGTGAATCCGAGATATATATAGTAGAGGGTGATTCGGCTGGTGGGTCTGCAAAGTCAGGTCGCGATAGTCGTACGCAGGCAATTTTACCGCTTAGAGGTAAGGTATTGAACGTCGAGAGGGCTCGACTAGACAGGATGCTGGGTAATAATGAGATCGTTAGCTTGATTAAGGCACTAGGCGTTGGTATCGGCGATCAATTTGATGTAGCCGGTTTACGTTATCACCGTATAGTTATAATGACAGATGCCGATGTTGACGGTAGTCACATCTCAACACTTCTTTTGACATTCTTGTTCCGCTATATGCGCGAAGTAGTCGACGGTGGTTATGTGTATTTGGCCAAACCTCCGCTATTCCTTATGAAGGTTGGTACAAAGAAGTATTATGCCTACAGTGACGAAGAGCGTGATGAGATAGTTTCAGGGCTGATAGCTGAGCGAAAAGCTAAAAACCTAGCAGGATTTGACGAAAATACCGATCGTAACAAGCAGGCTGGTATAACAATGCTGCAGCGTTATAAGGGTCTTGGTGAGATGGACGCTGAACAACTTTGGGATACAACTATGAACCCAGAAAATCGTGTATTGATTCAAGTTAAAGTAGCTGATGCCGAAAAAGCCGATGCTATATTTACAAAACTGATGGGCGATCAAGTAGACCTAAGGAAATCGTTTATACAGAGTAGGGCAAAATTCATTAAGGTAGAGGAATTGGATATATAATTATGAATGATGAAGAAAATACAACATTAGAAGGGGAGTTGATTCCAGAAATTCAACAAACACACTCTAGATTACTTGAAAAGCGAACAGTTGAAGACGTCATGGAGGATAGCTTCCTTCGTTATTCGATGAGTGTGATTATCGACCGAGCTCTACCTGACGTACGTGACGGACTAAAGCCAGTTCATCGACGAATATTGTACTCAATGGGCGAACAAAACTTACGGCCCGGTAGTAAGTTCAGTAAAAGCGCTAGGATTGTTGGTGACGTTATGGGTAAATACCACCCACACGGAGACTCGGCTATTTATGATTCAATGGTCCGCTTGGCTCAGGAATGGGTTATGCGCTATAAGCTTGTCGACGGACAAGGAAACTTCGGTTCTATGGATGGGGACCCTGCCGCCGCTTCTCGTTATACGGAAGCTCGACTTGGACGTGCTGGAAATGAACTATTAGTCGATCTAGATAAAGATACAGTTGATTTTAGAGATAACTACGACGGATCAGAATCTGAACCATCTGTCTTACCCGCTAAGCTGCCGAATCTTCTATTGAACGGACAAATCGGAATTGCTGTCGGTATGGCTACTAGTATTCCGCCACACAACCTTAGTGAACTAGTTGATGCAACCATACACCTTATAGATAATCCAGAATCAACAGTCGAAGACCTCTTGAAATACGTTAAAGGCCCCGATTTCCCAACTGGTGCAATTGTATATGGTGGAGCTCCTATGAGACAGGCCTATCTAACTGGACGCGGAAGCGTCACTATACGTGCCGTTACGAATATTGAAGAAACCAAGAAGGGTCGTAGCCAGATTGTTGTTACTGAAATGCCTTTTGGTGTAAATAAAGCAACACTTATTGAGAAAATAGCCGAACTTCATAAAGATAAGAAGATCCTGATTAGTGACCTTCGTGACGAGAGTGCCAGGGGAAAAGTTCGCGTTGTGATTGAACTTCGTAAAGATTCTTATCCGAAGAAAGTTATGAACCAGCTGTTTAAGATGACATCCCTACAGACGAGTTTCCATTACAATATGCTTGCACTGATAGACGGTATTCAACCAAGAATACTTGGACTCGATGAAATACTTAGCGAGTTCATTAAGCACCGCCAAGTAGTTGTCCGACGTAGAACAGAATTTGAACTAAGAGCAGCAAAAGCTCGTGCCCACATACTGGAGGGTTACAAGATAGCTTTGGATCATATAGACGAGGTAATCAAATTAATTAGAGCCAGCAAGACAAGCGAAGATGCCCAAGCTGGTTTGATGGAAAAATTTGGTCTTTCAGAGATACAAGCACAGGCCATACTAGCCATGCAGTTGCGTCGTCTAACTGGGCTTGAGAGGGATAAGATCGAAAATGAACTTGCCGAGTTACTGACTCTAATTGCTAAACTTGAGGCAATCTTGGCTGATGAAAGTGAGATTCTTCGAATTATTAAAGAAGAATTGCTTGAAATGAAAGAAAAATATGGGGATGAGCGACGATCCAAGATGATCAATAGCGAGTTGGGTAAATTTAGTGACGAAGAGCTAATACCCGAAGAAGATTCTGTTATCTTATTGACTACTGAAAACTACATTAAGCGTACTTTAGTTAGTGAATATAGAAGACAGCATCGGGGTGGTAAGGGCAAGCGGGGCATGACTACAAAAGAGATGGATGTTATCGATCAGCTAGTCCCAGCAAGTACGCACGACTACCTATTCTTCTTTACAAATAGGGGTAGAATATTCAGACTTAAGGCGTATGAAGTGCCGGCTGCTAGTCTTGCGGCCAAGGGTGTTGCGGCAGTCAACCTGCTACAGTTGCAGCCAGAGGAGAAGATTACATCAATTATCCGTCACGAAAAAGATGCAAATGATGATGGTTATCTATTTATGGCGACTATCAAGGGTACCATCAAAAAGACGGCCTTTAAGGACTATGCCAATATTAGAACTAACGGACTGATAGCTATCAAGCTTGATGAGGGCGATGAACTAAAGTGGATTCAAAAGACTACCGGCGAGAATGATGTAATTATATCTACATCTGCTGGTCAGGCTATTCGATTCAACGAAAAAGATGCTCGGCCTATGGGCAGAAGTGCCAGAGGTGTTCGAGGGGTTAGACTGCGACCCGGAGATAAGGTAGTGGGTATGGATATTGTCGTCGACTCCAACGGAACATTGCTTGTTATTAGTGAAAACGGATACGGTAAGGCGACAAAAGTCTCGAACTTCCCTCCACATAAACGAGGCGGTGTCGGCATAAAGGCAGCTGTCGTAACTGCCAAGACGGGTCCAATAATTGCCGTCCAGACGATAGACCCAACAGCGCACGAAGTCCTACTCATATCTATAAACGGACAGGCAATTCGCGTAGGACTGAAGGATATTCCAACAATAGGCAGAACTACTCAAGGCGTCCGAATAATGAGGTTGAACGATGGAGATAAACTAGCTTCAATCGGCTTGATGCCGGAAGAACCTGAGGCCGAAGACGATAACGAAGAAGAGGCGGCTTAGCTATGTATCTATCCACGTATATAATTGCAGTGATATGTGCGTGGATAACTGCGCAAGGTCTCAAATACATTATATCTGGCATAAAGTCCAAGAATTTTATGGGAAATTTCCGTCAATTATATTTATCTGGTAGTATGCCTAGCGCCCATAGCGCATCAGTTGTTGCTCTTATGACAACAATCGGTCTTCGAAACGGAATAGATAGTGCTATATTTGCCATGTCATTACTCTTTGGTGCGGTTGTCATGTACGATGCTGTTATGGTACGACGATCATCTGGAGAGCAGGGTGAGGCGCTTACTAAACTAATAAAAGAAAATAAGTCTAATATTCGCCTACCTCGAGTTGCTAGGGGTCACACCCCAGTTGAAGTCTTGGCGGGTGGTGTCGTAGGTTTTTTGGTCGGTTTATTGGTTGATTTCTTTGTATTTTAAGTAAAAATACACTTGACGCCACTACTATGCATGGAGTATGATTGTTTAAGTCTGGTTGCCGAATGGTGACAACAACGTGGAGTTGGACAGATATACAGAACTTTGACAATTTAGTTGTGCAAATCATCGTCAGTTTATAGCACTACGAAACGAATGTGTAGACAAACTTGTTTGTTCTATGCTGAGTTAGGATGTGCGATATCCTTTATGGGTATATTTGAGTTATAAACTAAGTCAATTTATTGGCTATAGTTTTTTTATGGAGAGTTTGATCCTGGCTCAGGATGAATGCTGGCGGCGCGCCTAACACATGCAAGTCGAGCGGTAACAGGTCCCGATTTATCGGGATGCTGACGAGCGGCGGACGGCTGAGTAACGCGTGAGAACATGCCCCAAAGTGAGGAATAAGCACCGGAAACGGTGTCTAATGCCGCATATGATCTTCGGATTAAAGGATTTATCCG
>JBBRXL010000009.1:0-18512 GCA_038248455.1 Saccharimonadales bacterium (SeqCode)
CAGAAACAACTTACAGACCTGCACGACGAGCTGTCTATAGCCGATGTAACGACTGAGAATAGGCACGATGATGCTATAGAGATCATGGAGCTCACACAGACCGCAAAAGATCAGTATTTAGACTCAGACATGGGTAATGACGCAAAGCGGACAGTTTTAACCAAACTATTCGATTCAGTGACTTATGCAAATAATTCTGTATCTGTTAAATTATCATTTTTAGCAGAAGCAATCACTAAAAGAAGTGAAGAAACGAGGCAAATTATGGAGACCCAAAAAATACTTAACCAAACCACAAAAAAAGACCCCAATGTCAGAGGTCAATCTGTGGATAAATCAGCTCAAGAGCTTCTCTTTCCTGTTTGGCAGGGGCACGTGGAATCGAACCACGATCCTAGGTTTTGGAAACCCATATACTAACCGTTGTACTATGCCCCTGTACGGATATATATTGTACCAGATAAATAAAAAAACCTCTACAAGAGAGGTTTAGGGTCGACCCCATCGGCTGCACCTGCGTTGAATCAGGCGGCACGATGGGGTCGACCCGTCAGATCAGCGCCGTGGCTAGAGTGGGGCCACACAGTAGACGTCTCTACGAGGAGAGGGATTATTATGGTTTGCCCAAGTCCTTCCGTGATCTGGATCGTTATGATTGCGAGCTAATGAGACTCACTATCTGGCCGATCATACCTATGGGTTCGGAGGTCTGACCTTTCCCTGGTCGTCCATCACGTTCCCGAGTAAATATATTATAACATACTTATTGTTACACTATAAATATAAATGCATATCTGTTAACATAAACAATATGCATACAGTTATAGTTGGTGGTGGATTCGCAGGCGTACGAGCGGCTCTGATGATTGATAAATACAATCTCGGTAAAGTCACTTTGGTATCAGATGTCCCTTATTTTCTCCATCACGCTACACTTTACGCTACGGCAACTGGCCGCAATAAGGCTGAATCTGTTGTACCTCTCGAGGAGATATTTGCCGATAGTCCAAATGTAACGATTGTCCAAGATAAGATGAAGTCAGTCGACGCCAGGCGCAAGCTAGTAGTTGGTGAAAAAAATGATTATAACTATGACAATCTGATCATCGCAATCGGCTGTGTAACCACCTATTTCAATATAAATGGCATGTGTGAGCATTGCTTCGGCATCAAGTCACTCCAAGAAGTAGAAGACTTTAGTAGCCATATACTAGGCGAGATATCAGTAAATAAACACCTAGACAAAAACTACTTCGTAATAGGCGCTGGCCCGACAGGCGTAGAGTTGGCTGCTTCGCTCCACGAATATTTACAACATCAACTTCTGGTGCATAAAAATACTTACGGCAAAATTAAGATAACTGTCGTCGAAGCAGCGCCTAGAATCTTGCCCAGGTCATCTGAAACTGCGTCAAAGTTAATTAATATAAGACTCAAGAAACTTGGCATAAAAGTACTCGTAAACCACGCCGTAGAATCGTTAGATGACGGTTCAATAACTATATCTGGCAAAAAATATCCGACAGAAACGGCCATATGGACGTCGGGGGTTGCAAATAACCCATTCTTTGCCAAACACTTCGAACTATTTGACTTAGCACCAAATGGTCGTGTTAACGTCGATGAATATTTACAAGCTAGCGAGAATATATATGTTATCGGTGACAATAATACCGTTGAATACAGCGGTACGGCTTGGCCAGCTTTTGCCCATGCGGAGTTTGTCGTAAAACACCTAAGACGTATCAAAAAAGGGCAAGAACTTCGACAGTTCTGGCCACATCAACCTCCCAGTGGTATACCAGTTGGATCTGGCTGGGGTTATGTTGAATGGTATGGTATATACCTAGCTGGTAAATCTGGTTATTTCATAAGGCGGTTGATCGAATTGCGAGGTTTTATGAAAATATTGAAGCCGCATGCCGCAATTGCTGCCTGGCGAGCTCACGATTTACCCGAAATATCGTATAAATAACATCATTTTTGTAATACTTATCACATTAAATATTTTGTTAATATAAAGTGTTGTAAAAGCATAAGCGTATGTTTATAATTAACATTGAATTAACGTGAAAATTAAAAAGGAGCGTCCGAACCTAACACTTAGATGTGTGTGTTCGTAACAAGCAGTATGAAGATATTGATGCTCGGGTGGGAGCTTCCTCCGCATAACAGTGGTGGTCTAGGGGTAGCTTGCTATCATATGTCAAAAGCTTTGGCGCTAAAAGGCGCTGTTATCGATTTTGTCGTGCCTTATGATGCCGAACATCCTCAGATTAATTTCATGACTATCCATAGTGCTACTCGGCTAAGCCCACTAGAGCGTTATGGCCTGGGTGCCTATGACAGCAAAACTATTATAAAGGCTGGATTAGATGAGGCCGACGCCAGTGACCTCAAAGATATGCGTGGCGTCCAAAAACGCTATGTTCAGTACGTTGAAACATTGGTAGAGAAAAACGAATATGATGCGATCCACGCTCACGACTGGTTGACGATGGAAGCCGGTATGCGCGCTAAAGAGCTTACTGATAAGCCTTTGATTGTTCATGTCCACGCTACAGAGTTTGATAGGTCTGGATCAGAGGCCGGTAATCCCCTAGTTCATGAGATAGAATATCAGGGTTTGATGATGGCCGACAGAATAATCGCCGTCAGTAATATTACAAAAAGTATAATTATGCACAAATATGGCATCCCCGCCGACAAGATTGAGGTAGTACACAACGCCATAGACGTGACTGACTTTGACGATGGTTACGACTACGATATGCAGACTTACAAATACCTCGAAACGCTAAAGAGCGAAGGTTACACCATAGTCTCGACAATAACTAGATTCACTGTCCAGAAAGGTCTAACTCATTTCATGAACGCAGCAGCTAGGGCTTGTTCAAAGTACGATAAATTCGCATTTCTACTAGCCGGTGACGGCGAACAACGCGATGAATTGATTAGTCTTGCAGCCGACCTGGGAATATCTGATAAAGTATTTTTCACAGGTTTTGTACGCGGTAAAAAGTGGCGCGACGCCTATAGCGTATCTGATATTTTCGTGATGAGTTCGGTTAGCGAGCCGTTCGGACTAACTGCACTTGAGGCCGCCCATCACGACAACGCGCTGATTATCAGCAAGCAATCTGGTGTCGGAGAGGTACTTAGTAGTATATTCCGTTACGATTTCTGGGATGTCGATAGATTAGCCGATCAACTTGTAGGTATTGCAACCTCTGAAGCCCTTGAAAACGAGCTAAAACAAAATGTTTTCAATGAATACAGTCGTATATCATGGCACGATGTGGCTACTAAGTGTATGAACATCTACCATGATAGTCTAAGGAGTCTACCTATATGAGTAAGCGCGGCATAACGCTATACCTACATGTCCATCAACCTTTCCGTGTGCGAAATTATAGCGTATTTGATACCGCAACCGAACATGACTACTTCAACGAACAGTCCTGGGATACCGACAGGAACAACCAAAAAGTACTTGAAAAAGTCGCCGATAAATCATATCGTCCGATGAACGCACTACTTGAGAAATTATTAGCAACACATCCCGAGTTTAAGGTTTCTTTATCTATAACTGGTACGTTTATCGAGCAGGCTGAACTATGGGCTCCAGATGTTATTGAAAGCTTCAAGCGACTTGTGGCCACTGGACGAGTTGAGATAGTGTCCGAAACTTACTATCACTCACTCGCCTTCTTCTATAGTCGCGATGAGTTCGAGCGTCAAGTTGAGATTCATAAAGCCAAAGTTCGTGAACTATTTGGTGTTGAGACTAGCGTCTTTCGTAATACTGAGTTGGCTTACAACGACGACTTAGCCAAATGGGCCGATGACTATGGGTTTAAGGGCATACTATCAGAGGGTTGGGACCCGATACTTGAGTGGCGTAGTCCGAACCACGTTTATCGTCCAGCAGGTACAGAGAATATCAAGTTACTTATGAAAAACTACAAATTGAGTGATGACTTGGCGTTTAGGTTCAGCAACAAGGGCTGGAGTGAATGGCCACTAACAGCCGACAAATATCAATCTTGGCTGGATGCAGCTATTGATGGCGGGTCGACAATAAATCTGTTTATGGATTATGAGACATTCGGTGAACATCAATGGGCCGACACTGGAATATTTGACTTTTTTGAAAGTTTTGTCGGACGCTGGTTGGAAAACCCAGATCATACTTTTTATACCGTATCAGATGCTATCGACACCCACGAGCCTGTTGGTGAGATCAGTATGCCCTACACAGTCACTTGGGCAGATACAGAGCGAGACCTAACTGCATGGCTCGGAAATAGCCTACAGCACGAATCGCTGCGACATTTATACTCCATGGAGGAAGATATTATGCGAACTGGTGACCTGGAACTGATTGCCGACTGGCGCAAACTCCAGACATCTGACCATGTTTACTATATGTGCACCAAATGGTTCACTGACGGTGATGTGCATGCCTACTTTAGTCCGTATGATTCACCTTATGATGCTTTTTTGTACTATATCAACGCCGTACGTGACATGAGATGGAGATTACACGATCACCATAAAACCGGTGGTTTGAGTGGCTAGATCGATAGTCCTCAGTAACGGCGAACTCCATGTTGGCTTAAATATGTATGGTTTAGTGCATGATTTTTATTTCCCCTATGTAGGACTTGAAAACCATGCCGCTGGAACTGACCTTAGGCACAAAGTTGGTGTCTGGGTAGATGGCAATATAAGTTGGTTAGATGAAGATGACTCATGGGATTTTGACTATTCGTACCCACACGAGTCTCTAATAGGCCATATTGTCGCTCGAAACGAGAGAATAGGCATATTGCTAGAGTTCGATGATTTTGTTGATTCAAAAATAAGTGCATTTATGCGCAATATACATGTTGTCAACCTCAGAGACTACCAAAGAGACATCAGATTATTTATGCACCAGGCCTTTGCTATCGGTGACTCTAGAAGTAATACTGACACGGGTCAATATTTACCCAATAGCAAAGCTATTTTGCATTACAGAGGCCGAAGGGCTTTTGTGGTATCGGGTACTGCTAACGATAAACCCTTTGACCAACACACTATTGGACTATTTGGTATTGAGAATCACGAAGGCTCACACAAAGACGCTGAAGACGGAGAGCTAAGTAATGGCAACGTCGAACACGGTCGGGTTGATTCGATAATTAGGTTCAAGCTAGATATAGCTGGACATAGTTCGAGCCGAGTTAGTTACTGGATAGCTGCTGGTTTATCACCGCGCGAGGCCCTGTATGTACATAAGCAGATTTTAGATGACGGTTTACACACTCGAATGCTCGATACTTCTAAATGGTGGCATGAGTGGTTGGCACCAGCTAAAGTATTAGCAGAAAAAGTCGAACCTGAGTTTAAAAGTAATTTTATTAAAAGTGCCATGATTATAAAATCACAAATTGACCGTCGAGGAGCTGTAATCGCTAGCACCGACACTTCCCTTCTCAACTATTCGCGTGATGCCTACGCATACTGTTGGCCAAGAGATGGAGCTTTTGTGCTGTGGCCACTTATACGTATGGGTTATATGGACGAGCCATACCGATTCTTTGCCTTTTGTAAAAGAGTCCTACACCCAAGTGGCTATTTGATGCATAAATATCAAGCCGATGGTGCCCAGGGAAGTAGTTGGCACACTTATGTTCACGGTGACATGGTAGCGCCTCCTATACAAGAAGACGAGACCGCACTTGTGTTGTTCGTATTTGCCCAATATTACAAAATGCATCCGGATCCAAAAATATTAAAAGATTTTTATGATGACATGGTAGTACCAATGGCCGACTTTATGGCATCTTATATTGATGACATAACAGGATTGCCAAAACCAAGTTATGACTTATGGGAAGAGATATTTATAACATCGACCTATACCACGTCAGTAGTATACGCCTCTCTTGTCGCAGCATCAGAACTTGCTGAGGCCTCAGAAGATAATAAAAATGCAGTTCGTTGGCGCACAGCAGCCGAAGATATCAAGTTGGCTGCCTCGAAGCACCTTTTCGATATTGATCGTAAAGTTTTTATCAAAGGCTTGAATGTAGAAAAAGATCTAATCATCAAAAATAATACGATAGATTGTTCGGCCGTATTTGGTGCGTTTATGTTTGGATTATTCGATGTAGATAGCTTGGAGGTTACATCTTCAATAGAGACAACCAAAGAGTTCTTCGGTATAAATAATGGTTCTATAGGTCTTCCAAGATACGAAAATGACACATATCGTCGTAATAATGACCAAGGAGTAAGCAATTATTGGCTTATATCTACTATGTGGTTAGCCCAGTATTATATTGAGCAGGGTGATGAAAGGTACAAGGACATCATGAGTTGGGTCAACCGTAGCTCGCTAAGTACTGGTATGATGTCAGAACAAGTCGATCCATTTACAAACGAAAATATCGCTCCCGCACCTCTGACGTGGACGCATGCTGAGTTCATAACTACACTTCTTGATAGTATATCTGAGAGAGGTTCACATGATACACAAAAAACACAATAAAATAATTGGGAAATTACGAAAGATTATTTACCGTAACAATCTAAATGGTATTAAGTCGCGACGTATTATCCGTGACTTTTGCGAAAAAGTAGATCTAGTTTATTTCGGCGTAGTCGATCAATACGAAGATGACCATAAGATGGTAAAGGGTTTAACGGCGTCTACACACCATCATGATGATGATTATGCCGTCGGTACACTAGAGGACTATGATGTACGTTTTGTTAACCGTATTGATTCGCATGAGGACGTCAATAGTAAACTCCATACTCATACCTGGCTTATATATGAAGTACAACTCAAGAACAACGTTGATATCCCCCATTTATTTATAGGGCCAAGTATTGAACGCAACTCACCGTTTGCCAGGCTATTCAATGCCAACCCAGGCCTTCAGGCTATTCCGGCCTCCAATATGACAGAATATAGTACTGAGTTTAACTCACGTTATAACATTTATACGAAATCAACGCATTTTATTGACGTTAAGGACATTGTTACAAATCAAATCGCTCTGACTATATCGGCGCATTTTTGGCCATTTTCAATAGAGATAGTCGATGGCTACGTTTACGTCTATGCTGACAACAAAAAAGTAAGTCAAAGTATACTTGAGACAATGTTACGAGATGCCCTATGGCTCACCGAACAAATAGATAAAAATTAAATACTCTCCTGAAATGGAGAGTATTTATAGATTGAAATTACTTAACCCTTGCGAGGTTTGATTTCGTTTCGACCAAGGTTTTTCTTGGTCTCGGTGTAAGTAGCATG
Source organism: Saccharimonadales bacterium (SeqCode) (assembly GCA_038248455.1). Taxonomy (GTDB): domain Bacteria; phylum Patescibacteriota; class Saccharimonadia; order Saccharimonadales; family Saccharimonadaceae; genus UBA1547. The sequence goes on from JBBRXL010000009.1 coordinate 7,313, forward strand.
AGTACGAGCGATTGGGTCGTACTTCTTTAGAACTAACTTTTCAGTAGTTGTTTGAGTGTTTTTAGTGGTGTAGTAACTACGGTGACCGCTTAGCTCACTTACAAGACCAACTAATTTTCGCTTTGTATTCTTCTTTGCCATTTGTTATCCTTTAAATTTTTCTCTCGGCTATCAGAGGTCGATTATAGCAAATAATTAGGTTTAACGCAACCCGTTATCGGTAATTAGTAAAGTCTACTGGGAAATCAAAGTCAGCCGAGTTCACAAGACGCATTGCTTGCTGCAAATCATCCTTGCTGTTACCTATCACGCGAACTGCATCGCCCTGGATTTGTGGTTTGAGCTTAGGTAGTTCATCTCGGATTAACTTCGTAACTTGCTTGGCTTTTTCTTGATCTAGGCCAGCAATAAACGGTATTTCCTTGGTAGCCTTGAGGTTTGACGTAACGACTTCTCCTGATAAATCCATTACTTTACTGCTTTGTTCTCGTGACGACAACTTCTTACGGATGATGTCTATGATACTATCAATCTGCCATTCGTTGGCACCTATTACCTTGAAGCCGACTTTGTCACTCATCCAATCTATCTCGGCAGGTGTGCCTTTGAAGTCGTAGCGACTGATTATTTCTTTTTGGACGCCAGCAAAAACATTGTTCATCTCTGCTTTGTCGTAATCTGATACTATATCGAAACTAAAATTTGCCATATGACTATTATAACAGTTTGTTGATTAGTGTGCCTTCAATATGGTAAAATCTATCGAGGCTTGCCGCGATAGCTCAGTTGGTAGAGCGCATCCATGGTAAGGATGAGGTCCTGGGTTCGAATCCCAGTCGTGGCTCCATTTACAAAATATTATAATTAATACTCCACGCTAGGTGGAGTTTTAAATTTGGTGCTGGAGGTAGGACTCGAACCTACGGAGCCTTACGGCGGGAGATTTACAGTCTCCTGTGATTGCCACTACACGACTCCAGCGTATATATAATATATATGGAGCCGCTTTTCGGATTCGAACCGAAGACCCCCACTTTACAAAAGTGGTGCTCTAACCAACTGAGCTAAAGCGGCATTTTATGTGTTAAAAACACTAGATTATATTGTACCATATTTTTCTCTGCGCCAAGCCCTTCCGCTGCCTTTATTTAGATTTTTATAAGTAGAAGTTAGTGAATGACAATTTGGGCATAATAAAACTAAGTTATATTCTGAATTATTCTCAGAGTTGCCATCGATATGGTCAATCTCTAGAGTTAATTTATTACTATAGATATTAACTTCACACCACCCGCATTGAAAACATTTATTATCATATTTACTAAATATATATCGTACCAAATGACCCGATAAATTCTTAGTATTTAAGCCTCTGGATCCGTTCTTGACTCCATTTTTCCATTTAAAAATATAGCTTTCGTATCTTTGGTCGGCTTGACATTTGTTTGAACAATACACGCCGGACTCTTTATTAATCGTTTTACTACAATTGGCACAATTAACCATAATAATTACATATTACCATAACACTTCTCTTAACAACAGGAGCTTAGTGGAGTGCGTTATTCCGTATGTTTCATTGCTCTCGCGGCAACAATAAGCACCTGAATTGACCTTACTCTTCGATTTTCCTGTATCAAGTTTGCTTCATGTGATCTAGCTCGAGGCCTGAACTCATCTGGAAGTGAGTTTTGGTCAATGAGCGACATCATTTGATTCTGCTGAGCTAATAACAAATTAGGGTCGTCCATCCACGCAATCCTACTGTCAAGTACTATTGAACCTCTTTCCGATAGATTATGTAGACTTCTATCCATTACATTATCACGCGACGAGGTTGCTTGATACGTTGAGTTGAAGCTTGAGGGATTATCATCTTGGCTGATTTCTCACGAAGTTGCATGGCTAGCTCTTCTTGACCTGTACGTTCGTATGCGTCGGCAAGTATATTGAGAGTTTGCGGAATTGGATCAAGTTCTACAGCTTTCTCGAGAGATTCAATCATCTTCTTGTCGTGACCTAGCTTCTCTTGGACTTTGGCGTAGGCTATGTGCCGCGCAGATGACTCGTTATCGATATTGAGAGCTTGTTCAAAGGCCAAGGCGGCCTTCTCGTACTCCTGAGTCTCGTAATATATCAGACCTACGTTATGGAGGCTGCTGGCACTTGGCTCAAGGCTCTGGGCGATTTCAAAACACTCAACAGCGTCCTTGAACGCCTGTTGTTTGGCATAGAGTATGCCTAGTCTGTTATAGGCGCTGGCGTTGCGCTCGTCTACCTTCAAAATAGTGAGAAGTGCTTTTTCGGCACGTAGATATTTCTTTGATATCAAAGATTCTTGGGCGATAGACCAAAGTTGGTCAAGTTTATCGGAAATCTTAGTTGGAAGATCGGCGACTATCTCTGTCACAGACTGACGCTGATAGATAGTCCATACGCCGATTAATACTATTAAAATAATGCCTAACATCTCTATTATTATATCACAAGACCCGCTAAGGCTAGCCGTACGTTACCGTTGGCTCGTATCAACTGTTCGCATATAAGTAGTTTATCAATCTGAGCTACTAATTCAGTACTTGGTTTCGTTGTAATGCTGTGCTGCAGTATTTTGGAAGCGAAGTTTAGCAGTATTAATGCTTGTTCGCGACTATCTTTGTAGCGATTAGCGACTTTTAGTTTATCGTAAGTCGTCGCCTTCAATAAGTCTCTGGCGTCGCGAATGATAGTAGATTTTGCTTCAAAGTAATCGTTATCAGTAGCAAGTTTTGTTATTGAGGCCGGTAGACCGCCAGCCATAAATAGTACCTGTTTTCTCTTGCTGTCATCTGTAATATTTAGTTTATCCAGTAATGCATTTGATTGGGCTAGGCTTATCGGACGTAGTACTATAGATTGAGTCCGCGATAATATAGTTGGTAGCAGTTTGTGGGCGTCGTGAGTCGCTAAAATATAATAGATATTTGCATTTGGCTCTTCTAATAACTTCAAAAACGCATTCTGAGCACGTGCGCCCATCCTCTCAGCGTAGTCGATAATGATTACCAGTTTATCTGACTGGATCGAACGTGTCTCCTGGCGCAGATTACGAATACTTTCAACACTAATAGTGCCGTTTTCAATATCTATCTTTTCTTTTTTCTCGGGCAGAACGACAAGTGTAATACCACCAATACTACTTGCTATATATTTCGCTACGACACTCAGACCAATACCCTCCGGGCCCGACAGTAGCATAGACTGGGGGAAATCTTTCATCATTGATTGCAGTAGTGCGCTACTGGATTGATTGATGATCGGTTGGGTTGTCATGATATTATTTTACCACTTGAAATTTGTCGGTAAAATCACTGGGTATATCTGTCTCGAAGACCTTACGTTCGCCGCCGGGTATAGTAATCTCAAGACTGCGAGCGTGGAGATATAGCCTGTCGGCCGCTTTGCCATACACTTTATCGCCTAGTATTGGACAACCGATGTATTTCATATGAACTCGAAGCTGGTGAGTTCGGCCGGTTTTTGGATACAGATCAACTAACGCTTGACCGTCTTTTTCTTGCAATACTTCATACTTTGTTTGTGCTGATTTACCCTTTGAATCAACTTTGAATGTACTAGGTTCGGATGGGTTACGTCCAATCGGCAGGTCAATTATTGCTTTTGGTGACTTTGGAATGGCGGCCAATACGGCAACGTAATGCTTTTTAGTCTTTCTATCAGCGAATTGTTTTTGGAGCATGGTAGCTGTGTCGGCATTGCGGGCACCTATCATAACACCACTCGTATCGCGGTCTAGGCGATGAACTATACCCGGGCGATTGGTCTCGACGTTGTATGATGAGTATCGTCCGAAGAACTCAGCTACTGTGAATTCATCGTTCATAGCACCCTTACTGTGCGATAACACTCCTATCGGCTTGTTAATAACAATTACGTTATCGTCTAGGTAGACTATCGGTAGGTCTTGGGTACTATAGTCGGTAGCTTTTGGTATGTTGGTCGTGATTGTATCTGTTTCGAGAACTTCTTGCTTGGTCGACTCGGCAACCTCACCATTCACTGTTACATATCCAGCTTTGATGTATTTTTGCCAAGTACTACGTGAGATATCTGGATTTTTTGACGCTAGTTCCTGATCAAGTCGAACTTTACTTGAGTCAACGGCATAAAGGTATACTTCTTTACCCTTAAAAGGCATAGCGTAGGTTCGCTTCTCATCCTTTGGGTTGATTAGTAACTCACCTTTTATATCCTGACGGTCACTACGGATTTGATCAACGAGATATTCGGCGTCGTCTTCGACACTGTCATCATATACGACGTAAAACTTGTGTTTTTTGAAATGAAAACTAGCCATCGTACTGGCGACTGTAGGATTGGTGATACTGATATTGGATATGTGACGAGGGACGTTCTCTTCACCAGCTATGTCAAACCGCCTCAATATACCGAGTATATCGTTACTAGAGATTTTAACCATTAGATATCCTTGGGCCTAAGTCCGACAGCAATTTGGGCTCGCAGGAGGGTTTGGTTGGCTATTTTGGACATCTCGGCCTCCGATGATGCTAGTTTGACTAGTAGCATTTCATCTGATATATTAGCCAGTTTAGCCTGAAAATCACTCAGAAAGGCTGCCACAACCTCTGCAACGACCGATTTGAATGTGCCGTAGTTGGTATTGCCTATCCATTCTTGGTTAACTGAGGCCTGTGATTTGCTAGTCAACATAGCCAATATCTGCAATAAACTAGTGATTCCGGGTTGACTATCCCAGTCAAAATTAATAACGCCAATACTATCAGTAGTGGCAGACATTATTTTCTTGATAGCGTCTTCTGGACTATCAGCTAGCAAGATTTTGCTTTTGTTGTCGGTTGAACTTTTGCTCATTTTCTTTGTTGGGTCGGTTAGGCTACGGATACGTAAACCACTATCGCGGTGGATGAAGTCAGTTTGGTCTTTGGTGGCGTTTGGAATAGTAAAAATCTCACCAAATTTGTTGTTAAACCGAGTTGCAATATCGCGCGTAATCTCGAGATGCTGGAACTGGTCTTCGCCTACAGGTACGTGCTCGGCGCCGTAAAGTAATATGTCGGCCGCCATTAAAACTGGATAATTAAATAAACCGACTGATACGGATTCATTACTTTCGCCTGATTTATCCTTGAACTGCGTCATGCGGCCCATTTCACCCATATAAGTGAAGCAGTCTAGTATCCAAGTTAGCTCGCTGTGAGCGGGTATGTAGCTTTGACGGTATATATATGTATCTGTATCGTTAATATTGAGTCCGGCGGCAATGAAATATTTGAGGTTATTTAAGGTGTTACGATATAGAACAGTGTGGTCTATAGGTGTCGTAAAACTGTGCAAGTCGGGCACAAACATGTTTATCTGGTATTGACCGGCAAATTCTTTTTGCATTTGAACAATAGGTAAAAAAGCACCTAGGTAATTTGCCAAGGTTGGCTCTTCGTTCGAGCGGATTCCAGTTAATATTACAGATTTACTCATTGCAACTATTATAACCTATTTATAACAATAAAACCTCCGATGAGGGAGGTTTTATTGGGTAATCTTCTAAACTAACGCTTAGAGAATTGTTCACGCTTACGAGCAGATCGTAAACCGTATTTCTTGCGTTCTTTTTCGCGTGAGTCACGCTTGAGGAACTCTGCTTTTTTAAGAGTACTACGTAGGTCTGAAAAACCGACCGTAATAGCCTTAGCAATAGCAAGTTTGATGGCATCAACTTGACCAGCTACACCACCACCCTTTACAAGGATAGTGATATCAAAATCTTTTTGCTTACCAACAAGGGCTAGTGGATCTGTGATCTCAGCAAGCATAGTCTTGTTTTTGCTCAAATATTCTTCTGCTGGTTTGTCGTTGATAGTAATCTTACCTTTACCAGTGTATAGACGTGCGCTAGCTGTAGCGCTTTTGCGACGACCTAAACCGTAAAAATATTTAGAATCGGCCATAATTATTTAACCTCTACTTTCTCTGGAGACTGAGCTGTATGAGTATGAGCTTCGCCAGCAAATACTCTCAAGCGCTTTAGGCGCTCAGCAGCAAGTTTGTTGCGAGGTATCATACCCTTTACAGATTCTTGGATAATTCGTTCTGGGAATTTGGCTCGTACTTCGCCAAGAGTTGCATCAGTGATTCCACCGGGGAAGCCTGAGTGACGGTAATAAATCTTACCTAGCTCTTTGTTACCAGTTACGACAACCTTTTCAGCGTTAATAACTACAACGTAGTCACCGGCGTCGATGTGAGGTGTGTAGGTAGGTTTGTACTTACCGATAAGGTACTTAGCGATCTCTGTCGATACGCGGCCTAGTGGCGCACTTGAGGCGTCGATTAGGATCCAACGACGAGTAACTTCGCTAGGTTTTTGTGAGTATGTTCGTAAGTTTGAATTAACAACCATTACTTTGTCTCCTCTTTTGGTGAACTTTTAAGTTCGTCAACAAATGAAATTGTAGCCATTTGTGTTCCATCACCAACACGAATTCTGGTACGCTCGACGCGAACATGTCCGCTGGTACGTCCCATAAGTTGAGGTGCGATCACATCGACTAGTTTAAAAGCAGCGGCTTGTGTAGACAAAGCTGCAATAACTTGGCGACGATTGTGTAAATCACCTTTTTTAGCTTTAGTAATAATCTTTTCGATAAATCGGACTAGTTCTTTTGCTTTTGGCAAAGTAGTCTCGATCTTCTCGTACTCGACTAAGCTTGTTGCCAAGCCTTTGATTAATGCGCGCCTTTGGTCGCGTTCGCGACTAAATTTGCGTCCTTTATAGCTGTGTCTGTGCATATCTAAAGTTCCAGTTCCGCTAATTTATCTTTGACTTCGTCTAGCGCCTTTGAACCAAATCCTTTTAGTTCACGTAAATCTTGCTCTGTAAGAGTTACAAGATCATGAACTGTTCGGATATCGTTGTTGATAAGAGCGTTAGCTGTACGTGCAGATAGACTTAGTTCTTCGATTGAAGTATTAAGCTCGCTATCGGCTTCGTCGTCGCTCTGACCAAGTGCTGGAGCTGCTTCTACTAACGTAGAACCGGCAAGAGCAGTATATTGGTTGACAAGGATAGCAGCTGACTCTTCGAATGCCTCACGTGGTGAGATCGAACCGTCGGTTTCGATAGTAACAGATAGCTTGTCTAGGTTAGTTTCTTGACCAACACGAGTGCTGTCAACTTTGAAACGTACACGTAGAACTGGGCTAAAGACGGCATCAAGAGCAATCATGTCGCTGTGGACACGACTAATGCTTGATTCTTCGATAGTTCGGTAACCACGTCCTGCTTCAACAACAAGATCCATAACAACTGATTTCTTTGGGTCGTCAATTGTTGCGATAACTTGGTCTTTGTTGATAACATCTACGTCTGCAGTAGTTTTGATATCACCAGCAGTAATTACACCAGCACCCTTGTGCTCTAGGCGTAGTTCAACAGGCTCATCAGTGTGGACTGCAAGTAGTACGTTCTTTAGGTTAAGCATGATATCAACGACATCTTCTTTGACACCAGGAACTGTTGTGAACTCGTGACTTGTTCCTTCAATCTTAAATGCTACGATTGCAGCACCTTTGATACTTGAAAGTAGTACGCGTCGAAGACTGTTTCCGAGTGTGTTTCCGTAACCTGCGTGTAGTGGCTCGATTACGAAAGTAGCGCTAGTCGATGAGTGTTCATCAATATTTGCAAGTGCTGGGTTGTGAATAACTTTTGTCATAATTTAGGCTCCTTTTCGCTGTACAGCGAATTAACGTGAGTAATACTCAACAATTAGCTGTTCGTTAATATCTTCTTCGGCTTCAGTTCGTAGAGGCAGACCTGTGACAGAAATAGTTAATTTCTTTGGGTCGCTCTTGATCCAACTTAGTGGGCCTTGAACTGAATTCTTAACAACGTCATCGATTTGACTAAAGTAACCTGATTTGGCACTTTTTGGTCGAATAACAATCTCATCACCTGGTTTGAGCCGAATTGATGGGATGTCAACGCGACGTCCGTTTAGGATGAAGTGCCCGTGTCCAACTAGTTGCCTAGCAGCGCGACGGCTTGTTGCAAAACCTGCTCGGTAAATGGCATTGTCCATACGAAGTTCAAGAAGTTGTAGCAAGTTTTCACCTGCTAGACCCTGGCGACGTCCGGCTTCAACCATTAATTTAGCAAATTGTTTCTCAAGTAGGCCGTAGGTACGACGAACTTTTTGTTTTTCACGAAGTTGTGAAAGATATAGACTTGGTTTGCCGATTCGTGCACCAGGAGCTTGTCCGGGCATATTAGTCTTGCGAGCCATAATCTTGTGAGCCTTAGGGTGAAGTGCGAAGCCCTCACGTCGGCTTTGTTTAACAATTGGAGAAGTATCTCGTGCCATAATCTATGCCCTTCTCGCTTTACGTGGACGCACACCACCGTGTGGAACACCTGTAACGTCTTTAATACTATCAACAGATATTTCAAAAGTACTCATCGCACGGATAGCTGCGTCTCGTCCGAGACCAACACCTTTTACGAATACATCAACGGATTTAACTCCGTGAAAACCTTTGACTGTTTCAGCGGCCTTCTCAGCAGCAACCTGGGCAGCATAAGCTGTACCCTTTTTGCTACCACGAAAACCTGTGGCGCCTGCACTTGAGGTGGCTAGGACATTACCTTTTTTGTCGGAGAACGTAACAATAGTATTGTTAAACGTTGCCTGAATATGCAGCTGACCAGAAGGAACTGATCGGCGCTGTTTCTTACGAGCTGTAGTAGTTGTTTTTGCATCTGCCATAATCTATATTCCTTTCTACGTCTTAGACGCCGCTTTCTTTTGAGTTCCGCCCACTGCGACACCTTTACCCTTGCGAGTTCGTGCGTTCGTACGAGTACGTTGGCCGCGTACAGGAAGTCCAGCCTTGTGGCGTAGGCCACGGTAGGTGTTGACATCCTTTAGACGTTTAATATTATTTGTTACCTGACGCTGTAAATCACCTTCTACTACGTAATCACCATCGATGATTTCGCGTAGTTTCTGTTCTTCAGCCTCGGTGAGATCTTTCACCCGAGTGGTCGGCTCAATGTTGGCCGCCGCAAGGATGGTCGATGCGAAGTGTGGACCGATGCCGTAAATATACGTCAAAGCGATCTGCACTTGCTTCTGATCTGGGATTACTATTCCAGAAATTCGAGCCATGCTTAACCCTGCCTTTGCTTGTTCTTAGGTTTTTTCTTATTGATAACACGAAGGCGACCTTTACGGCGTACCAACTGGTCATCTGGACTGATTTTTTTCACACTTGCACGAACTTTCATAAGCGTTTAAAAAACTCCTCTACCTTTAAATTTAATCTTTTAAGCGGAAGGTGATTCTGCCCTTACTGAGATCGTAGGGGGTCAACTCAACTTCTACTTTATCGCCAGGTACAAGTCGGATATAGTGCTTGCGCATTTTACCCGAAATATGAGCGATAATACTATGGCCATTCTCAAGTTCCACCTTAAATTGAGTATTAGGCAGTGATTCCACCACCTTCCCTTGCAATTTAATGACTTCTTTAATATTTACCATAAGTTACAGTAGTAGATTATACACCATAGAGGCTTAAAGGTAAACAGCAAATCTCAAGAATAATATACGCTCGTTTGTTTAGCACGCGTTATTTGTATATACCTATTATATCGCACCTAAAATATGTGTCAATATTACTCATACCTAACAGATACACCACAAACTTAATAACCTTTGCTATAGAGTGCGACCCTATAGCAACTACATTATTCTATTCACTTTCGCTGTCCAGCGAACAGCGAATCTATATTCTACTGAGCTCTAATAATCGTCGTAAGTTACCATCAAAGCACGGGAGTTGATCTGGCGTAGGGCTTCTAGCGCTACAGAGACCACAATCAGCACACCGGTTCCACCGATAGATAACTGCCCAGCTGAAACGCCTGCGATATTATACAGCAGATAATCAGCGATAAACGGCATGACTGCTATCGATCCAAGTACTAATGAACCGAACAATATCAAGCGATTAACAGTTTGAGTTAGGTATTTTTCGGTATTTTTACCTGGACGAACATCTTGTATGAAACCTCCTTGTTTTTGTAGATTTTCGGCAATTTCGTTAGCATTGAAAACAATTCCTGTGTAGAAATAGGTAAATATAATCACAAGTAAGAAATAAGATACTGGGTAGATAAAAGCTTCCAAGGTTGTGCCAGTGAAGGCTCCGGGGTTTGGCGCCTGGAACCAAAGAATAAGATTATTCGCCAATTCGAAGTAGGCTTCGTTGCCAGTAGCCTTTAGCACTTGACCGATAAAAGCTGGTAATGATAGGAAAGCAACCGCAAAGATGATTGGGATTACTCCAGCGGCAATCAACTTAACAGGTAAAATACTCTTGATGCCACCATATGAGCTGTTGCCATGCACGCGCTTGGCATAGTTGATAGTAATAACTCTCTGGGCCTCGTTAACCTTTACGAGTAGGTACAGCACTGCCAGAGACAGTGCACTTATGACAAGCGATATCCAGAACATTGTCGGGTTGACCGGAATAGTAAACCAACCGAAGACGTCGAGTGCTCCCTTAGAGGTGTCGACAAGAGCCGTGCCAAGTGAAGCAAGCGTTGAAGGTAATTGGCTGATAATACCTGCAAAGATAATCAAGCTGATTCCGTTACCAATACCTTGCTCGGTTATTAGCTCACCAAGCCACATAAGTAGTATCGAACCGGCAGTCATAGCTGTTATCGCAACAGCCCATTCCATAGGCGTAGAGTTAGCTAGAGCTGTAGTATTGCCAGCGAGCACGGTCTGTCGAAGTATATAAATAAAGGCAATTGATTGCACCACAGCAAGTGGAACAGATATCATACGAGTCCACTGGTTGATCTTGCGTCGACCAGATTCACCGTCTTTATGGAGTTCTTCGAGCTTCGGTATAGCCTTGGTAAGTAACTGGCTGATAATAGATGCCGTAATAAAAGGACTCATGCCCACTAAGACTATAGAGAAGCTAGCCAAGGCACCACCAGATAGCAAGTTCAAGAAACCACCAAAGTCGGTTCCGCTAACAATGCTATTAATAACTTCTTTTAGTTGGGTCGGTTCTGCTAGTGGCACGGGAATGTGCGCAAGTAGCCTATACGTTACAACAATGCCAAGCAATATTGCTAAGC
>JBBRXL010000010.1:0-17091 GCA_038248455.1 Saccharimonadales bacterium (SeqCode)
GTTACTTATCAGGCTTGGTCTATCAACAGGAATACGAGGCGACGTGGCTGAGCCGGCAGGTGGCAATGTCAATATACCCGTAGAAGAGCTATAGCTAGCACCACCCGTGAAAGTCCATTGGCTAAATGATGGAGCAATATTCACATTCCTATCCGTCACTGGAGTAGGCCTGTAACTATTATCAAATGACATTGGACTTGTTGACGTAGCATACCAAGCATTAGTTGCCGTCCATGTGCTGTCTGACTCCGAGAGACTGACATTGTCCGAAGTTCTGACAGCCGCAAAAGCAAAAGCCGATGGTCCAGTACCGTTGCCTAGTGTGACTCCAAATTTATGCGTACCTTCCGTAAGTGTTAAAATGGTCGTATAAACGTCACTAATGCCACCGCTTCCAACTTTATTTCCGTCCAGATAAATATCACACGAATCATCGCAAGCATATGAAAGCCTAACTTCGGTCGGCGCAGCAACAGTAATATTCCGCCAATCCCTAAACATGGCATAGGAGCTGCTTGGATAGTTACCTGATCCATCATAACTGTGAGTCGTACTAATCATTCGTGCCGTAGAATTACCGCTTGTAGACGCCCAGACATTGGCAAAGGTGCCGCTACTCGTAAATGTATGAATGGTATTACCGCCAGATATAGTTATAGTACCACCCGTAGCTTGGATTAGACTAGTAGGATAAGAGACTATAACGACGCCCGAGCCACCATTACCGCCATTCCAATAACTGCCATTGTAAGATCCTCCGCCTCCGCCTCCGCCGGTATTTGCTACACCGTTAGTACCAGCGGTATCTACTATTCCCGAACCACCTCCGCCAGATCCACCAGCACCCACATAGCCGCTCATAACCTCACCAGCGCCGCCGCCGCCGGCGTAAGTAACGGAAGCTCCAGTTATACTATTAGCTAAACCGTTACCGCCTTTACCGCAACCAGGAGAGTTGCATCCGTTACTTCCAGCGACACCTGCACCACCACCACCGCCACTAGTACCAGCCCAGCCGCTATCAATATAGCCAGTACCCCCAGAGTTACCCTGTGAGCCCGTACCTCCCGCCGCAACCGGTCCCACTGTAGTAGTGATGGAACCACCACCACCACTACCACCGCTGCCCCCCGCATTGCCCCCATGAGACACACCTACGCCACCACCTTCGGCCGTAAGTGTAGAAAAAATTGAATTACCGCCCTTGCCGCCATTCAAAGTACTCACCCCTCCCGCACCACCTCCACCTACTGTAACTGTATAGCTAGGACTAGGAATAAGAAAGCTTGAACTATAAAGATATCCTCCGCCGCCGCCACCAGAACCCGTACCACCTCCTCCGCCGCCACCAGCTACAACCATCACGTTAGCAGACGAAGGCGCAGCAGCACCAAGGTCTCTAGCAACTGTCCAAGAACTGCTTTGATAGTAATTTATTGCTGAAAACCCAACCTGCGAACCCGCTGACCATCTCCAGCTAGTATCAGATACCAGCACATCATCCGAACCACCGTTTTTCATAACGGCTAACTTAAATTTAGTTGGATTATTTAATATTCCCGTATTTACAAGTTTAAAAGTAGCCACATGACAACCATAGCTTAGATCAGTAGTGCCGCTATCAACCACGTTAGATAACGAGGCAGTCATAACCTGCTTACCGTCAATGTATAACACACCCAAATCGTCGGCTGTAATCTTAATATTGTATGTACCATCTTCAGCTATAGAGAAGTCACGCCGAAAGAACTGTGTTCCGGGCGCTAAAACGGCATTGACACTTGAGATAAATTTTGGATTTGGATCTTCAAATCCAGAAACACTACCAACACCAGTATATTCAACCGCATTAGCCCAACCATCTGTAGTATTTGTATGACCAGAACAAAGGTTTGGAACCTGAGTCGGTTGTGATGCTGGGGCTGTGTAGGTCCGCCAGGTGGCGCCATTTGACTCTCTGACTAATTCTACAAACCCAGAGTTTGGCAAGACAGATGCGTCCCCAGAACTATCCAGGACTGGCGCTTTTATACTAAACCTTGAATATGCGTTGCCAGTGTTTGACACGTAACATTTGACGTTGGCGCCGGCAGTAGGACAGGCAACTATCTCGTTACCCGAACAGTCTGTATTTGGCTTTAGTGGCTTAGCATCCGACCATCCCGCGATTCCGCCACTCTGCGTCAAGCAAGCCTTGGCGTAAACTAACCCAGATTCACCAGCCACTTGAGCCATCTGACCATAATACTGATTGAGTAGAGCAGTCCTGACGGCCACCGTGCTAACAACAGCAGTGAGTAGAACCATCAACATAACAATCGAAGAAATTAAAACAGTAGGTAAAGCAAAGCCAGACTTAACATTTTTTACCCCTGTTATCATGCATTTAGTATAACATAAGCTTAATTTACTACAAGAATTCTATATAATGTTATAATTGTTATAAAAGGAGAACAAGCACATGTCAGATACAGCAAAAATAATCGTCTACAGTACAAGTTGGTGTGCTTTTTGTCACACCGAGATGCAATGGCTAGAGAAACTAGGTGTTGATTTCATCGCCAAAGATATCGAAGCCGACAAAGCAGCCTACGAAGAGTTAATGGCTAAAAACGGCGGAGATTATAGTGGCGTACCAGTCACAGATATCGCCGGTGAGTTAGTCCTGGGATTTGACAGACCAAAACTTCAAGCAGCTATGGAAAAAGCTAATATCAAGTTTTAGATAGTTTGATAAATAAAAATCCGCCTACTCCGGCGGTTTTTTATTTGGCTCCGATTTGTAGTACTTCGCCGCCCAAAGCTTCTCTAAAGTAGCCATCGTGACTAACATATATTATCGCACCAGCGTACTTGGCTAGAGCTGTCTCGAGCTCTTCGATACTCGGAAGATCAAGGTGATTTGTCGGCTCGTCGAGTATAAGTAACTGTGGGTCATTTGCCAGCATAGATATCAGTTGGAATCGAGCTTTTTGGCCACCAGACAGGCGAGCGACCGGAGTCTTGCCATCACCTTCGGTAAATAAATAGTCAGCCATTAAGTTTCGAATCTTGGTATTAGTAATTGACAAGTTTTTATCTAAGTACATTTTCTCGATAGCTGTTTCAAGTGACATATCGAAGTAATTTGGCGAAACTTCTTGCTCGTAGACGCCGATTCGAACATGACTATCAAGATTTAGTTCACCGTCAAATAGTGTAGGTGTCTTGTCGCCAAGCAGTGCCTTGATAAGCGTCGTTTTACCAGCACCATTGCGGCCACGAAACTCTAGCGCTTCGCCTTCGCGCAGGTCAATATTCACTCCATCAAAAAGAGGTGAGTCGTAACCGAGTGATACATTCCGAGCCGTCACCAACACGTGCTTGCTGCGCGACTCATCGCCACCCAAGTTCATCTTGATATTCTTGGCTTTGAATTTATCGTATTGCGACGCAACTTTATAATTCAAGTTAGAAGCAGACTCTTTATCAATCCAAAATGTTGGCTTTTCTTTGGTTTGCAACTCGGCAAGTTCTTTGCGAGAACCTTCTTCTAGGCGTTTAAACTTCTGAATAGTTGCCGGGTTGCGCGATTTTTCTTTTAGTCTCTGATAGTCAATAACTTTAGTTTTTAAGTTCACGATTCGCTTCTCGACCATCTCAAAATCATTCATCTGACTGCCGGTACTGACGGCGTTTTGCTTGAGATAAGCGTTGTAGTTACCCTTATAACTAACGCTCGAGCCATCTTTTAGTTCAATTATTCTATCTACTTCGTTCAGTACGTCGCGGTCGTGAGTAATAACCAACATGGCTTCACGAGCTGTTTTCATCCATTCAACGTATTGAGTTTTGGCAATATAATCCATGTGGTTAGTAGGTTCGTCGACAAGCGCTAAGTGAGCGTCGCTATGCATAACTTTGACCACTTCCACGAGTCGCTTCTGTCCACCGGATAGGGTAGCAAAGGCTCTGTGAGCTACGCCGGGCAGTTGAAAATTATCCAGTTCGCGCTCTATCTGCTCCTCAATCTGATAAAAACCTTTGTCGTCAAAACGCATAAGAGCCTGAGTGTATTCCTCAATAAGCTTCATATCATCACCCATAGTTGCGGGGTAACTTTCGATGATGTGAGAAAGAGCAGGGTATTCCGGCAAGCCAGCCAAGACATATTGCAAGACAGTAGTATCACCCATGTCGTGATGTTCCTGGGCGGTTGAAACCACCACCGTTCCACGCTTGAAGATGATATCACCCGTAAAGTCTTTGTCTATACCGGCCAGTATCCCAAAGAGGGTAGACTTGCCGACACCGTTTCGGCCAATTACACCAACTTTTTCAGCGTCATCGATACTAAACTTAATCCCACTCATCAGCATTTTGGGTCCAAAAGATTTCTCAGTAATTGTAATATCGGCAATCATGCTTGACTAGTATAACATCAAGACTGCTTGCGCCACAGATATCGTCGAGGTTTCTTAACCGATTTTGTTTTACTTTTTACTATAAGGTCTATGTAAAGCTTTTCTAATTTCTTTGTTTGTGAATACTCACCATAATCTGCGGCGATCAATCTACTAGTAGTACTAAACCTCTCACGCATTGAATCATCAGCTAAAATTTCGACAATCTTTTTTGCAAAATCTTTGGAGTTGTTCTTTGCAACTAGCGCGTTTTTACCAGACCTGGCAACCTCGCTAACGTATTGATCTATCAATACTATTGGCAGACCCGCTTGAGCCGCCTCGTGCAACACTAGACCTTGCGTATCTGTCATAGAAGGGAATGCGAATAAATTTGCAGCAGCATAAGCCACGCCTAATTTCTGCCTAGGTAACGAACCTGTGAAAGTTATGCGGTCACCAACACCAGATTCTTTGGCAAGTTTTTCTAAAGTTTTGCGGTATTCAAAATCTCCGACATACAATAGACGCGCTTTGGGTCTCTTTGCTAGAACTTCTTTTATGGTAGGTATCAAAATATCGAGATTCTTTTCAGCACTCAGTCGGCCAGCATACAGTACGACTTCATCATCATCAGCTATGCCATACTTTGATCTAAATTTACGAAGCGCAGACTCAGACGGAACCGGCAAAGCGTCTATGCCAGTAGGCATGACTACAAGATTATATTTATATTCTTTCTGCCAGCTAAGTAGTTGTTGTTTGCTTTTCTTGCTGAGAGCGATCACTATGTCGCTTTTGCTATAAAACATCGGCATTAAACTTTCGATTATATCTTGGCCCCATTTTGAAACAAGTGCACGGGGTTTATATATCTTGGCTAGTTCGCGCACATCTTTACCTTTTAGTTTAAATTGTCCGGGAAGAGTAAGACCGATTATTAGAAGGCCAGGTACTACGGCAGGGTAGTGCTTGATATAATTTGCGAGATCGGTAGAATGCTGTGCCACCAAAACCGCGCCGGTAGTTTGGGCCACATATGCGCCCAATAGTCCGATTTGACTAGGCGTGAAATAGTGTATAACATCTAGGTTCATCTTTTTTATTTTGCGCATTTCGACTTGAGGAAAATAAACCGACATGTTGTAGTCGTCGAACCAAGCGCCCTTGATACTGCGAAACCTTATGACGTTTTTCTCAGCTTTCAGTTTACGAAGTTGGACAGTTTCGGCTGGACAAAAAATAAACACCTCATGACCCATAGCCTCAAGGTGTTTTTTGGTAATGTCAATCACATAAACAATCCCATTTACCTGGGGATGATAGCTATCACTAAATAGACCGATTCTCATACTGATTTAATATTATAGCAGACTTTAAAGGACGCTCTTTTTATGAGCATTTCCACCAAGTGCAGTCTCGTAAAATTTTATATATTTTTCTATCGTAACGTTCATCGCATGATCCTTTAGGATAATCTCCCTGGACTTCTTACCAAACCTTTGACGCAAATCCTTATCTTTATGTAGATTTTCAATCGCTGAAGCACAGCCCTCTATGTCGTCGAGCTTTAATAGATATCCGTTTTGGCCATCACGACACAATTCGCCAAGAGCCATAACATCCACAGCGATTACTGGTAATCCAGTAGCCATTGCTTCCAGTAAGACAATACTTTGCAGCTCGGCAGGGGAGGTGATTATAAAAAACTCAGCATTTTGATAAAGAGCTTTCTTTTCGTCTTCGCTTACCAAGCCTAGAAAATGAACTCTGCTTTTTACGCCTTTTTCCTCTGATAATTCTTCAAGTTCTTTAACTCTATTACCCGAACCAGCTATAACCAGGTGAAGCTTTGGATTTTTTTTAGCAATCTTCGCAAAGGCATTGATAGTCATATCTATCCGTTTTTCAGCGTTCACTCTGCCAAGATACATAAAATAGCTTTCTGGCAATTTAAATCTTTCTAGAACACCTTCGTATTCATTACGACCGCTAATTGGCTTAAAAGCCTCGGAATCGACACCGTTACTAATAGCCTCGAGAGGACTCTTTAGACCATGGTCACGGACTGGCTGAGTTGCACTCTCGGTCGGAGTAGAAACCGCATCGAACCTATTATGAAACCTAACGATTGTCCTCCAAAAAAAATCCTGCACCCAACTAGAATTCATGATAAATTTCGGAAAACTCATCAATACATTTTCGGGCATCAGATGATTAGTCGCAACAGCGGCAATACCCCTAGACCTGGCGTGACGTATCAGAGAGAGGCCAGTTAGCGCCATGGTGTGAATATGTACAATATCGGGGCTGAAGTCATCCAGCGCGCGCAGTACTTCACGCCTGGCATAATATGTAACCTTGTAGTCTTTGTTGAGCGGCAACCTAGCAGAAGCCGTCCTGTAAATATACGAACTTCCGTCTGGCTCCTCATAGCTACGCCAAGATTTACCCGGCGCCAGAACCCGTACTTCGTGTCCAGCATCTATCAGTCCATGTACTAGATTGCGTTCAAAAACAGCACCACCATCTTTATTCGGCCAATAACTCTCACTAGAAATTAAAATCTTCATATATTTATATTCTATCATCAAAAAGTTTGCCACATATCGCAAACCAAACTTCCATCAATACCAGCAAAGGTTAATTGTGCAACCAATCTGTTATAATACATCCATAATGGCACAGAAAAAGAAACCAAAAGCAACACCTTCGGCTATCGTAAATCGACGAGCTTCTTTTGATTACACCCTAGATGAAGACTTGGTAGTTGGGCTTGCCCTGACTGGACCCGAAACCAGAGCTGCGCGCGATGGTCACGTCCAACTAAAGGGCTCGTTCGTAACCATACGTGACAACGAACTTTGGCTAAACAACGCTAGTTTTAGCCTGAAATTAAACGAAAAAAACAAAGTCGGCGCTCGCACTATCGACACATCACCGCGCAAACTACTCGCCAAGCGCAAACAAATAGATGATTTTGCCACTCGCAAAAAAGCCGGTATGAGCATTGTACCGACCAAGCTACTGACACGCGGCCGTTATATCAAGTTAGTCATCGCCCTAGGTAAGGGTAAGAAAAACTACGACAAGCGCGAGACAATGAAACGCCGCGACCAAGAGCGCGACGCCAGCCGCGCTATAAAAAGTCAATAAACCTAGCCGTACAATTCTTTCGCAAGTTCCTCGTGAGCTTCCATAGGTACAAGATGTCCACCAGAAACAAGTTTTATATTTACATTTGGAATTTCACGCTTCAAGTCAAAATAATCTTCAGTTGAAAAAGAGTCGTGGGATGCCATGATTATACGCAGATTTTTACTTGATTTTGTGTCTAATCCGCCAAACAAGTGATATTCGTCTATATCTCTGGCTAGTGCTGCCTGATAAACGAATTGACTCATAGAATAGTGTGCATTCTTAGAAACCCACCTTATAACATCCATCGCGCCGCGTTCTCTCCTATAAGAAAGCATTATGCCTCTGAGCGCCGCAAAAGCATAGATACCATACCAAGGAGCGATAAGATAGCGAAGATTATAAATTACTTTAGTATAAACAATGTAGACTTTAGTCGTATGTGTCACGGGAGTAATCATGGTATGTGGTGTATCCCTCAGATCCATAAAAGACGCCACCAAACAACCAAACGAATGCGCTACAACTTCATCGATAACAATAGAATTCGAACTCAGTTCTGGTAACAGTGCGACCGCCCATTTCTTCCAGAAATCATAACTTCTATCAGATGGCGTATCGGTTAAGCCATGTCCGGGGAGATCTACTATATAGACATTATATTTTAGCCTTAGGTCATAGGCAAAAGGCTTAAAACCATGATAATCGCCACCGATCCCGTGAATCAACAAAAGAGTTTTCTTTTCCGCGTCAAACTTTTCGGGACCATAAAAAGCCGTAGAAAGCCCGTGTATATCTAGGCGGAACCTTAATGGCTCCCAAGTCTTATATTTAGTATTTTCAATGTTTTTACTGTATCTCATAGCTATTAGACCAATTGTACTACAGGTAGTATGTTTGGCCATAGTTGCTATATTCCTATACAATAATGATATGAAACTATACTCATGGAACGTGAATGGGATTCGAGCGGTTGTCAACAAAGGCGCTTTTCAATCTTTTATGGCCGAGCATCAGCCTGACGTCATCTGTCTGCAAGAGACCAAAGCCAAGCAGGGTCAAGCCGAGATAGATTTGCCTGGTTACCACGAATATTGGAACAGCGCCGATAAACCAGGCTACTCCGGCACTGCCATCTTTTCCAAGGTGCCACCTTGGAAAGTTATCGAGGGGTTCGTGCAGGATGTTGAACTTATAGATAATTACGGAGATCTAACAAAAGAGGGTAGAGTATTGTCAGCCGAGTTCGATGATTTCTGGGTGGTGACAGTTTACACACCAAATACCAAGGGCGACTTGTCGCGACTTGACGTACGGCAGAAATGGGACGAAGCCTTCTTAGACCATGTCAAAGAATTAGAAAAATCAAAGCCTGTACTTTTTTGTGGGGATTTAAATGTTGCTCACGCCGAGATTGACCTTGCCAATCCCAAAGCCAACATTGGCAAACACGGCTTCACTCACGAAGAGCGCACTGGCTTCGACGCCCTAGAGTCCGCCGGCTTCGTCGATACATTTCGCAAGTTTTACCCTGAGAAAACCGAAGAATATAGCTGGTGGACGCACTGGGCCAACGCTAGAGCCCGCAACGTTGGTTGGCGTATTGATTACTGGTTGGCTAGCGCTAGTTTGGCCGACAAGCTGAAGGGTGCCAAAATTCATCAAAATGTTATGGGATCGGACCACTGTCCGGTAAGTATAGAACTTGTAGATGGTAGTTAGTATATGGTAGATAGTAAGAAAAAGTTTGCAGTATTTGACATAGATGGGACATTATTTAGATCAGGGCTATATAGGGAAGTCGTGTATGAAATGATTGCTCAACAAACCGCTCCAATTAGCCTGGTAGATTCTTTTAGTGTCCACGAGGAAAATTGGAAGTCTAGAACAAATATCGATGCTTATCGGGACTACGAAAAAGCCATGGTCAACGCTTTTGACGAGTCTTTAGTGAATATTAAGTGTGAAGATTTCGAAAAAGCAGCTCAAAATGTATTTGAAAGAATGCAGGACCATGTGTATGTATACACTCGAGATTTAGTTGCCAAAATGAAACTTGAAGGGCGAACCTTGATAGCCATCTCTGGTTCGCAAAACGAAATAGTCAAACTTTTTGCTAAAAAATATGGTTTTGACCTATGGGTTGGTCAACAATATATAAGAGATGTTAATGGGCGTTTTACTGGTGAAATCATAAAAACACATAACGGAAAAGATAAAACGTTACAAAAAATAGTTGCCGACAATAAACTAAGTTTTAATGACAGCCTTGCGATAGGTGATACTGGCGGCGACATTGGTATGCTTAGTATTGTCGAAAATCCAATTGCTTTTAACCCAGACGCGAAACTACTTCAAGTTGCAAAAGAAAATGGCTGGAAGATAGTAGTCGAACGTAAAAGCTTAGCTTACGAGCTAGTGAAGGGTAAAAATGGACAATACATATTGGCTTAAACAATCCGTCGACAAGCCACTATTTCCAGATATAGAGTGGTCCAAGCCCGAACAGCGCGCCAAAGCCGGCAAACTTGGCATTGTCGGTGGCAACAAGCTTGGGTTTATCAGCGTGGCCGAAAGTTACCAGACGGCCCTGTCTACCGGGGTAGGGGAGGTTAAGATATTACTGCCCGACGCTCTCAAGAGATCCATCCCTAGCACTATCACTGACACTATTTTTGCCGCCTCCAATCCTTCGGGCAGCCTAGCCAATGAATCATACGCCGAGCTGCGAGCTCTTGGCGAATGGGCAAATGGAATACTGCTCATCGGCGACGCCGGACGCAACAGCGAGACAGCCATAGTTTATGAAAAATTTATAGAAAAATACCAAGGCCAGCTAACGATCACCCGCGACGCCATTGACCTGCTAAAAAGTAATCCCTTAGGTCTTGTCGAACGACCCAATACTTCGCTAGTTATGTCATTTGCCCAACTTCAGAAACTATTTCAGACGACTTATTATCCGATAGTCCTAACTTTTAGCATGCAGCTCAGCAACCTTGTCGACGCCCTACACAAGTTTACTATCACTTACCCGACAACCGTCACTGTGTTCCATCAAGACAATCTGCTAGTTGCCCACGGCGGCAAAGTAGTCACGATGTCCTGGACCAACCCAATGTCTATCTGGCGCGGTGAAGTAGCGACTAGGGCCGCTGTTTACTGGCTTTGGTCACCGGATAAAAGCCTAGAAGCCATATCGACAAGTTTTATTTCTTGAAATTAAAAATTAAACATTAGTATTACAGATGTATGCCTATTGGCAAAAATGTATTTTAGTGTCATAATTGAAAAATATGACATCGATTGAGGCTATGTTTTACCCCACCTTTAAACCCATGGAAACCCGTCCTACGGACGGTGACCTTAGACCACCCTTTGATGTTGAGAAAAATATCCCGGGTTCTATGAAACCATTGTTTATACAAGTCGAGGATACCCTAAGGCAGATTGAAGCAATGCAGAACACTCGTTCGGGACGAGATAACCCAGAACTACCAGATAATGACATACAACAGATGATAGAACAAGCCCACCAGGCAATCTTGGATTCAGTAATACCAGATGAGGCAGATATGACCGATATATTTAGGTGGATAATGCTTAGAGACGCATTCCCGATTATGGCTAATGTCGGTACTTATTATGTTGATAAAAATAATGATAGGTTAATAGATGAGCGAAAAAAGGCCCGAGCTAGAATTATTGAGATAGCAGTTGATCTAATGCCTGATTTGCTTCTTTACGAAGAAGAAATGCACCTCCATCACAATATAAGCCAAGAACACAACGCCATTAAGGGATTCATGAACGAGGTCTCATGTATGACAGCCGTAAACAGCCTTGAGCTTCAGGGTACAATTGCTGTACCGGCGAGATATAGTCAGGATTTTCTCCACAAAACCGATGTTGTGGTTTGGCACTTTGACCATACTGATAAAGAAATACAGACGCCTATCCAGGTCAAAAGTTCTCAAGATGGACACGAAAGAGCGTCTTTGGAAGGACGTAACATAGAAGATGACATACCCAAAGAGGGCCTACTTTTTTATTCACATGATTTTGCAAACTACATGCCTGGATTACGAATATCTTACCCTTATATGAAGTTTCTGACGCAACCGAATATTCCCGACCGAATCAAAATAACTATAAACACTAGGCTCTCAGAATTTAAATATACGCTAAGTGATTGCTTAGATTTTTATAAATAAAAAGACCCAAAAAAGGTCTAATTTGGTGGGCAAGGCGGGAATTGAACCCGCACTTCCTTGCGAAAACCAGATTTTGAGTCTAGCGCGTCTACCAATTCCGCCACTCGCCCAGGTATATTTATCGATAATCATTTAGCAAAAAGCATAAGCTTTGATGCGGTTACCACTAATGTATTGTACAATATATAGTATCAGGAATCTATACCAATGAAGCCAGACGAAGTATCAATAACACCTAGCAATAGTGGAGCCGATAGTGCTCCCGCTGCTTCGAGTATGGCAAGCCCTAGCCAAAAGGACGCCGCCATAAATATTGTCCGCTCGCAAATAGACAATTTGTATTCTGGCAACAACGACCAAGCCATTATTCAACCTACAGAAAAGACAAATAACGACTCCGGTATATACAATCGCACGCACGCTGATAACTCGCAAATCAACCAAGAGCAGTGGAGGCAATACCACAGCGCCTGGCAGACTTATTATCAGAAATATTACGAAGGCTACTACCTACATCACCTAAAACAAAACCAGAAAACAAATCCGAATAACGCCCCAGCTAGTAATAGCCATTATTTCGCTAATCAAGCACCTATGAGTGTCGAGGAAGAAACGCTCTCAAAAGACGAAGCACTGTTTGACCTGCGCCAAAAACTTCTCGAAAAGGTCCAAACTTCAGCCAAGAAAGTACGCAAAAGTCACCACTTTATACCCATAACATCAGCAATTGTCGTAATGCTAATCTTTGCTTTCTTACAATTCAACCGCATCCTCATATCAAACGTAGTAGCCTATGTATCGCCTGGTAGTATAGACCCACAAAATATCGTCATCGATCCAAACTTAGATATCAACGTTGGCCCAGAGCCAAAACTAATCATACCCAAGATAAATGTTGATGTACCTGTTTTTTACGATGTCGGCAACGATTATTCTTCACAAATGAGCGCTATGAAAAACGGTGTGGCGCATTTTGCGATACCAGGCGCAAGTAGTCATCCAGGTCAGATAGGTAACACGGTTGTTGCCGGTCACAGTAGTAACGATCTACTAGACACGGGTGATTATAAGTTTATTTTCGCCCAACTAGATAAATTAAACGCTGGTGACAGCATATATGCCAACTACAATAGCAAACGTTATACTTATACGGTAACAAGCAAGGTCGTTGTCGAGCCAGACGACGTCAGTAAGCTCGTATATGATACCAAGAAGCCGGTCCTGACTCTAGTGACCTGTACGCCTCTTGGGACGTCTCTGCACCGCCTACTGGTCATAGCAGAGCAGACAAGTCCAGACCCATCGGCGTCCCAAGCAGCACCTGCAACAGCAACCACCAATCAATCCACATCACCATTACCAGGTAATTCTCCGACTTTCTTTGAAAGATTATTTGGCGCTAAGTAACTAAGGAAGAGTTAGTCTAACTCTTTGTAGAACATAGCTATCACCATTCTTGCTAAAACTATACAAGTAGCGCCCACTAGGCGTGAGTAGCGCTGCTTGATCCGTCAGTGCTGGATTGATGGCATAACTATTCTGCCCATCAAAGTCTAAAATATGTAGCCGTCCATCAAAACTAGTCCATAAATGGTCAGTATCAAGCCATTTTACATTCGACATATTGGCGTCATCAGATAGCTTATATTGATTTATAAGCTCATGTTCAACACCGTAGCTAGTCATAGTTCCACCCGACTGAGCCAATACGTAATCTCCAGTTGCGCCGAAGCTCAGGTTAGTTACGGCTGACGGAGTAGAGAAAACGGTCTTAAAGGCCAAGCTTGAACCATCTTGACTACCAGACGCAGGGTAACTACCATTGAGAACTGTTACTTTATTGCCCTCGCTTATCGCCAGATAGTCTTCGTCGAAATACCTAGCCGTTGCAACGTTCAGTTCATCCCGGTTGACTGCATCAACCGTACGCAAGATGTGCGGTTCTGCGTCACCCTCGCGATATAAGCCAACAACTCGGTCCTGGGAGTTATCAGCCTGACCAAGCCCGACATAAGTCACAACGTCGGTTTTATAAAGCTCAAAATTCTGAACCTTTGAAATCAATACTTTTGGAACGGTAGGCGAGACAGATATATCAAATTTACTAACATTGCCACTATATAATCCATAAAATACATTTCCACTTGTTCCAGAAAAAGTCAGCTTGTCAAAATCCATAGACATTGTTTTGGATATATTATCAATAGTCTGAGTATTTTTGATATCAAGCACTATCCATTCTTTTTTGTCACCGTATATGTGCTTAACCAAGATATATCTTCCATCCCGGTCCCAACTATCTATTTCAAAAGAATGAACAACGGCCTTGTTGACACTATCACTGTATATATCCGGAGGTATAATAATCTGTTTTGAACTAATCTTATCTGATGATACATCGACTATATCGAACGTTGGCGCGCTATTGCTTTGCTGGATGGCTATATGTTTATAGTCCGGAGCCGGCAAAGACTTATACAGACTTGTATAAGTTTGTTGAACAGCAACATCATACTTCAAGGGGACCAACATAACGTAGTCCAACCAAGTTAAAGTTCCTGATTTGATCGATAACGTCTTCTTCCAGGTGTTATATCCTGTCTTTTTTACTTCAAATGTATGAGTACCTTCTAGGACCGTAGACTTCGTTGGAGTTTGAGCACTTAGTTTTTTACCGTCTACTCTCACTTCAGCTCCCGACGGCACCGATGCAAATTGTAGCAGAGCAGTTCTTTCGATCTTGCCACTGTCGGTATCAATTTGATAACCCATAATAACAAATATCAAAAAGGTGACTAACAATATAACAGAGCTGGTCATTATAGTATAAACAGTTACTCGGTTGATGATACGTCTTTTTTTACTAGGTCTTTGATACATGGTATTAGATGTATTATAGCAAATTTGTATACATTTTTTGATCAAAACCTTGCAATATTAGCATAAGCTTTCTAATATAGTGTTAAAGCTTTGTATAACTACAAGTCAATAATCTGGAACCTATGAGGATATAAATGAACCAAACCAAAAGCGATGACGTCGAAAGTCGTCCAAAAACAAATCTCAGAAATACTAACATGAATGACATTCATCGTGCACCTCAAAGGTCCCAAACACTTATACGACGCGTAGCCAAGAAGCCCGCCTCATCAAGACCTATAAACGTCAGTCTTCCGACCAAAAGACGCTCAATGGATGTCGCTAAAAGCTCCCAGATAACACATTTCGGTAGAACAAATCCTATCGTAGAAAAACAAGTGCCGCAGACAAAGACGCGAACGGATATTCCCGCTCAAACCCATCCTATGACAGATCGAGTTGACATAAAACAGCAACAAAAACCCAAGCTAGTTAGTGTAACATCTGCCGACATCAAGAACGCCGCTATAGCCTCGGCCATGAATAAACCATCCGTTAAATTACCGAAGATCTCAACTCTAAAACGTAGTCCCAAAGCAATAACTATTGCCATAATTATAATTGTAATCGCCGTTATAGGCGCCTATTTTACGTATATCAATATGCCTAATCTCTCAGTCAAAATAGCTTCCGCCCAAGCGGGCATAGACGCTCGTTACCCAGACTATCACCCCGACGGCTACGGCATAGACGGGGCCGTCTCCTTCAGTGAAGGCGAGGTGACAATCAACTTCAAAGCAAATACTGGCGAAACTAAATTTACATTAAAACAGGTAAAAAGCTCATGGGACTCATCGGCAGTTCTCGAAAATATCGTCAAGAAAAACTCAAATGACCGCTATATAACTAGCCAAGAGCGCGGCCTAACAATCTACACTTACGGTGGTAACGCAGCCTGGGTCAACCGCGGCATACTATATACAATCGAAGGAAATGCACCTCTATCGAATGATCAGATTCGCCGAATGGCGACTAGTCTGTAGCTTGGTAGTTGGTATTTGGTAGGTAGTAGATAGAGAAGTTATATGAAGTTATATCTGTTATAATAGAGGATAATATGTCTCCAAATCAATCACCATCTACAGATAACCACCTACCAACCCGCACCCGTTTCGCACCCAGCCCAACCGGATTTATGCACGTTGGTGCTGCCAGAACTGCACTTTTTGCATGGTTACAGGCCAAAAAGGACAGTGGTAAGTTCATCCTACGTATCGAGGACACCGACAAAGAGCGTGAAGTCGAGGGCAGTACCGCGCACATCATCAAAAGTCTCAAGTGGCTCGGCCTCTCCTGGGACGAAGGAGTTGATATTGGCGGACCATACGCCTCTTATAAACAATCCGAACGTCTTGATATTTATAAAGAGTGGGCCGAGAAACTAATTGCCGATGGTCGCGCCTATGCCGACCCATACAGCAGGGAAGAGCTTGAAGATTTTCGCAACCGAGCCAAAGCTCAAAAAAAGCCATTTTTATACCGTGAATACCGACCAGAGGCCCCACCAATATGGGACGGTTCTCAACCACTAAGGTTTAAATCTGATCCCCAAGAATATACTTGGACAGACGCGGTGATGGGGGAGCTACATGCCGGCCCAGAGTCTATAGATGATTTTATATTGATCAAGGGCGACGGCTATCCAACCTACAACTTCTGTCATATTATCGATGATATGCTGATGAACGTCAGTCACGTGCTTCGTAGTCAAGAATTCATCAGTAGCACTCCAAAATTTCTAAATCTCTACGACGCGCTACACATCAAACGTCCGGTTCTAGCAACTCTACCTTACGTTATGGCGATGAGCGGTGTCAAAAAACTTGGCAAACGCGATGGCGCCAAAGACATACTTGACTACCAAAAAGAAGGCTA
Source organism: Saccharimonadales bacterium (SeqCode) (assembly GCA_038248455.1). Classification (GTDB taxonomy): domain Bacteria; phylum Patescibacteriota; class Saccharimonadia; order Saccharimonadales; family Saccharimonadaceae; genus UBA1547. The sequence continues at coordinate 16,529 of JBBRXL010000010.1, forward strand.
CCTACCGGGTGCTATGATGAATTTCCTCGCAACACTCGGCTGGAACGATGGCACTGAACAAGAAATTTTCACACCCTCCGAACTAATTGAAAAGTTCAGCCTAGAACGCGTCCAGAAATCTCCAGCTCGGTTCGACGAACAACGACTACTTTGGCTCAACGGCCAACATATCCGGGCGCTTAGTCTTGACGCACTTTATGATATTGTATCCGGCGGCGAGCTGGTCGCTTCTTTCAATAAACCCCTGCAGCCCGAGCTTGAATCGGCGTCGGGACCCGATCTCAAACTCGGCGCGAAGCCGTTTATTGAAGGACGCGAGCAGTCTAAGCCTGATTTTTGGCCAGCCAGCGCCAAAAACTCCAACGAAGAGCACAAAAAACAAATCCTAACCCTAGTCCAAGACCGCCTCAAAACGCTAGCCGATTTGGCCATCTTGACAGATTACTTCTTCGCAGAACCAGATATAAACTGGTCCATGATAACCGACAACAAACAACTCTCAAAACTCAGCAACGAAGAGATTAAAAACTTGCTTCAAATATCATACGACGAACTAAGTAAAA
>JBBRXL010000011.1:0-16126 GCA_038248455.1 Saccharimonadales bacterium (SeqCode)
AATAGTTCGAACAACCGCCAAGAGACCCGAACCAGTAAAACAAATCCAACAAAGAGACTTTGTTAACCCATTTAGAAGCTCAAGCCCTCAACCAGATAGTATTGATTATTAATCGATTTTTTGTAGAGCCGATTTTATATCGTCGTAGTCAAAGCCTTGTCTTGCAAGATATGCAATTAGCTTATTTTGATCGGTGTATTTTTGTCCTTTTTTGGTAATAATCTTCATTATCTCATCATCATCACTTCGTTCACTGTCCACCATTAATCCATCAATGACGGAAGATTCGACACCTTTTGATCTGAGTTCTGACACAAGCTTGCGCTGACTAATTCCCTTTTTAAGTGACCGGTTTTCTATCCAATAACTTGCAAACTTTTGATCATTTACGTAGTTCTTTTCCATCAATTTTTCTAAAACTCGATCAGTAATAGATTTGTCTATGCCAGGAACAATTTCTCCAGTTTTATTTAGCCTGGATCTAGTCTTTTTATATAGATAATCCCTAACTTCTTTGACGCTATGAGGCCTCATTAGACAATATTCAAGAGAGCGACCATATACTTTGCCGAACTGACTCTCGGTCTCAAGACTAATTATCTCTGCTTCGGCGTATTCATTACCAATCTTGAGACCGAGACTTCCAACTTGGAATATATCTAGACTAAATCTATATTTTCCATCAACCGAAACGTTAACTCGATTTTTGTCACGAGCCTGAATAGAGATTGATGTTATTTTCATGTAACTAGGCGGCTTCTTCGGCAACTTTCGCACGAACCTTGGCTTCAATTTCTGCTAGTACTTTTGGATTTTCTTTTAGATATTCCTTGCTGGCTTCTCTACCTTGTCCGATTTTGGCGTCAGCATATGCAAACCAAGCACCGGCCTTGTCGACAATACCGTGGATAACAGCAAGGTCCAGGACGTCACCTGTTTTTGATATTCCAACGTCATACATGATGTCAAATTCAGCTACTCTAAAAGGAGGAGCAATCTTATTTTTGACGACCTTAACTTTTGTACGACTACCGATTATATCTTCGCCCGATTTAATCTGACCGGTTCGACGAATATCTAACCGTACAGATGCATAAAACTTCAAGGCGTTACCACCAGTCGTAGTTTCTGGATTACCGAACATAACGCCAATCTTCATACGAATCTGGTTAATGAATATAACAGTGGTATGACTCTTACTGATGATACCGGTTAGTTTCCTTAGGGCTTGACTCATCAAACGAGCCTGTAGACCCATATGACTATCGCCCATCTCACCATCTATTTCGGCCTGAGGTACAAGCGCAGCCACAGAGTCCACTACGACAAGGTCAACAGCGTTGGATCTTACTAAGGTCTCAGCAATTTCAAGTGCTTGCTCGCCATTGTCTGGCTGCGCAACCAAAAGATTATCAGTATCTACACCTAGTTTGCGCGCGTAGGCTGGGTCAAGAGCGTGTTCGGCATCGATAAAGGCGGCTGTACCACCTTGCTTTTGAATCTCTGCTATTGCGTGTAGAGTCAAAGTAGTTTTTCCTGATGATTCCGGTCCGTATACTTCTATGATCCTACCCTTTGGATAACCACCTCCAAGTGCTAAGTCTAGTGACAATGCTCCACTACTAACTAGTTCGACATCAACAGTAGTCGTGTCACCAAGGCGGCGAATAGCACCGTCACCAAATTGTTTATTGATTTGCTCTTGAGCAAGACCTAGTGCCTTTAACTTACCTTCGCTGGCGGTAGGTTTTTCTCCAATCGGATCTTTTGTAGTTTTTTTTGCAGCCATAATATTCCCTCTCTTTAATCTATCTATTATTATACTTGTCTATACTATAATTTGCTATAATAGAAAAATATGAATAAACGTTCTAGCGGATTCACAGTCATCGAAATAATCATAATAATATCAGTCCTAGCTGTGGCTAGTGTTTTATTCTTCACCCAAAAGAACAATATTTCAACAACATCACGCGACGATAAACGAAAAGTATCCATCAATGCTATGTATTACAGCTTAGAGGAAGTATTCTTTAGAGCGAACAATTACTATCCAGTTTCTATAGACGAAAAAGCTCTACCGTCGGTTGACCCAGAGTTGTTCACAGACCCAAATGGCAACAAAATAGGAAGTGCTGATAGCGAATACCGATATGAACCAAATAATTGCCAAAGTGATAAATGCTCTGGCTACACACTACGTGCCAACCTACAAAACGAAAATGATTTCGTAAAAACTAACAAACACTAGTCGTCTTGATCGCTAGGATTAACTGGCCGGCCATTTTTAAATGCCTCAACTGCATTATTGAGAACTGCTATATGTTGCTTTGGGTTGGCTACAAAATCAAACTTATAGGTAGTCTCGTCACCCTCAGTACTAAGTCGTATCGAACCGTAATCAAATAATTGTTGGAATATACCCCTCTGGTCATAGCTCGCATCTTCGACGTTCAAAAGGCTTACAGTCTGCTCGTGGTGCGAGAACAAACTTGTCTGTGTCTCCTGTATTACACTTTCATTTGTTAGATAAAATCTATTCTTTGAATATACATAATAAGAAACATAGGTACCCAGTAGAATTAAAGCAGAAAATAACAATAGGGGTATAAATACGCTGGTGACGCTAATTGAGTCGCTAGATATATTTAAAGCTTTAAATACTAGATCATAATTGAAAAGTAGCGATAGAGTCATAGATAACAATGTGACACCAGCAAACATCGGCAAGAATAATCCTATAAGGTGACGCCTTACGGCAGTAATGATATATTCACCATCACTAAGATTGAGATTTGGGAACAATTCCATCGATCGATCGTGTTTTATTTTAGTTTCAGGACTTACTTCCTGCTGATAAGGTTCAAGTGCTCTTGATACGTGCACTATTTGATGTGTAGAGCTTTTTTGAGCTTGTGGATGAGAATATAGCGGTTGGCCTTCAGAATCATAGGCTACTGGTTTTTCGTATTGCTCCATCTGATCATCAGTCATATTAGTATTATACCAATTAAATCGCTATTTATGTCTACCTATGTGCTTATAGGCTTTTGGTGTGACCCTTCTACCCCTTGGCGTGCGCTCGATAAACCCGATTTGTAGTAGATAAGGCTCATAGAAATCTTCTATGGTAGTTGCTTCATCACCCGTTAGGGCGGCAATAGTCGCTAGTCCTACTGGATTATCGCCATAGTTATCGATCATGCTATTTAGCAAGTTCCTATCGCCAGGGTCAAGACCTAGTTCGTCAACTTCAAGTAAATCTAGAGCGGATTGAGTAATAACTGTATCGATTATGCCGTCACCGTTAACGTCCGCATAATCACGAACTCGCTTGAGTAAACGGTTAGCAATTCGCGGCGTCAACCTAGCACGAGTCGATAGCATTTTGGCTGCATCGGGATGAATATTACTCTCCAGTATTCGGGCTGCTCGTTCGATAATTTTGGCAATCTCGTCATTGGTGTAAAATTCCAGTCGGTGAACAATACCGAATCTATCGCGCAGAGGTGCCGAGAGCGAACCAGTTCGAGTCGTAGCTCCAATGACGGTAAACCTAGGCAGATCCAAGCGCACACTCCTGGCGGCTGGGCCTTTGCCGATCATAATATCCAATTTATAATCTTCCATAGCGCTATATAACACTTCTTCGATTGACCGGCCGAGTCGATGTATCTCATCGATAAAAAGTATGTCGCCATCAGCCAGGTTGGTCAATATACTGGCCAAGTCGCCTGCTTTTTCGATGGCTGGTCCAGAAGTTACACGTAAACTCTTACCCATCTCATGAGCAATCACGCTAGCCATGGTGGTTTTACCAAGTCCAGGAGGACCGTATAACAAGACATGGTCCAAGCTATCGCCACGCTTTTTAGCAGCGTCGATGGCTAATTTGAGGTTCTTCTTGAGACGATCTTGGCCGACGTATTCTGAAAAATCTTTCGGCCGCAGAGATATCTCGATAATCGCATCATCGGCGTCTTCGTGTACTGTTGTATCTACAATTCTCTCAATTGCCATTAGTTATTACCTTTTAAGGCTTGTCTGACACGCCCCGAAGTCGACAGCCCGCCATCAACGCCTATCAAAGCTTTCGTTGCATCGGATAAGTTAAAGCCGAGTGCAATTAGCGCCTCCAAGGCCTCGTCGTTTGTATTTATCTCAGTTTGTATTCCACCGCCGGTCTTGTAGATTATCGGCATACCGACTTTATCAGACAAATCAACTACGACTCTTTCGGCCGTCTTTTTACCAACGCCACTAGCCTGAGATAAATATACAGAGTCGCTGTTTGCCACAGCGTTACGAACCGCCTCACCGTCGCCAAGACTCAGTATTGCCAAGGCGGCTTTTGGGCCTACTCCCTGAACAGTTATGAGCATCTCAAATAATTTCTTACTAGCTAGACTAGAAAAGCCGAATAAATCCTGCGACTGTTCACGGATATGGTGGTAGGTGTAAAACTTAACATCTTCGCGTATGAGCGCCCTATCGTAATCACCAGCCGGAACTTGAACCTCGTAGCCAATACCGCCCACGTCAACAATAACGGAATTACCAAACTTCTCAGCCACTTTACCAAATACGTGTGCAATCATATAGCTATTATACCCGACTCATCAGAGAATGTGTAATCGCTGCCGCTAGTGCGTCGGCGCAGTCGTCGGGCTTCGGAACATCTTTGAGACCGAGTTGTATACGTACCATCTCCTGGACTTGTTTTTTATCGGCTTTGCCGTATCCAGTTACGGTTTGTTTTATCTGCAGTGGCGTATATTCAGCTATCGGCATGCCGCCCTTTCTTCCAGCTAGCATAGCGACGCCTCTTGCCTGAGCCACAGACATAGCCGTTGTTACGTTTTGCGCAAAGAAAAGTTTTTCGATAGACATAGCATCTGGTTTAGTACTAGCAATTATTTCCATCAAACTATCGTAGATATCCTCAAGTCGTTCGTCGTGCGGAGTATGGGCAGGTGTCGTCACGACGCCAGCATCAACCAGTGTCATCTTATTTTTGATAACATCTATTACACCGAATCCCAATATTCCAGTGCCAGGATCGATACCAATTATTCTCATACCAATTAGTATAAACTATCTAGAGAAAAGTTTCTTGAGCTCCGGTCTCCATTCCCAGATTGCATAAAAAATTGCCACCAAACTTATACCCAAGAAGCTCAACATCTGAATAGAATCGTTCGAAGAATCAGAAAATGGTTCGACCGCATATGCGGCTTGTGGTATTGCACTACTAACAATATTGCGACAACGATTCGTCTCAGGATTGCGTTCTTGTTTATCATCACAAGCCCCCAATACTCCCACATCTGAGGCGATATTACGACAACGATTTGTAATCTCACTTCTATATTGTCCGTCCTTGCAAGCTACGAGTACCGAACCGACCGTAACTAGCAGTCTACATCGGTTTGTTTCAGGACTTCGATATTGATTCGGCGCACATGGCTTTAGCTCACTTACAATAACAGATGTCTCTACTGGCTCTGGTTCAATGTAATTTGCTAAGTTCTCACTGCCAGGAGTTAACTGATTCGTATATTGCCAACTATTATCAATGAGCGCCCACGATTCATCATCTGGTGCAGAAATATAACTAACTTTTTCGCCGATTTGTCTACCGTCTATACTCCACAAAGAAACATCTGATCCAGTGTTTGTAAGTGTGAAAGGCGTAACCGAATTACTAACTACATAATATGCCTTGGGTGCAATAACAGTGTCTTGCGGAAACGAAATATATTTACTACCAACCAATAATTTGTAATTATTTAGTGAAACGGTTTCATTATATGGGTTATATATTTCGATAAACTCGTGTCCAGTGTCATCACCCGCCGGGTTCGGCATTATCTCGTTGATTCTAACCTCCAGTAGATCAAGCCAACAGCTGGAATCGTTGTCAGTATAATAACCATCCGGCAAGCTTTCCTGTAGACCATCTAGGTTAATACACACGTCTGGCAAATGACATTGGTCGCCGCTTGAGACAACTAAGCCTACCGGTATACTGTCCTGAAGCCCGTCTATATTTTGACAAACATCTACTACGCAATTGCCAGCCGAGTTGATTCCGTAACCATCTGGTACAAATACCTGCAATCCAGCAATATTGCCACAAACATCAAGCGGAATAACGCATTCACCATTAGTATCAATAATATAGCCGTCGGGTATCGTCACTTGAGTATCGGTGATATTTGAGCAAAGATCGACTAGTGTGATAACTTCTTCTACGCTACTAGGCGGTACAACCAGGACGCTCAACTTCTGAAAGTCAGAAGTAGCATCTGTGTCGAGCAATTGATTACTCGAATCTTCAGCTAACCTCCTTTGTAACAATGAACCGCCAGTCAAGCTTGTCGTCCAGCTGACAGCATCAATAGCCGAGCCGTTAGCGTCGATCAATGTTATCGTATCACTCCCCGCCGTGATACTTCCCGAGCTGTGATTGGTAGTTGGATATACGACGTCACCTAAGTAACCATGCTGAGTAGAAAAACTATCAGAACTAATTGTCGCATAACCAAAACTCGACAGATGCAGCGTTTCGTATGCTGAAGTTGGCGTAAAACAAGCAAATGGTACACCGACTTTGTTGGTTAAACACCAATCTGTAATATCAACCCTATCGACACTATTATTATAAATCGATATAAATTCTTTGGTTGCAGTAACTTCAGTTGTAATTGATACTTCCGTAGAAAGTGCACCAGACTGAACTTGGCTAATGATAATATTTGGACTAACTGCTGATGTGCCCTGTATATACATAAAGTTAAATGAAAGAGATAATAGAAAAAATATTGCCACCATCAATATCTTACGCATATCAAAATAATACAGAAAATTAATTAAAAATTCAACTAAATATCAGCAATTATGTCGGCATTTGTATGGACATTGACAACATCGTCAAGATCTTCGAGCGCATCCATGATTTTCATAATCTTATTTGCCGTCTCGACATCATCAATCTCGATATTGGCATTTGGAACATACTGCAGCTCCGCCTCACTAATAGTTAGGCCGGAATTGATTATAGATTGGCGCACTTTGGCAAGCTCTTTTTGATCCGTATAGACCGTTATCTCACCATCTTCCTCAACAGCATCTTCTGCGCCTGCGTCGAGAATAGTAAGTAGTGCATCTTCGCCAATGGCTTCAACTCGAATAACTCCCTTACGACTAAACTGGAACATGACACTACCGGCATCGGCGATACGTCCACCGTTTTTTGTCAATGCACTTCTAACATCAGGAAAAGTACGGTTCTTGTTGTCTGTTGCTGTCTCTATAATTATACCAACGCCCCCTGGACCCATGCCTTCGTAGGCTGTTTCTTCCAGCACAGCAGCGTTTTTGTCAGACACTCGGTCGATTGCTCGTTGAATATTTGCAGTTGGCATATTGGCCCGTTTGGCTTTTTCTATTGCCATAGCAAGTGCCGAGTTCATAGTTGGGTCAGTTCCAGATCGAGCCGAGATAGCGATCTGGTTGCCGATTTGCGTAAATACAGCTCCTCGCTTGGCGTCTTTGGCGCCTTTTTCGCGTTTGATAGTTGACCACTTACTGTGTCCTGACATAATAATTCTCCATGCAAATAAATATCTTTACTCCCATTATAACAGATTACTTGACGATGTTTGACTCGCGCAAGTTATATCCCGTAACGCGCCACAGGTAAATACAAAACGATACGATAAGTCCGTAAACAACCACCACGCCCGTAGTCGACAAATCAATCTTTGCAAGTGCCCACGGTAAATTCGATAAGTAATCGGCAACATTTATCATATATCCAAGTAGCCATTCCGCCGGTTTGCCTATAAATACATGCGTAGCCGGTACTATCAAAACGCCTATTCCGGCTATAAACGTCAGTAGCATAGCCAAGGGAACTAGTGGCAATATCAACATGTTGGCAATTAAACTAACGTTTGATATTTGCCCAAAGGCACTTATCAATATCGGTGCAGTCATAATTGTAGCCGATAAAGTTTCGATCAATACTTGTCCAATAAATTTGATTTCCCGATCGCCAAAATAGTACTCTTTTAGAAGCGGCGCCAATATCATAACCCCAGCAAAAGCCGCAAAAGATAGCTCCCATCCAAGATCACCCCAGACATAGCTAGGGTTTATGACAAGCGTGATAGCTCCAACAAAAATTAGTAAAATTATTGGGTTAAATTTACGACCGTAATACCAGGCTAGTAAACTAAGGCTAGCGACGATGCCGGCCCTTGTCATACTAGGGCTCATCCCGGTTACCATGACAAACCCGAATATCATAAGACCCGAAGACAGGGCTGCTAAATATTTCGATATTTTGGCAAATAGTCGCCTAGCTAACCTTACTAATATCGTCAAGTTATAACCGCTCGCCACAACAACATGGGTTAGACCTGCTATCTTGAGCGCCTCTATTAGATCCGCCGGCAGTGCTTTCTTTTGACCAACCAAATAGCCTATACCGAGACTTGACTCAGGGTCTCCGATAGCCCCGCGTACGGCATCGGAGAACCAATTGCGAAAATGTAAAGCTACATCACCAGGTGACGGGCGCTGTACTTTTTTCAGATTAGCTCTGTACACTGCGCCAGAATAGCTCCCGAATCCTGGGCTTATCTTTCCATCGATAGTCAATACATCCGAGCGCTGAATATCGAGTGAACTACTCAAGGTAACCCATAGACTGCCGTCTACACGCCTATCGTTCACTATTAAATTATTCAAGCTCGCCACAACGTGGCCATCGTTGTCACTATCAACATCTTCACGAACATTTCCGACTACTACGACGTTTTTACCGTATGAATCTCTTATCTCCTGATAGCTTTCGGCTTGCAGTCCTCCGCGCCACCAGCCTATAAACAAGCCAATGATGACCAAAACAGGTATCAAGTAAATATACCGCCGAGCACAAATAATAATCACAAGCACAAACGCTAGTACCAGCCACAACCAGCTAGTAAAGAATGTAAATGAAGACGAACCCGCAAGACTCACCCCGACTATAAACGAAGCACTCAAAATAGTTATCAACCAAGATGTATGAACTTTGCGTCTCAGCAACCACCAATTCATAAAAACAGTATATAACATAAGATAAAATAATCCATCAAAAGATGGATTATTTTATTTGGTGAGGCCAGTGAGACTTGAACCCACGACACCCTGCTTAAAAGGCAGGTGCTCTAACCAACTGAGCTATGGCCTCGTATTGTTACTCTGATATATTTATCAAAACAACTCTAAAGAATGTACCATTTATAGGGGTAGTTTGTCAACGTTTGGAATGCTTTTGAGCCAAAGCCGCAGGCTTGGTAAAGAACAAATCAACCACTGCAAATATCAACCCAACACTTATAATCAGTGACTTATACTCTTGTATGAAGCGATAAGCATCTCCACCTACACCGTTTAGGTCTAGTGCATACCCAAGAGGCTCCACCAAGAACGCCATTGATAGTAGCGTAAACATGAGTGCCCCAATAATCCTACCAATAAACCCCTTGTAGGCGTAACCATGAAACAGTAATACGAAAGATGGTAACATAACGATAATCGAAAGTGTAACAGCGGTGGTTATAGTGCTAGAAGGAAATATACCAAACGCACCAACGACTAATCCGGCATCATAACCCCAGATAGTGCTGAGCGTCGCGCCAGCCGCCAAGGCAAGCCCCAGAAGGCCGAATCGACGTCTAGTTATATAAGACGACATGAAAATGACGAGAGCCAAAACGATAAAAATTGTCAAAACAATCACTACTCTATACTCCTGTCGCCAACGTCAAAGTTAGCGGTTTGTTTTAATTTTATACTCTTGAGCTTAACGCTACCCGACGGTAGTTCAACTACATAACGCGCCGGACTGCGTGGATAAAACGTCCGGCTTGTTCCTATGTCAGGAGATATTTCTTGTTCTATGTGAATGACTTTTTTCGCAGAATCAAGCCAAATAATATCGATCGGGAACTTCATGTCTTTCATCCAAACCCCCCATAGGCCGTCCTCTGGAAAAGCCATCACTAGTGCACGGCTCTCGCCCAAGCTGCCAAGACCACCCAGGCCCGTGTCGCGCTCATCCCGATTGGTAGCTAGCTTGGCACTATAAACACCGTCTCCAAGCGTTAGTTTAGTTCGCCCGATCATATTATCCATAACAAAGACAATCGCCACGTAAAGCATCACAGCTAGCACGGCAGTGATAATAATCGCCACACCGTTACGCTTAATTAGATTCATAAATAATGCTCATGAATATCATAAGCATTATTATAGCAGGTTGTATCTACGCGCCGACTTTGTCTTTTTTGTTGTTACGCTTGGCGTTTTGTTCGATGTAATCAATAATTTTGCCTGCAATATTACGGCCCGTGACGGTTTCTATGCCCTCAAGACCAGGTGCCGAATTAACCTCAAGCACTAAAGGACCACGATTTGAACGCATCATGTCAACACCACAGATAGCCAAGCCCATAGATTTAGCAGCTTTTAGGGCAACCTTTTTCTCGTCCTCCGACAGCTTAACGACCGTACCACTTCCACCTTGGTGTATATTTGAGCGAAAATCATCATCGAGACTCTGTCTTTTCATGCTAGCCACAACTTGGTTACCAACAACAAAAACTCGAATATCCGTACCGGCAGACTCTTCGATAAATTCTTGGATCAAAAAGGCTGTATCGTTAACGTAAAAGGCCTGAATAACAGAGCGTGCTACCTTACGAGTTTCCGCAAGCACTACACCATTCCCCTGCATACCAGAGGCAAGCTTGATAATTACTGGAGTACCTAAATGGTCAAGTAAGTCATCGACGTCGCTAGTTTCCCTTGAAAACACAGTCTTTGGAATTCCGATACCAGACTTTCCAAGCAATTGAATAGACCTTAGTTTATCCCTTGAACGACTAATAGCGATTGATTTGACTGGCGTATATGTGCCCATCATTTCAAATTGACGAACTATCGCAGTGCCATATGTCGTCATACCAGGCAGAATCCTAGGTATAATTGCGTCGAAATCATCTAAGCTTTTACCACGATAACGAACAGTAGGTTTATTTTGCTGAATCTCAACATAACATTCAGGATATTTAATTGTCTGGACATCGTGCCCTCTAGCCCTAGCCTCTTCACGCAGACGACGAACAGTGTAGCCCGGAGTTCTTGTTAAAATACCAATCTTCATAATAATCTCCTATAGTTCGTTTATTGCATCAGAAAATGCTTTTAATTTTATTTGACTATCTACGCCCGATGTTAATTGAGGTATAGCATTTACCTCTAAGCAGCTGTAGCCAAAATCAGATGATTTATCTGGAATAAGATCTATTCCAGCCATTTCTCTATTCATTATTGTACAAATTTCTTGGCATTTTGTCAATAGCATCAGTGGAACAGAACTCAATTCCTGCCACTGGGCATTTCCCCCTTGAGATGTATTGTTTAAGTGCGTATTCGCATCAACGGCACGCGATCTTCGCATTATTAATTTCGGGTTTCCGCTAAAACATATAACTCTGAGGTCGTGATCATTAACCAGAAAAGGCTGGAAAATGAAATGTGCTTCAGATTCATGAACCTGAGACATATCGTCGTGACACTTTATTAGAAAATTAAGATCGCCCCGACTAGCCGATGCAGCCTTTGCTACAAATGGCATAGCAGGTAGCTCCCCGTCGTTCAATGCGCCTAGACTAAACATAGTTGACGGAACAGGGATACCCTCTAACGCAAGCTGAACCATGCAAGAGAGCTTGGACGTTGATCTTTGGTGAATTATCTCACTGTTCCAAATCTTGGCGCAATTCCTAGACATAATCAAACCAACCGAATATGCAACGTCCCTATAGATCGATTTTTCACCGTTCTTGTACCATCCGATTGCAATTAATAAATCAAATTTCTCGCTGGCAATATCTCTACCGTTAATCAATAATCTGACCCTATTTGTCTGAATATCAAAGACAATATCTTCCCATAAAATAAGTTCTGGCTCTATGCCATCAGACAGCATACTATCAAAAATCTTATTTGGGTCGTTCTTAGTCCCGCTATACTTTGAGCCGATTATCAAAACTTTTTTCATGACAGTAATTCTCGCCTCCCTTCAATAATATCTACGAATTCATTATAGCTGAGTTTGCTGTTTTTAAGCATATCCCACATACGAATATTCGCATCGAAGTAAATACCATCTTTCAAAAAAACTGCACCAGGTATTTCAGGCCGTCCACCCCTAAACGCTCTGTAACATTCGTCAAATGCGTGGCTTCGCGCGTTTTCAACACTATACGAACTACCGATAACCATAGCCCGCCATACAATCTCAAAAACTCGCCGAAAATCCATCGGTTCGCCCAAAACGCCCCATCCAATACCAACAGCTAAATAACGATAAGAGCGTCGATAACTGAAACTATCGCCGACCAATTGTTCTAGCAAAATAGCAAATCCTTCACTTTCATCAATCGTCGAACGACTGCCTCTAACTGCATGGCCGTAGACCTCATGGGCGACGATACGAGAAGCAGCCCGACTAGTTCTCGGCGCATACATATCTCCAATTGTAATTTTCTTAGCTTTTTGATTTATCCTTGCTGGTGAATTATTATCTTTTAAGACGTTTAGTCTCCAGCCCTCACTAATAAGTCCTGACTTTTCCATATGAATACCCAATAAGCCTAAAACATCACGGTTGTCGTTATCACTTAGCGATGAATATTTTTGAAAATATTCTTTATACTTTTGAAAAATGTCGCTAGTCGGTCTCGTGTTATCTCGCAAAACGGTACCTAAACTGGCCATATGAGCTATTTCACTAAAGTATTTTGCATTGGAGCCTTTTATGCGTTTAGACAAATTATATAAAATATCTAATACAAGCTCTTTCTTTGGCTCACCAAACAAAGATCCGTTAAGCTTACGATAGCTTATAAAATAATCTGCGTCCCGCTGAAGCTCAGCCGCAACCCCCACAAAACCCAACATTTCAAAAACTTTAACGCTCCCAGAGGCTTTATTCTGCCGACCCTTGATTACTTCTATGTCAAAATCTTTCCCGTACGTGAACTTGGGCTGATACGTATCTGAATTCAAAAATAAAGCACGCTCTTGCTCTTTGTTGATAGCGCGAAAATAGCTATGAGCTGCAATCGGAAATTTATATTTATTGTTCATAATACTTATCTGTTAATTATATACCAAAAATAGATAACTGTCAAGCATTAATGGTTTGGCGATAGCCATATATACCTACAAGTTCACAGTGACAATTAGTATATTATAGAGTTGCTAGATGATCCATAAAAGCCTTGGTCGCGCCTCTATCGCCTCTGCCTTTAGTGGGAGTATCGTGCATAGACAATAAAGGACCTTTATTCACCTCTGTGATAGCTGGCATAAGCTCGCCTCTACTCATACCAGGTTTCGGAGCTTGGGCAAGCATGAAATCCACTCCAGCTACAACAATTTCACATATACCGGCTGTTCTTTGGGCATCTTCGATAAGCCAACCCGGAATATCATCAGTTACATCAACTGTTTCACCCCCGGCCCCATAATTAGCGACATCTACAACCTGCACCTCTTCACCAACATGCGGAATTGTTTCGATTTTAGTTCCAAGGAACGATCGAGCCCGTTCGACATTGATATTGGTTAGTGCTACTTTATAAGCAGGTCCTCTATTATCGGATTGATTCTCGGTATTTATCAGCTGTTCTATCGTACTGATACCGTCACCATAAACCCTGGCTGGTACACGCCAAATCGCACCAATATACTTTTGGTTAATAATTAGAATACGCAAGTCGTACATCGTATCGTAAACATATTGCTCCTGCACAATTATATTATTGCTTTGCTTTTTTACTTTACGAGCAGCATTAATCGCAGCCATAAGGCTGTCCTTGTTGCATATATTCATAGTTATACCGTCGCCGTGCGAACCGTCAACCGGCTTTACGACAACTTTATTCTTCTTTATCATAAATCGCACAGCATCTTCAAGTTGACTATCATTTTTAACGATTACCTGATCTAAAAGAGGTAGGCCGCTACCTTCAAGCATTTCGTAGGTCAAAATTTTATCGTTAGAAGCATGTGCGGCGGCATAACCAGTATCTGGCGTAACTGATCCAAAGACATGCATTTTTTTACCATCGTCACGCGTGAATATTCGATGCAACCTATTAGACCTAAAGATTTCGACTTTCCAACCCCTAGCGATTGCTTCTTCGCGAATTGCCTTCAGAGATTGACCAAGTTTATCAACATCTAATGTCATTAGGTCAATCATTTTATTTAATTCTTTCTTTTAAAACGCAGCACGTATTTATATTATTGTAACAATACTAAACATTGTACAGTATATAGCTCTATATTACTATTGATAAAATACTGTTATATTATATAGTAATTATATTTTACTACCAATAAATACTAAAAATTTAGCTTGTATCGATTCTAGAAACTAGTTAGGATTTCTTTTTGCTTCTTCGAAAGCTTGGTTGGCGTATCAACAACAATACTGACAATATGCGGGCCGCACTTGTCGCTACGCATATGCGGTACACCGTGGCCGGATAGTTTGAAATCAGTACCCGACTGCGTGCCAGCTGGCACTTTCATGCGTACAGTGCCGTCAACTGTATCTATCTCTATCTCCGTGCCTAGCGCTGCTTCAACCATACCGATATGCTCTTCCGAGAGTACGATGTCGCCTTCGCGAGTAAAATGCTTGTGAGCCTTCACTCTTATGTGAACATAGAGGTCGCCTTTTTCACCTTGGCCTACGGCTTCACCATGACCGCTAAGACGTATCGTGGCGCCGTCATCGATACCGGCGGGAATCTTGAGGTTGATCGAGCGCTTGGCCCGCTTGGTGCCCTTGCCACGACAAACAGTACAGACTTTCTCGGGAACCTTACCGCGGCCGCTACAAGTCTCACAAGTGACGTTCTGTTGGATTTGGCCGAACATAGTGTTCATGATCCTACCGACTTGACCGGCGCCCTTACAGGTATCACAAGTTTTCATCTCATAACCAGGCTCGACGGTCGTGCCCTTGCAGTGATCGCACGTATCATCCATCTCAATCTCAACTTTGTGCTCTAGGCCAAAGATCGCTTCTTCAAACGTAAGTTGCATACTAACCTCGACGTCTCTGCCGCGCCGTGGACCGCGCCGTCCACCACCATTGCCACCACCAAAGAACTGACCAAATATGTCACCTAATCCGCCATCACCGAAATCAAAATGTGCTCCTTGTCCGCCAAAGCCCTCGAAAGGATTACCTCCGCCTCCACCCGATGCGCCGCCCACACCAGCATGACCGAATTGATCGTAGCGTTGACGCTTCTGACTATCTTTTAAGACTTCGTAGGCCTCGGATGCCTCCTTGAATTTAGTCTCATCACCGCCTTCTTTGTCGGGGTGATGTGAAACAGCTGCCTTGCGATAGGCCTTTTTAATCTCATCGGCTGAAGCAGATTTGCTAATGCCCAAAACTTCATAATAATCACGTTTACTCATCTGTATCTATAATATAAAACTAGCACTCAATATGCAAGAGTGCTAGTTTATATATTTGCTACTTTTTACTTCTCTTCGACTACTTCGCCTTCAACTGGTTCGTCGGCTTTTTTCTCGCCATCTTCTTCGGAAGCTGGTGCCTCTTCCTTGCTGGCGGCTTCGTACATCTTGGCACCGATAGGCATAATAGCGTCGTTTAGAGCTTTGGCAGCGGCCTCTAGCTCTTCCTTGTCTTCGCTATCCTTGTGCTTTTTGGCTTCCTCTACAGCCTCTTCAATAGCCTTTTTATCTTCATCAGAAATCTTATCTTTAAACTCATCAGGCATCTTCTCGGCTTGATAGATTGTGCTCTCTAAGCTGTTACGGGCGTCGATTGATTCACGCTTTTTCTTGTCTTCATCAGCGTGTGTTTCGGCTTCTTTTTGAGCTTTTTCAATATCTTCTTTGCTCATGTTGCCACTATCAGATATCGTAATGCTTTGTTCTTTGCCAGTACCCTTGTCCTTAGCGGTAACGTTCAATATACCATTGGCGTCAATATTGAAAGTAACTTCAACCTGAG
>JBBRXL010000012.1:0-15259 GCA_038248455.1 Saccharimonadales bacterium (SeqCode)
ATCTACCAACTACTACTCTACAAGAGGAGCCACTATGGCAATTAAAAGATTCAAAAAAGATACACCTGCATTCTTTGACTACAAAGACGTCAAGACTTTGCAACGTTTTATCAACATCTATGGACAGATTGAGCCAATCGGCAAGACTGGTCTATCTAACAAGCAACAGCGTCAACTAGCGGTCGCTATCAAGCGCGGCCGCCACTTGGCTTTGCTTCCATTCGTAACACAAGGCTAGTTCGCCTGTGGTGAACAGAATATAGAATATAGCTATTGGAATATAGCCACGCAACTCAATAACAAATGAAACCAAAGCTATTAGCCACATTCCACATTCTAATAACATAAAATCGGAGATTTTATATGGCTTATCAACCGACTGATTTGAAAAAAGGCGTCGTCTGCCAAATCGATGGCAAGCCTTTTCGCGTGATCGAATATAACCAAAAGGTACTTGGTCGCGGTGGCAGTATCGTCAACGTCAAGCTAAAGAACTTGATTGACGGTAGTGTTATACCAAAAACTTTCAAGGGTCAAGACAAAATTGATTCAGCCGAAGTAAGTAACCGCACCGTGCAATATTTGTATACAGACGGTAACAACTATCACTTTATGGACCCAGAATCTTTCGAACAATTTGAACTAAATAGTGAGACTGTCGAAAGCGCAACTGGTTATCTAAAAGAAGGTGATATGTTGAGTTTGCAATCATTTGACGGTCTAATCATCAACGTTGAGCTTCCAAAGAACGTCTACTTAGAAGTTACCTACAGTGAAAGCGTCACAAAAGGCGACACTACCAGTAGCGTACTCAAAGACGCCACTCTCGAGACAGGTTTGGTCGTCAAAGTCCCAGCCTTTATCAAGACAGGTGATGTGATATCCGTCGATACGACTACAGGCGAATATCGCGAACGAAAGAAAGACTAAAATGGAATCGGGAAGTGATCAGAAAGTAAAATTTCTGGCTGCATATTTCTCGGGAATCGTCAAAAAGGGTGAAGAATTTGCCTCGGGCAAACTGCCGCTACACATTACTACATTTCCACCAGTAGAGCAGATGTATGATGTGGAGTTTGGCGTAAGGATGCGCAAAGCGTTGAATCCTCTGCCGCCGTTTGTAGTGCAAACAGGAGATATAGATATGTTTGGTGACAACCGGGATATATTGGTGCGTAAAATAGAACATTCATGGAGATTGATAGGTCTTCATGCGTTGATGTTTGGAGTGCTTGGTGATCTAAGACATGACCCTACCTACCGGCAACCATATGTACCGCATGTTACGCTTAGTTATGAGGAACAAATCTCCCACGGCGAAAAGTTGTTATTTGGTGGACTATCTGTTGTTCAGAAGTTTGAAGATGGGCCATGGAAAGTGCTAGATAAAATTGGATTTAAGGACGGAAAACAATGAACAAACAAAGGCTAGACCAAGAAATGATGAGGCGCTCTATTGTGCCGACCCGTTCTCAGGCTGAGAGTTGGATCAAGCTCGGTAAAGTAAAAGTCGACGGCAAGCTGGCTACCAAGCCGGGTCTGTTCGTGAGGTCCGATACGACTATTGAGCTTGCCTCGGAGGAGCGTTATGTTTCCAGAGCTGGGCTCAAACTTTCGAGTGTCGCCAAGGTACTTGACCTGGATTTCCAGGATAAAATAGTTCTAGATGTCGGTAGTAGTACTGGCGGATTTACTGACTATGCCCTGCAGCACGGCGCCAAAAAGGTTTACGCTGTTGACGTCGGCACCGACCAGCTCCATCCGAGCCTGCGGCGGGACAAGCGAATAGAGCTACATGAGAAAACCGACATTCGTGACTTTATACCCACTCAGACGCCAGATATCGTACTTATAGATGTTAGCTTCATCAGCCTACGCGAAATTCTCCCCGCCATATTCCAATTGCTAGATTCCAATAGCCAACTTATCGCCATGGCTAAGCCTCAGTTTGAAGCCGATATCAAAGAGGTGAGTAAAGGTGTGATAAAAAACGACACTATGCGTCGGGATATATTAAAGCGCCTCGAGCTTTTCTTCCGACAGGATTTTGTGATAATCGACAAAGCCGATAGCGAAGTCGCTGGTGGCAAGGGTAATCGCGAGCGATTCTACAAACTCAAAAAAAGTTCTAATACACTGTAAAATCATTTACAAATACCATGTTTTGTGTTAATATCTAAGTATCTCCACGAGGTGGAGTAACTCCATTCGACGTCAAAATGCGCCGTGTGGCGTACGTTGACAATTAATCCCGATACTATCGGGAAGAAAGGAGCTCTCATGAGCTTCTCAAAGAAGGCCTTTGCGGGCCTTGTCGTTTCTACCGCCGCCAGCTTCGTGCTGGCAGTTGGCTCCGCAGGCATCGCTTCGGCAGATGAACCGTCCGTGACCATCAGTCAGTCTTGTACTGAGCAAGGCGTGGCGGTTGTCTCTGCTTATACTACCGTGGTTGCAACGGACGACTACGCTCTAGCCAAGGTCAATGGTGACTTCACCGTCGGCGAGGGCACTCTGGACGAGGTCAATGCTTGGCTCGCTGAGCAGACGTTTGCTGTCGGAGATTTGATTTCCGTCGGCGTCAATGCCTACGAGACACGAGCCCCAGAAGGGCTGCTGTGGTCTGCTTCTACGGCCGTAACGGCTTGCACCACTACACCTATCGTTACGCCTGTACCGACGCCCATTGTGACGCCGGCACCCGCGGTAACGACACCCGTTAAGGTGGCTAACGCCACTAAGGGAGCTGCAACTGGGCTCGACGGCAATGACTCCACCGCTTCAATTGTTTGGCTTGTCATTGGTTTGGCAGGCTTGTCTGGAGTGGTACTTGCGGTTCGTCGCCGCATCCAACGCGGTGATGTTTAAAGCTTGGACGACTGTTTGCGCAGTTGTTTTTGCCGGCTTTGTCCTAGTTGGTTCCCTCGGGTTGGTTCGCCAGCCCGAGGGGTCCGACTTTGAGGCTTATCCGAGACCTTCAGTTTCTGAGTGGGATGTTATACCTAGTATTACGGCGCCAATGGCGACGTACGGCGAGGTGGTACCAACTCCAGAAATTACTATTCCGATGTGCGAACCTGTGCGCATAGAGGCTCCGTCAATCGGGCTTGATGCTGTGGTCTACACGATGACCGCAGCTGATATCAACGATGACGGAAATGTGTCGCCGCGATATTTTGATGCGGTGGCATATGACGGCGATGTAGGCTCGGCACCCGGCACTGATTCGGACAACACCACCTATTTGTACGGACACACTTCGTACAAGGAAGCGGTTTTTAACCGAATTAAGGATTTGAAACCCGGTGATGAAGTCCTCGTTACGACCTGTAACGGCGTGCTGCATTACTTGGTTGAGGATCACTACACGGTGTCGAAGCCACAACTAACCTCAAACGCAAGGTTCAAGACCGCTCAGCCAGGGCGAATGAATCTGGTAGCTTGTTACCGCGCAAACGGTGACGAGCTTCGCACGACAGATAATATCGTTGTGCAATTACAACTCAATCAAGTATTGGGTTAGCCCCGACCGAAAGTCGCCACTGCATCCAGCAGTGTTGCGCCATCGGTCGGGGTTTTTCCTTTTTTAGATATATTTCTAGACGTTGAATCGGAATTCGACGACGTCACCCGGGCGCATGATATAGTCACGGCCTTCGGTGCGCATTTTGCCGGCGGCTTTAGCGGCCTGTTCGCTACCGGCAGCTACTAGGTCGTCAAAATCAAATATTTGAGCGGCAATAAATCCACGTTCAAAATCGGTGTGTATAACACCAGCAGCTTGAGGCGCAGTAGCGCCTTTTTTTATTGTCCAAGCACGGACTTCTTGGGGGCCGGCTGTTAGGTAGCTTTGTAAGCCAAGTGTCTCGTAGGCGCTATGAATCAGCTGCTGTAATCCGGTATCTGTAACTCCATAACTTTCGAGTAGTTCGTGGGCGTCGGTGATATCGAGTCCCTTTAGTTCTTCTTCGAGTTTGGCGCAGACAAAGATAGAATCGGCCGGTAGGACTAACTGAGCAAGCTTATGCTGAACTTCTTTGTCAGTTAGAGTGTTTTCGTCGACGTTGAAGGCGTAGATGACGGGCTTGGCAGTAAGGAGGGGTAAGGTAGATTTTAGATTTTGGATTTTAGATTTTGGAATGATTCCTTTGTTGAAATCCTCTTGTATATCTAGTAGTGATTCAAGTTCTTGACGTTTTTGGGGATCTGATTTGGCTTCTTTTTGGATCTTAAGGATGTGTTTTTCTATTGTCTGCAAATCGGCGATAATAAGCTCGGTGTTGATAATCTCGATATCTGCTTGCGGGTTGATGCGGTTCTCGACGTGAACGATATCGCTGTTTTCAAAAGCTCGGACAATATGGACGATAGCTTCACATTGGCGGATATTTGCCAAGAATTTATTGCCCAGGCCTTCGCCTTTGCTAGCGCCAGCGACTAGACCGGCTATGTCAACGAAAGTTACGGTAGACGGCAGGAGCTTTTTGGAGCCGTATAGGTCTGCTAGTTTTTGTAATCGTTCATCTGGTACTGGTACGATACCGGTATTTGGTTCAATGGTCGCAAAAGGGTAGTTGGCGGCCAAGATGTCGTTATTGGTGAGTGCATTAAAAAGCGTCGATTTGCCGACGTTTGGTAGACCTACGATGCCAATAGATAAACTCATCTGTATACATTATAACAAAACAGATGTACTTTGTGTGTATTTGTTATTTTGCTTATGGTATTATTAAGCTATATAAGGAGACATAAGAACATGCTCAAGAAGATATTGTTAATAGGAACACCACTAGTAGTATTGATGATTCTGAGCTTTGGCGTATGGTGGCTTTTTGATACAGATAGGCTAGAGTATGTTGCAAGTCCAAAATCGCAATCAGAAACTTTGGTGGCTTGTAGTACCAAGATGGTTGATACATATAATTTGGCTGTTTCTACAGAGATTAGAGATGGTGCTAGTGAGCCGTTTATAGATACAAAATCTATGGATAGCTTAGCGAAGCAGATTAGAAGCATGGATTCATATGAATCAGATGCAACATGTCAGACATTATTATTCTGGATTGCATTTTATGATAATGACTATACAAGTGCCGTAAGTGCTCATACTGCAATAAAAAATTTACACGATAAGGGTGTCTTTGCTGATTCAAATATAACTAGTACTGCGCCACTGTATTCATATGAGAAGTATCTCTATTCGTTGTCGGGGGCGGAAGCCGAGGGAGGCAACTAGGTGACTAGACCATTATCGGTTTATAATCGCGACCATAAAACGCTATTTGTGCTCGCTTTTGTGTTCTTTCTAATGGTATTCGTTGCGCTAATCTATCCAGCATCTCAATCTCATGCTGGTAGTGTGGTTGGTGATGGAGGAACTGGTAGTGGTGGTACTGGTTCGGGTTATAGCTATAAATATAAATACGGTTGGTATATGTTTAGTGTTAGCGGTAGTGGTCCTTCGGGTGGTTTTCGAAATGGTACTACTTGGGCGAGCGCTCAAGCTAAGTGTAATGCAGTTGGTGCAAATAATATCGTAGCATTTGTATACCGCAATATTTCTTATGATCAAAAAATTTATAGCTGGCAGGGTGAGAATAATCCATCAAATTACGCACCCGTTGGACCCTATATGACCGTTGCTACGGCAAAGTCGTATTATGACGCCATGGGTGGAGGGTCTCCAACCTATGTTTGGGGTATTAATGTCGGGTGGTTTTGTTATAATTCCAGCCCTCCTACGTGGGACGTATCAGCCAGTAGTTCGGTCGATAAGGTAAAGTCTTCAAGTGATCAAAGTGTCGTTTCAAAAAGCGTTACGATTGCTACAGTAGGTGATACATTGAAATGGAATCATACGCTTAAAAATGATGGACCGAGTTCTACAACAGCTGCAGTTTACAGTAATATCGGAATGACGGGATTTTCTAATCCGGATTTTGTAACGGCTAGGGCTGGATTAAATGTAGGTGGCGTGGTGGCAGCGGGCGCTGTGATAAGAACTGTGTCTAATGACCATAATATATACAAAGTTACATCAGCAGACGTAGGTAGTACTCTATGTCAGTGGCTACAATATGATCCAACTGGAAGTTCTGGCGGCAGAAATGGTAGGGGTGTTCCATCTTGTGTGACGATACCTTATTCTTTTTCGCTCACGCCCTTTATAACCACGAATCCTAGCGGCGTTGTAGAGCCTTCGTCGTCCGTTAAGGTGTCGCCGAGTATAACAAATACATCAGGTTCTACAAAAAGTAAAAGCATCGAATGGGAAGTTACTAAGATTGTAGTAAATCCAGGAGTTGCAGTACCTAGCGTAAGTGGCGGAATATCAACAGTCCCACCCTGCGGTAGTTATTTTAGCGCTACCGGTGCGAGTTGCTCTAATTTATTTAAGGGTACATCTGTTTTTGACACTAACGGCACGGTATTATCTGGGGATAATATTAACGCCCGTAGTGACGCAGTAGGTGATCTACCTGTTGGTACTAAGATATGCTATGCCTTTTCAATCAAGCCCTACGATCAATCTAGTGCTGACTGGAAACATAGCGCACCCGCTTGTGTGACTATCGGTAAAAAACCGAAAGTAACAATATGGGGCGGTGACCTTAAAGTGCGCGGCTTAGTAGATACGTCTACGTCGCTTAAATCTGGTACGACCTACGGCAGCTGGGTAGAATACGGTATATTTTCTGTAGGTAGTGTTACTGGAATAGCTTCTGGATCTGCGCTTGCCGATGGAGTTGCTGCTTCTACGAGTTGCAACAGGAGTTATCTTACGTTTGCAAATGCCGTAACAGGTGTTTGTTCGGGTAGTAGTCCAATTGGTGGGTTTAGTAATATGTCGGCAGTCCCGGCTGTAGCTGCGAGTTTTGCGGTAAGTAGTTCTACTTTATCAATAGACACCGCCGGAGTATCTAACGACTCCAATATAGGATTATTTAAGTCTACTAGCCCTCTAACGATTAATACTAGCAATATAGTCAAAGGCCGTTGGTTAGTTATAAACGCCGCGAATACTGACATTAATATAAATGGAGACATTACATATAGTGACGGACCTTTTAATAATATTGGTGAAGTTCCGCAGGTTGTAATTATCGCCAATAACATAAATATTGCCGGTGGTGTAAAACGCGTCGATGCTTGGCTGATCGCTACTAATAGTATCAACACTTGTTCGGACAAAGCCGTCGGTTCAAAGCTTATAATATCTGACTGCAACCAGCAGCTTCAAGTCAATGGACCGGTTATGACCAATCATTTGTATATGCAGAGGACATATGGATCTGGCGTAGGGCCAGATAGTGGTACGCCCGCTGAAATATTTAACCTCAGACCAGACGCATACCTGTGGGCGTATAGTCGAGCCGGTGCTAGCAGTGTAATCCGAACTGTATATACAACAGAGCTACCACCAAGATTATAATAATAGTCTAACCACTTGCTTTTACGCTTACGCTTTAGGTATAATGATAAGCAATATGGCATTATTAAAAGGAGTGGGCAACTTTTTCGCGCTAGACATCGGTACTAACGCTATTAGAGTTGTGCAGATGTCTCCTTCTGGATCAGACGGTTGGGTATTGCAACACTATGGTTATGCGCCAGTGGACGAAAAGACTAGCACTAGTGATTCTGCCGAGAGCAGGCGCCGGCTGGGCGAGATAATTATGAGTGCCATCGGACAAAGTGGTATCAAGGATAAGAATGTAATTATTGGCTTGCCGTCTTCGAAAACTTTTACAACTGTCATAGATATACCTATGATGCCAGAGGCTGAGCTGAAGAACACCATCAAATATCAGATAGATCAATATATTCCTATGTCTATTGATGAGGCCAAGGTTGACTGGGCGCTGCTCGGTCAATCGTTGCACGACCCAACCAAGCAAGAGGTACTACTGGCTAGTACGGCCAATGCTTTTGCTGAGGAGAGGCTGGAACTTGTTGAGTCACTCGGGTTGAACGTTATAGCCGCCGAACCAGATCCGATAGCCATGATACGGTCACTTCTACCAAGTGGTGTAAAGGACGCTCGACTCATTATCGATGTGGGCGAGCAGTCAACTGACCTGGCCATAACTTTCGGAGATAGTCCTAGGCTAGTTCGTACTATACCGATGGGCGTTAAATCTCTAGTCAAAGCGGCGGTCCAGAACCTTAATGTTCAAGACGATCAAGCTCGACAGTTTATACTAAAGTTTGGACTAGCGCCAGACAGGCTAGAGGGCCAAGTGTATCGAGCTATCGAAGGTACACTAGATAACTTTGCTTCCGAATTAACGAAATCTATTAAGTTCTTCCAGACACACTATCCTAATACTCCAGTCGGAGGCATACTATTATCTGGTTTTGGAGCTGTTATACCTCAGTTTGGGGCCTATGTTACCGCCAAGACTGGTGTCCAGTCAACTCTAGCTAATCCATGGCAACGCGTTAAGGTCGGTCAAGCCGATCAGCAACAATTGGCGGCGATAGCATCTGAGTTTGCCACTGTCATAGGACTTGCTCAACGGAGAAACAAATAATGATTGAGATCAACCTTGTCCCAGATGTAAAACAAGAGTTACTAAAGGCTCAGCGCTCAAGGGCAACTGTGATATCTATGTCGATTATCATCGGAATTATTTCAATTGCCGCTGTTGTTTTGTTGGCTGGATACGTTTTCGGAGTGCAGGTCGTGAGGTCCAACCTTGCGGACAGCGACATCATCAAGAAGGGCGACGATCTATCCAAAGTCGAAGACCTCAGTAAAACTCTCACCATTCAGAATCAACTTACCAAGATATCCGATATACATAACTCGATCAAGATTGAGTCGAGGATTTTCGACGTACTCAGGGCAATTATTCCACCGACACCGAACGATGTTCAAATATCTGCACTTGTTATAGACTCAGATAACTCGAATATAACCGTAGAGGGACAGGCGGCTAATAGTTATGCGGCAGTTGAGGTGTTTAAGAAAACTCTCGATGGTGCCAATATAACTTACAAGGACAGCGAGGGCGCAGAACAGTCAATGGATTTGGCATCAAATATATTGGTGGGTGATACAAGTTATGGCGAGGACTCTTCGGGTGTTAAAGTCTTGAGGTTCTCAGTAAGTTTTGATTATGCGGCTGAACTATTTTCAACTAGCTCTAAGGATTTGAAGGTTACAATATCCAACAACGGCGACGCGACCGACTCATACCTAGGCGTGCCAAAAAGTTTATTTGTCGGTAAGGCAATAGACGTACAGGAGGGCAATTAACATGCAGTCAAAAGAAGCATCGATTAGAAAAAGGTCACAGATAGCCAAAGCAAATCGTATGATGTTCTTGTGGGTGGTTGTAACGTCTGTTGTCGTCGGATTTGCATTGGTCGGCTCGTTATTCTTGGTACAGAAGTTGATATTTAATGAGAAGATATTGTCTGAGAAAAATAAGACTATTGCGACGTTGAATAATAATAACAATAATATCGAAGAGCTAAAGTCTCAAATAAGAGTACTTGATAGCAGCGCGGCACTTTCTGAAGCGAAGTCAGATCCCGGTGACCAAGCAGTTCAAGTTATTTTGGACGCATTGCCTTCGGAAGCTAACTCTCTGGCTCTTGGTGCGTCTCTGCAGACAAAGTTACTAAATAACGTAAACGGCCTTACTCTAGATGCCCTACAGGTTGATCCTGTAAATATCGATTCGACTTCAAGCCAGTCGTCTAGTTCTTCACTTGCTGATCAGCCCAGTATTAGCTTCCGATTCTCTGTAACTGGTTCAGAAGCGGCTCTACGCGAGGCACTAACCAAAATAGAACGATCGATTAGAGCTATTGATATAGTTTCACTCAGGATTGAGAGCAAAGGCACCGACAACAGCACCATGACCGTACAAGCCAAGGCGTACTATGAACCAGCAAGAGTAGTTGAATTACAAGATAAGGTGGTAAAACCATGAAAAAATCAGATTTTGCGATGATAATACTTATTGCTTCGGCTAGTCTCTTGATTGCCTATTTTGTTGGCAATGCATTGATTGGTAAAAACACAAATGCTGGAGAAAAAGTAAAAACTATCCAGCCGATTAGCGTAGATGTTACCGCACCCGATCCTGAAGTTTTTAACGCCAAGGCTATTAACCCTTCGGTCAAGGTCAATATTAATAGCACCCAGGGCACAAACGTAACGCAGAGTGCGAATTAGGTAGTTTACCATGGCGCTTTTGACAAATGACATACAGGATAAACTGATAAGACTATTAGTTGACGAAGGCTTGGTCGCCAAAGATAAGTTAGATGAAGCGTCCAAGAAGTCAGTTGCCGAAAGTAAACCGCTCCTCGCTATACTTGGTGATGATGATTTAGTTGATGATGAGATGTTGACGCATGCGATTGCGGTGGTTTCTGGTGTGCCTTATGTAAATCTAACGAATAGTCTGATAGACCAGAATATTTTGAACTTATTACCCGAAGATATCGCTGAGCGTTTTATGGCTGTACCACTTGCCGAAGTTCAAAATAGGCTAGCTGTGGCTATGATAGACGCCAATAATGTTCAGGCGGTTGACTATCTGTCCAACAAGATACAAAGACCCCTAAAAGTATTTATGGCATCTGAGAGTGGCGTGCGTCACATACTAGATCAGTACAAAACAGACCTTTCGAGTGTTGATGCGGCCGCTGAGGCCAGCCAAGACGAAGCAAATAGTGATAGTGAAAAGAACGTTAAAACTATTGTTCAGGATTCACCGATTAGTAAGGCTCTGAGTACAATCTTGGAATATGCGGTAAAGACTCGAGCGAGCGATATCCATATTGAACCGCTTGAATCAAATCTCAAGATTCGATGTCGAATAGATGGCGTGTTGCGGGAAATCATGCAGCTACCAAAGAGTATTGAGCCAGCATTAGTAAGTCGAATAAAGATTTTATCCAACTTGAAGATTGACGAACATCGCATACCTCAAGATGGTCAGTTCACAGTAAAAGTAGCCAAGAAAGAAGTCGACCTTCGTATCGCTATCAGTCCAGTCGTATGGGGTGAACAGGTGGTGATACGTCTACTTGATAAGTCTGGAAATTCCTTTGATATCGAAGAAATGGGTTATGCAGGGCGAGCCCTGCGTGTCATCAGGCGCGGTATCAAGCATCCGAACGGCATGATTCTGACATCTGGCCCAACCGGTAGCGGTAAGTCTACTAGCTTGTACGCGCTTATCAAAGAGATAAAAAACGATACAGTTAATATCGTGACTCTCGAAGACCCAGTTGAATATAAGATGGACGGAGTGAACCAGATACAGGTTAATGCTGACGTTGGTCTAACTTTTGCGACGGGCCTACGCTCTATATTGCGCCAAGACCCCGATGTAGTCATGGTTGGTGAGATTCGCGATGATGAAACAGCAAACCTGGCCGTCCAAGCGGCCCTTACGGGACACCTTGTGTTTAGTACTCTTCACACCAATAGTGCCGCTGGAGTGCTACCAAGGCTTCTAGATATGGGCGTTGAACCGTTTTTGATCGCTAGTACCGTCAATACAATCATTGGTCAGAGATTGGTTCGAAGAATCGGCCCAAAAAGAGAGACTTATCAGTCAAATCCGATTGAAACTCAAAATATTTTGAGAACTATTGGACACTTGTTGCCCAAAACTGCGGCAGACGTTGTTGCTGTCGCTCAAGATTTAGGCTATAAAGACTTGCCACTTGCAGGGCAAAACGCTTATACTTTAGTTAGAGGTATTGATAGCCCCCAGCAACCCCATGGTTATAGTGGTCGTGCTGGACTTTATGAAGTTATGGATGTTAATACCGACATTCAAAATCTAATAGTAAAACGAGCCACTAGTTCTGACATACAGAGGCTAGCGGTGTCACAGGGCATGATAACTATGAGGCAAGACGGCTACCTGAAGGCGCTTCAAGGCGTTACGACAATAGAAGAAGTTAACCGCGTAGCGGCAGATACAGCATAATAAGGAGTGGGGAACATATGAACAACCAAGAACTAAGAATAGAAGTACTGCTAGAAGAAGTAGTTCGTAAGCGTGCTTCTGACCTTCACCTGCAGGTGGGGCTTCCTCCGATGCTTCGTATTGATGGTTCGTTGGCCCCTATGGCTGGATATAACCCACTCGATGAGCCATCAGTCGAGACTTTGATATATGCAATTTTGGATCAAGACCAGCGTCAGATATTACTAAAAGACAAGGAATTTGACTTTAGCTTCGCCTTTGGAACTCTAGGGCGATTCCGCGTCAACGCGTATCATGAGCGTGGAAATCTTGCAGCCGCCCTCCGACTTATCCCAATCGAAATAAAGACACTAGTCGAGCTTGGTATGCCAAATGCTGTTTTGAAATTTGCCGACTATCCTAGAGGACTAGTGCTTGTTACCGGACCTACCGGTAGTGGTAAGTCGACGACTCTTGCGGCACTGCTAGACAAGATTAACACCGAACGAGCCCAGCACATCATAACTATAGAAGACCCTATAGAATTTACCCATAAGTCTAAGAAATCAGTTGTTGTACAGCGCGAGGTTCACTATGACACCTATAGCTTTAGCGCGGCGCTTCGTTCTAGTTTGCGTCAAGATCCAGACGTAGTTTTGATTGGTGAGATGCGTGACCTTGAGACGATTAGTGCGGCTATTACAATTGCCGAGACAGGACACTTAGTGTTTGCGACGCTTCACACCAACTCGGCAGCCCAGTCGATTGATCGTATGATTGACGTTTTCCCTCCACACCAGCAACCTCAGATCAGGGCTCAGCTATCAAATATTTTGATGGCTATCTGTTCCCAGCGCCTCGTTCCGTCTATCGGTGGCGGTCGGGTTGTTGCAGCCGAAGTCTTGGTAGCAAACTCAGCTGTTCGCAATATCATTCGTGAAGGTAAGTCTCATCAACTTGATGCTGTCATACAAACTGGTGCAGATCAAGGAATGCAGACTATGGATAGAACACTTGCAGGACTAGTCCAGAGTGGTACGGTAACTTATGACAACGCCCGCGACTACGCAGTCGACTTGATAGAATTCGAAAGGTTGATTAGGGGATAATGAAGACTTTCTCGTACGAGGCGCGCGACCAGGCTTCTAACAAGGTAGTTAAAGCTACAATGCAGGCCGAGTCAGAGAGTGCCGCCGGACGTTTACTCATCAAGCAGGGCTTTACGCCGCTTGGTATCAAAGAACAGTCCGGAGAACTTGGGCTTATCGCAAAAATATCTGGACGTATAACGACCAAAGACAAAGTCGTGTTTACTCGTCAGCTTGCGACACTGATCGGAGCAGGTCTACCTCTAGCCCAGAGCTTGCATACAGCACTTGAACAGACTCAAAACAAGCAGCTACAATCGATCATACAAGAGATTACTGCGTCAGTAGAGGGTGGAAAGACATTGTCCGAATCCTTTGCCAAGCACCCACAGGTTTTTGACGCAGTTTTTATTGCACTTGTTTCTGCAGGTGAACTGTCTGGTACGCTAGATGAATCTCTAAAGCGAGTCGCTGATCAACAAGAAAAGGACGCCGCTATTGCTAGTAAGATCAAGGGCGCATTAACTTATCCAGTAATCGTGTTGGTCGTGATATTTGCAGTCATGGGATTTATGTTATTTACAGTAGTGCCTCAGGTAGAAAAACTATATGAAGATTTAAATAAGCAATTACCTTTTATAACACAAGTTATGGTCTCGACCGCTGACTTTTTGTTGCATTTCTGGTGGATTGTTTTAATTGTGCTTGGGTTTGGTATATACTTTGGCCTGCAATTCTTGAAAACTGATTCGGGCATAACTTTCAAGGACAACTTCAAGCTCAATGTACCGGTATTTGGTAAGATGTTTAGAAAGCTATATATGGCTAGGTTGACCAGAACAGGCCAGACACTACTAAGTACAGGCGTCAGTATGCTCGATATGCTTCGTATAACCGGTAAATCACTCAACAATACAATTCTCGAGAAAAGTATCGTAAGGGCATCTGAAAAAGTGAAGGGAGGCAAGCCTCTTTCAACAGCGCTACAGGCCGAGGATTACATATTGTCACTCGTACCTCAGATGATAAAGATTGGCGAGCAATCAGGGCGTATCGATGAGATGATGGGCAAAGTTGCTCAAGTTTACGAAGATGAGCTGGACGAGGAAGTTAGGAATATTTCGACAGCTATTGAGCCGATATTGATGGTTGTATTGGCAGTTGTGGCTGGTGGAATGGTTGGGGCGATACTTCTGCCGATATATAGTTTAGTCAATGGAGTGAATGTCTAGACAATATATAACCAATAGGGTAACATATACATAAGCACATTAAATAAGTTAATTAGTTCATTTGAAAGGTGGAAAAGTTCCTATGAACACTCAGAAAAAAGCAAAAGGATTTACGATCATCGAAGTAGTATTGGTTTTGGCTATTGCTGGACTTATATTTTTGATGGTATTTTTGGCACTTCCGGCGCTTCAACGCTCACAGCGTGACGGCCAGAGAAAGAGCGACTTAAGTCGAGCACAGACTGCGATAAATAACTATCAGTCCAACAATAAAGGGGCTTTGCCTACCAATAACAACGCTAGCTTACAAGCATTTGTTACTAAATATGTAGTCACGAATGCCGGTGACACATTTATAGATCCACTTGGAGCCGGTACTGGAAATAATGCCGCAACTACCTATGTCCTAACCGTCAACAGCGCCGATCTATTGGGCTCATTTACTACCGCTAATCAAAATATCATTTATTACTCAACCGGAAAGGCGTGTGGTGTTGATGGAGCACTTACTACAGCAAGTTCAAAGAAAGTAGCCCTCAGTATGTATCTTGAAGGTGGTGGAGTTGCTTGCGTAAGTAACTAGTAATTTAGACTTCTTCAAAAACTCCGAGTTATATCGGAGTTTTTGTTTGGCGCTAAAACTGTTATTATAGTGCTTATGAATGAAGTTTATATATATATTGTTTTAGTCGTACTAGGGCTAATGTTTGGTAGTTTTGCTGGTGCAAGTGTCTGGCGTCTTCGCGCCAAGGAGCTAGTTTATGATAAGAATAATAATGAAGAATATGACCACGATGAATACAAAAAGTTAAACAAACTTACAAAAAATAGCTTGATGAATGACAGATCTATTTGTTTGCAATGTGACTATAAACTACGTTGGTATGACATGATACCTGTTCTTAGTTGGTTGCAGCTTAGGGGCAGGTGTCGTAAATGTCACCATAAGATCGGATACATGGAACCAATTATTGAGGTAGCTTTAGCGGTGTTTTTCGTA
>JBBRXL010000013.1:0-15170 GCA_038248455.1 Saccharimonadales bacterium (SeqCode)
GATTCGTCAATCTATTTGCTGTAGTTTGGCATAATAATCAAGCGCAGCTTGGGCAGCTTGTTGCTGAGCTATTTGCTTGCTGTGACCCGAGCCCTGCCCGAGTAGCTTGTCTTTGACATAAACGCCAAGGACGAATATCTTGTCGTGGTCAGGACCTTCTTCGCTCATCACTCGATATTGTGGCGTGTGACCATCAACTCTTTGAGAAACTTCCTGCAGGTGAGATTTAGCGTCGCGCCACGTTCCAGCCTTTAGTATATCTTCAAGTTTGCTAGTTATGTGTTTCTGTATAAATACTTCAGCGTCAGCGTAACCACGCTCTTGGTAGATAGCCCCGATGACAGCCTCGAAGGCATTGGCCAATATCTGTTGGCGAGCCCTGTCGCTTCCCTGCTTCTCACCCTTACTCATCCGTATTAGTGGCTCATAGCCGAGTTTATCACCTGCTTCACCAATACTCTCAGTCCGAACAAGCGCTGCTCGCCAGCTAGTCAATATTCCCTCTTGTTCGTCATAATTTCGGAACAAATAATCAGTCACGACGAGTTCTAGCACGGCGTCACCCAGGAACTCGAAGCGTTCGTTGTGCTCGTTAACACTTTTGCGGTGTTCGTTGACATAGCTACGATGAGTTAGAGCGGTAATTAGCAGTTGGATATCATTGAACTCAAACCCAAGCTTTTCTCTGGCAAAATCTTGATATGGTGCTGTTTGCATACCTGTCATAAGTTCTCCTGTCGTATTCGCTTCATTCCAAGCAACATTAATTTACCAATGTCTTCATATTCGATGGCGTCTAGCGCATCGTTGAACTTAAACCATTTTATTCCATTCATCCATTCTTCTTTTTGGATGGCGCTGGTGTCGCCTTTGGCGCGAACAAGGTATATCTGAGTCGTCATCAGGACCAATTTGTCTATCCGTCGATAACGAAAATGAATCTTGCCCAGCCAACCAAGCATATCAACATCCATGAGTCCGGCTTCTTCGCCGATTTCGCGCTTGGCGGTATCTTGAGCGGTCTCACCTTCTTCGATATGTCCCTTTGGTATCGTCCAGCGGTCTTTGGCGTCCTGAATTAGCAGTATTTCTATGCCACCCTTTTCGTCGCGACGAAAAACAACCCCACCAGCGGTCGGTTCGCGAACTATTTCCTGAATTGAGCTTTTCTTCTTGTTGAAGTATTTTTTGAACTTATCAAGCTGTGATGATGCCATCGTTATTGTCCCCCACAAGAGTTCGAAACGCCGTACCTAGTACGCCATTGACAAACTTACTTGAGTTATCGGAACCAAACGCTTTGGCGAGTTCGACGGCTTCGTTGATAACAACCTTTGGAGGTACTGTATCTGCTTGATGAAGCAGTTCATATATACCAATCCTCAGAATATTACGATCGATTCTAGCAATCTGATCTATAGGCCAGTCAGGGGCAATCGGTTGAATCTTCTCGTCAATATCTGCCTGAACTTCGAGTACACCCTTTACAAGTGTATCGACGAAGGCTTTATCATCTATAGCCGCTTCGTATCTGTTGAGATTGCGGTCCAATATTTCATCAATATCCGTCGAAGCATCCCCTGCCTGGATACGGAATTCGTATTCGTACAGAGTTTGTAATGCGACGATGCGACCAAGATGCCGATTGGATGCCATAGCGTTTTGTTCTTTCTTATTTTTAAAGGTTTCTTAAAGTATGCAAACTATTTTGCAAGTGCTTTGCCAGATTCACGACGTGTCGTGAAGGCTTTGACCGGTGATTTCGCGTTGACGCGACGAGCTAGCTCCAAACGCAAGTGACTGCGGCGAAGGCCGGTCTTGCGTGGGCTACTCTGTTTCTTTGGTTGTCCCATCTAAAGTACTCCTTTATAGGTTATTATTTGTAAAACTTAGGTCTATTATACCTTTTCTCACCCCATAACTCAAGTGTCAATCGAAATACTGTATATCCTTGCCATTTACCGATTTATAGTACAAAGTATTGACAATTATTAGCATTAGTGGTATGATGTTTACATGACAAATACAAATGAACTGACCTCATTAGCAGAACAGATTGGTGTCCTACATCCAGAAAAACAGGATGATTACACAGCTATTATGGATGCAACGCGAGAAGTTCGCACAACACATGAGCTTGACGAGCCTAGTGAACGTAAAAAACCAACAATCGAACACCGATCTAACCAACCAAATAAACGCCACATTGGCAGGAAAGCGCTAGCCCTAGCTACTGGCGTAGGCCTGTTGGTGGCTGGCGGTAACCATTATCTTGAAACATCTGGGGATTATGCCCTCGGACTCGGTAAAGCGCCTACTTTTGAAGGCACCCAGCAGTGGACCGCCGGCCAAGGTGACGGCATATCTGCTGCAATCGACGATGTTGATAACTACAATAGCGTTGATTCTAGATTTATTACAGATGAGATTAACCGTATTAACCCAGAAGCATTGAAAGATGGTCTACAAAGCGGCGAAACAATCAACATACCTGAAAATGTTCAACCGAACTAATCACTTGCTTAAACGACGATATTTACCAACCGGCCAGGAACATATATGATCTTGGTCGGTTTTTTGTTGCCGACAAAGTTCACTACATTCTCGACTTCAATAGCCTGTTTCTTGACTTCTTCGGCATCAGTATCTTTAGCAAGTTCTAGCTTGGCGCGAAGTTTGCCGTTGACCTGAACGATGATAGTCATCTTGTCGTCAACTATTAGTTTAGCGTCCCAGGCAGGCCATTTCGTATCTTGAACCAATCTATCACCTCCTAGCTGTTCATGGAGCTCTTCACTAATGTGTGGCGCAAATGGAGATATTAACTGCACCATAGTAACTAAGGCTTCGCGCCAGACTTCGCCCGAGAATCCATCGACTTTTAGTTTGTAGAGCTCGTTGGTGTACTCCATTAGAGCCGAGATAGCAGTGTTGAAGCTCTGGCGGTTGATATCGTCGGTTACGCGTCGGACAGTCTTGTGCTGGATACGACGTACGGCGTCATCGTTTCCGCTAAATTGTTTGTCAGACTCGATATACTCCTGAGCTAGTACCCAGATACGGTTCAAGAAACGGTAAACTCCGGCGATACTCTTGGAATCCCAGACGGCGTCGAGTTCGATAGGGCCCATGAATAGTAAGTATGTTCGAAGAGCATCGGCGCCATAACCTTGGTCAATAACTTCGATTGGGTCAACTACGTTGCCCTTGCTTTTGCTCATTTTGGTACCGTCTTCGGCATTGATATAGCCGTGGTAGATTAATTTTTTGATAGGTTCTTTGAAGTTAGTCAGCCCCATATCTTTGAAAACGTGCGTCCAGAAACGAACATACAACAGATGAGCTACGGCATGATCGCCCCCTATATAATAGTCAACCGGCGCCCAATAGTTGATAGTCTTGGGGTCCCAAGCCTGCTCGGAATTATTGGGGTCAGCGTAGCGAAGGAGATACCAACTGCTACAGGCGTAGCCATCGAGCGTGTCTGTCTCACGTTTACCGGGCTTTCCACAGGTTGGGCATGGCGCGTTGACCCATGACTCTACACTACCCAAGACTGATTTGCCATCGCCTTTTGGTACAAAATCGACAACTTCTGGTAGAACAACAGGTAGATCAGACTCAGGTACCGCCACGGCGCCGTGATCTTCACAATGGATAATAGGGATAGGTGCACCCCAGTAGCGTTGACGAGATATCAACCAGTCGCGCATCTTGTAGGTAGTCTGGGATTTGCCTGTACCTTCGTGCTCCAACCAGTTCACGACTTCTTCCCTGACATCGCTAGATGATTTGCCGTTGAACAATCCGGAATTTATCATGGTACCTTCGCCGTGGTACACAGCCTCGCTATCATATTCGGCTGGTTTTTCGATAACTTCAATTATCGGCAATTTGAACTTTTCAGCGAATTCAAAATCGCGTTCATCGTGCGCCGGCACAGCCATGATGGCACCAGTTCCATAACCAGATAGAACATAATCCGCTACCCAAATCTGAACTTTTTCGCCACTAGCTGGGTTGACAGCAAACCTGCCAGTAAATACACCTGTCTTTTCACGAGTATCGTTCATACGCTCGATTTCGGATTTCTTGGTGGCAGACTTTACATAGGCATCGACAGTCGCCCTGGCCTCATCAGTAACAATATCTTTTAGCATTGAGTGTTCGGGGGCTATCACCAAGAATGTAGCGCCAAATAGCGTATCAGGGCGAGTTGTGAAAACAGTAATCTTAGCCAATTTATCGTTGGCTATCGCAAAATCAACCTCAGCACCCTGAGATTTGCCAATCCAGTTGGTCTGAGCAGTTTTGATCTTTTGTGGCCAATCAAGGTCTTCGATGTCATCCAGTAGAGCGTCAGCATAATCGGTTATCTTGAAAAACCATTGTTTCATCGACTTTTTCTCAACTTCGTTGCCACAGCGCCAACATTTGCCGGCTTCTACTTGCTCGTTGGCAAGAACTGTTTTGTCGACAGGACACCACCACTGCATGCTTTCTTTCTGATAAGCCAAACCACGCTCAAAAAACTTTGTAAATATCCACTGCGTCCATTTGTAGTACTCTGGATCACTAGTATTTATCTCACGCGACCAGTCGATACTAACACCCATTCGTTTAAACTGTTTCTTATAATTAGCAACGTTTGTAGCTGTCGCAATAGCTGGCGACGTACCTGTCTTGATAGCGTAGTTCTCGGCAGGAAGCCCGAAAGTATCCCAACCCATAGGGTTCAAGACATTGCGACCATGCTGACGATGATATCTAGCTATAGCGTCAACTATCGAATAACTAAAAGCGTGACCGGCGTGCATACCTGCCCCACTTGGATATGGAAACATGCCCGAAACGTAAATTTTTTGCTTTGAATTATCGACTTGAGCCTGGTTGACTTTTTGGTCTTCCCAGACAGTTTGCCACTTCGGTTCGATTTCAGAAGGATTGTATCTTTTCATAACTTTTATCAGTATATCAAAGACCATCCCCTATTAACAGGGATGCTTTTCGGGCTTGAGATTATTTTTAAGTAGATTTATTGGAACTTTGAAAAGAAATTGTTCTTTACAGCCACCCAACTTGGGCTTTGGCGGACTAACTGAGATTCTTCTTCGGTTGCATGTAATATAACTTTTATACCCTCTTCCAGATATACTCCGCCCTGTGAACCTTTGAACAGCACTACTGCACCTTCTTCGATGACACTATGGACGAAACCGCCAGCATCGATAGCGCTAGTAAAAGACCTGACTTGGCATCCATTTTCTCTGGCGGCCAATGCTAGGTACTTATTGGCCTCCTCGCCGACCGTTACAACCCATGCAAGTTGCGATGAATCACATAACTTACCGAGAGCCGTGTGTTCGGCAGCCGATGTATCACCAAGTTCGTTCATCGAGCCAAGCACTGCGATCTTTTGTGGTGCAGATAGCCTGTATAGGGTCTTGAGCGCCGACGATACGGCTAGTGGACTAGAGTTGTAAGAATCGTCGATGATAGTTGAGCCTTTTACACCTCTCAGAACATTCATGCGGCCTTTAACTGACTTAATCTTGCTGAGACCCTTCGACACTTCACTAGAGTTTAGTCCTAGTTTGATAGCCACAACTCCCGCAGCGGCAACCGACCTGAGAGTATGTTCACCTAGCAGCTTGACTTCGATTTCAGTTGGTTCTTGCCAGTCCTTGGCGATAAACTGACCAGATATTCCGTCCATAATGTCAAAATCTTGTTCGGCAACATAATATTCGGCGGCGGCGCTTGAACCATAAGTGCTGATATTTGGATTGGTCAGGAACTTTGCATACTCACCAGCTATATCATCGCGATTAATAATAGCCATCTCGCTAAAGTTGGCGGCCTTTAGTTCTTCCCGGGCGACGTTTTCTAGACTACCAAAGAACTCCATATGTTCTGGCGACACGGCAGTAATAACAGCGATGTCGGGGTGCAAGTATCGGCCAGCATGAGCCACTTGGCCGATTCGATCACTACCTATCTCTTGGATGATGACGTCGATATCGTCCGGATGCTTAATCCTGTATTTGGCAGCTTTGAAAACATTCAACCAACTAGATATACTCTTGATATACGTTGGGTAGTCGATGCCGAGGATTGCCAGAGGGGCGCTGAGCTCGGCGTTGTGGTTGCCTTCGTGGACGCGCACTCTATATCTTTCCGATAGTACCGTCGCAATAGCCATCTTGGTCGAGGTTTTACCGACGCTACCAACTACTACTACTAACTTGACCTGAGGATGTGACTTAAAATACGCTTTGACATAGTTTTCTAACTTTTTTTGTATAAATTTCTTAAACATAACTACCTTCATGATATACGATTACTCTGTAAATAAAAAGGAAGGCCTGAGGCCTTCTTGTATATTTGGTGGAGCATATCGGATTCGAACCGATGACCTCTTCCATGCCATGGAAGCGCGCTAGCCAACTGTGCCAATGCCCCAAATTGAATTTTTTAACGAACACTTATATTTATAGCAGACATTCGGTTCTATCGATACTAGCGCGTCGCGTCTTTTACTTGATCGGCGTAAACGCCTTGGCAACTGTGCCAATGCCCCAAATTTATTATAATTATATCAAAAACTCGCCTCTGTTGCCAGAGACGAGATATTTTTCCGCTGCTATGCGCCCACCCGGGGCACTTTTTGTTTTACAGTGTTTGTTTTGCTTGCAAAGGTTACCCCTTTGCATATCAGCTTGTATATTATTATCGACTATTTGGTCGCATAACACAAGCACTTTACATTTTTATGATAATCTACACTAGTATTTGTATGCTATATGTGTTTAACTAGAGGTGTTCAGAAGCACACGCGTATTTAGATAAAAAGGCGAGCGCTTACCTCTTAGGTAAACTCTCTTCTTCCAGTAACTAGTCGCAGAAGCGGTCGATCTGACGATATATAAGAATCAGATAAGAAGAAAAGAGTACCAAATTATGGCACAACAAAATCTATTTATCGGTAGCCTTGCATACGCAACTACCGATGACACACTAAAAGCATTTTTCGAGCAAATCGGAGAAGTTGAAAGCGCACGAGTAATAACTGACCGCGACAGCGGCCGATCAAAAGGTTTCGGATTTGTAGAATTCAAAGAAGACGCCGATAACCAAAAAGCCGTTGATAGCCTTGACGGTAAAGAACTAGACGGACGCGCAATTAGCGTTGGTCTAGCTCGTCCTAAAGAAGATCGCCCAAAGCGTGACTTCGGTGGAAACGACCGTGGTGGTAGCAGCAACGGCGGCGGTTCATTCCGTCAGCGTAGCTGGTAATTTATTACCACGAACCTATCAAAATACCTCGCCCTAATCGGCGAGGTATTTTATTTATAACTGAGATTCAAATAATCTAAAGTATTCGCCTTGTATATCTACAAGCTCCTTATGCGAACCCGACTCTACAATTTTACCGTCCTTCAGCATAAAAATAATACTTGCTTTTTTGATAGTATCTAGACGATGGCTAACAGTTATAATCGTTCGACTCTTATCAGCAAATAAGTGTTTGAATATCTTTGACTCCGCCAACGCGTCTATGGCCGATGTCGGCTCATCTAATATTATTATTGGACTGTTTCTGTAAAAGCTTCTAGCTAGCGCCAAACGCTGCCATTGACCGCCAGATAAGTCTATTCCGCCAGTGCCGTCGTTGCCATCTGACATCCATTTATCAACATAGCTATCAAAGCCTTTCGGAAGTTTTTGTAGAAATTCTCGAGACTCGGACATATCAACCGCCAAATCAAATCTTTCTTGGTCAAATTCCTTACTTGCATCACCAAAAAATACATTCTCTTTTGCCGTAGCGAAGTTATATCTAACAAAATCTTGCGATAAGATACCAAGATATTGATGCCAAGAACCGATGCTAACATCAGATAAATCATTATCGTCTACCCACACATACCCCTTAGAAGGTTTATAAAGTCCCGTCATAAGTTTTATCAAGGTAGATTTTCCCGCACCATTCTCGCCGACTATCGCAATATGCTGACCTTTAGTTATGATCATATTTACATTTTCCAAGACATTAGACTCTGATCCTAAGTATTTGAAACTTACATCTTGAAGTTTTATCTCCTTGGGCTCTTTACTCAGAACAACTCTTCCACCGACTGCTTCTGGTAAATCCATAAACTCTTGATAATCAAATAAATTAGCAATGTCTTCGTCCACCTTTGACACCGATAGTGCTAAACTACCCGATCCACCTATTGCCCTAGATACAACCTGTTGCACGAAAATAAATTGACCAATCGGTTGGTTCTTGGTGATAATCTCCATGACGACCCAAACTAGAGCAAATACTTCAGCTGACGCTTCAAGTATTTTTGCGGCAATCTTTTTAAGTACGTATTTTCTTTCAAAATCAATCTGGTATTTCTCGTCTATCTCGCGTAATTTATAACGTTTTTTGAGCAAATGTTTGACCAATTTATTGACACGAAGTTCTGGTATGTTATCTGGTCGAAATAAATCCCATTCAATCATGTTTTTCGCACGCCTCGTGTCGGTGTTGGAATTCCAATGTTTCTGAAAGGCGCGTGATATGCGAAATTGAATCACTAAACCAGGTATTACTGCAATAACAACTAAAAGGCCAAGCCACCAATTTACGAATATCAATGCTCCTAGGCTGATAATTAGCGTAAAGATAGCCGATAAAACATCAGATATTCTACTAAAAACATAGGCAAAGAACCTGGCAAATCTCGATGCCTTATCGTAAAGATCGGCAGTATTTTTATCGTCGTATCGCCAAAATTCCAATGACAAAAAATGCATATACATTTTGTCACTTATAGCCACATCGATTTTGTATTGTGCTAAACGATTGATATAGTATGCAATACTTGACCAGATTGCGGTTAAAGCACCTAGTGCTACAGTTAATACTACATAAAATATCAGCTCGCCACGTGCTGCTTCGTCTCCAGAGACTACCTTCACTAAAAGAGTAGTGGTTAAAGCCGCAAAATATGAAGTAACTATCGGCAAGAATGAAGCAACCAGCACATTTACAACTTCAGTGACCAATGCTAATGGTGACGCCCTAAAAGTAATCTTAATTACTTTTAAGATTGCGGCCATTTTTTCTCGGCTCGTTAGCTCTTTTTTCTCACTCATCTAGCCTAGAATAGCATTGTATATATTCAATGTCACTATTAGAACAAAGGTGACTTAAGCCAAGATTGACCCAAATTAAACCAGTCATTAATCATACCGTAACCGTTGAGTAACCAAACTGTCGCAACTACGACGATAGCAGTAACCGACCAGACAATGAACTTGATCCAAAAACTCTGAATACTGAGCCATGTCTGCCATTTCTTGTAATATCCTTCGGCGAAGTCGAGTACGCGCCGAGCTTTCTCAAACTCTGTCGCCAATATAGCAAGTCCGGCAAAAACTACGAGCCAACCTGGGCCAGGATAAGGTACTAGGATAAGTCCTAGTATTACTACTAATCCACCGGTTAGCCCGATGGCAATTTTGCGTGATTTTCGAAATATTCTATACATCCGAGCCCTCCAAGATTGCTATTAGTTTATCCTCATTTATTATATTAACACCAAATTTTTTAGCGTTCGCTAGCTTACTACCGCCTACTTTTCCGCCAGTCACTAGATAAGTAGTGTCTTTGGCTACGGCCGACTGGAAAACACCTCCTAGTTCACGTATTTTATCTGCAGCTTGGTCGCGAGACATAGAAGTTAGCATGCCCGTAATCACAAAGTTAATGCCAGAGAGCCTACCCGACTTTTCCTGATAGTGAGCCGAAACTCCCAAATCTTTGAATTTATCTAGCAGCGCAATATTATCTTCGTCTGCAAACCAGGCAATGATAGATTCGGAAACGACTTTGCCTATACCATCCACCGACTCGAGCTGTTCGATTGTCGCAATCTGCAAAGCTTCAATTGACTTAAAAGTGCCAGCCAGGTCGATAGCCGTCTGAGCCCCAACATGCCTAATGCCTAGTCCCAATATAAACTTCTCAAGTAGCGGACTTTTCTTGTCAGATATTGCATCGACTAGCTTTTGAGCAGATATTTCCGCAAACCTATCGAGTTTCAGTAAATCATCTTTGGTAATTTTATATATATCGGCTACATCAGTCACCAAGCCCGAGTCAACCAAAGCTACAACGTTTTTCTCACCCAACGTATCTATATCAAGCGCCTGTTTGGATGCATAGTATTCAACCGATCGCTTGAGCATTAAGTCACTATCAGCTCCGACAACCCGGTAGACTACGTCATCACCCTGCCTCTCAAAATTTAGTTCTGGATACTGGTCTGATAGTAGTCGCACATAGTCAACTTTCTCGGCATGCCTAGGTCTGAGTTCAGACACGACAGACTCGACTTGAGGTATGATGTCACCGGCTTTGTATATCACCACCGTATCACCGATCCTGATATCGAGTCGAGCTATCTCATCAGCGTTATGCAGACTGGCATGTCGCACCGTCGTACCAGCCACTTGCACTGGGTCAAAGACAGCTACTGGAGTGGCGGCACCAGTTCGTCCAATACTAATAACAATATCTTTTACTATCGTCGTAGCCTGCTCAGCGGCATACTTATAGGCAACAGCCGCTCTTGGTTGTTTGCCAACTACGCCGAGTTTGGCAAACTGCGTGCGGTTGTTTATTTTGATAACGAGTCCGTCTGTATTGAACTCGAGTTCTTGTCGTTTGCTGTCCCACTCATCGACAAACTTCATGACTTGGTTTAGAGATTCAAAACTCTTGGCTTGTTTATTGCAAGACAACCCCAGAGCTCTGAGTGTTTCATATGCAAACTGGTTTGTTGGAATATCCGCTGGTTCTTCACGCAATATATCGTATGCTCGAAAAGAGAGTGGGCGCTCAGCTACTACCTTGGGGTCTAGTTGACGTATAGTGCCAGCCGCAAGGTTGCGAGGATTGGCATAGGCAGGCTCCCCTGCTAGTTGGCGTTGGTGGTTTAGTTTTTCGAAATCCTTTTTGAGCATTACTATTTCGCCTCTGATTTCAGTTCTGCCTATCAAGAACTGCTCATAGCCAGACTGGCTAACTAGTCGAAGGGGTACGTTTTTGATTGTCCTGACATTTGCGGTCACGTCTTCACCAACGAAACTATCACCCCGAGTAACTGCTTGAGTCAAGACGCCGCTCTCGTATACGAGAGCACAAGCCAAGCCATCCATCTTTATATCGGCAAAATATTCATGACGCTCACCTGATAATAATTTATCCATTCGGACAACCCAAGCTTCGACTTCGCTTCTGTCAAAAACGTCATTTAGACTTAACATCCGCGTGCTATGTTGAACTTTCTTGAACCCACCAAGCAGCTCACCACCCACTCGCTGTGTTGGGCTATCGATTGTCACTAGTTCTGGATTTTCAGACTCCAGATTCTTTAGTTCAGCGAATAAACTGTCGTAGACGGCATCACTAACGATTGGGCTATCCAGGACATGATAGCTATGACTGTATTTTTGCAGGAGCGATTTGAGCTCGTCTATTCTATCCTTGGGCTGGCTTTGCGTCATCATCCATCACCTTCCTGTATAGCAAATAGATATAGCTCGCCAGCCAAACAACAGTCAGTGATGACATGATTAAGATCATAATAGATACCATTGGCAACCAGTCAAAGTTCGTTGTTGTAGTCTTTATCCAAGTATCAAGCATAATCAGTGGTATCAATATAACTGCCCAGGCAATAATCACTCCAACGACTGCCCATATTAGTCTGAGTAATATTCTAAAACGCCTACCAACAACCAAATCACCGGCTACATTTATGGCTCTCATCGGATACATACCAGGTAGCGTAACGACCACCAAAGCCATAAAAGTGCTAGTCAGCCAATAGATTGACAAGACTCCGAGAAGTCCGGCAACAACCCAAAACATCATAGCTTCAACTCCGTTACTCAGAAGGCCTGTTGTGGTTGCAGCCGAATAACCGATCAAGGCTAGAGCAATCGGCAAGAGCTGTACTATCATAAGAAGGGCAATCATTATAGTAGATAGGAGTGGCGCCGAGGCGTTGTAAAGTCCGTCTCTAAGTTTTACTTTGTTGCCTGCTAAAATATTTCGGAGCAACCAGACAGTCGTCAACCAAGTCAGTAGTACTATTATGCTCGAATATATCTGCTGACCTTCTGTAACTGTCGAGCCGACACCACCCGTAAATAAGGTTATAAATACAGCCCCAGCCTGAGTGATAGCATCAAAACCGTTACTAAACACTTCTTGGTTGGTTGTGTTGATAGCTGAGAGTATCGTGTCGTATGTATCTTTTGATCCGAGACCAATTAGTAGAATTGTTATTGATGAATAAACTAAAGCAAGTAATATAAATAACTTTTTTTGTTTTTTTAGAATATTAAATACGTAAAATGAAAACGCCCAATAGCCTGGTAATTTTAGAGATCGAACATAGTCTCTGCGACGAGTTAGTCTCAGACTTCGATGCGGACGCCTGGACATATAGTCAGACTGGCGTTTTTTAATTTTTACCAATTTATCTTTTAATTTATCACGATAAGTTTTAGGTTGAACCTTTTTCACGGTGGCTTTTTTTGATTTGGCCATACCTAGAACTTGTCCTTAATATTCAATAAACGGTTTATTCGGTCTTGAAGTGGTGGGTGCGTACTAAATAATTTTGAGA
Source organism: Saccharimonadales bacterium (SeqCode) (assembly GCA_038248455.1). GTDB lineage: Bacteria > Patescibacteriota > Saccharimonadia > Saccharimonadales > Saccharimonadaceae > UBA1547. The sequence goes on from JBBRXL010000013.1 coordinate 12,696, forward strand.
TTGTACCTTTTTTTAGAGGGTTGGAAATAAACAAATGAGATGTGGAAGTGTTTTGTTTTTGCATAGGCTTGCCGAACTCTTCCAGCTTGCCTAGTGCACTGGCTAGTGCCTCGGGGTGTCTGGTAGTCATAGCTCCGGTTGCGTCTGCTAGATATTCACGTTGGCGACCAACCGCTAACTGAACTATCGTTGCTATAATTGGCGCCAAGACAACGAGTACAATGCCGACTACCATAACTATAGGATTCGATCCTTGATTATCTCGATTATCGTTGCTCGAATAAAACATCATTCTCAGAGCAATATCTGACAACAGTGCTATCGCACTCACCAAACCGAATGTTATCATACTAACCCGAATATCGTAGTTTTGGACGTGGCCAAGTTCATGCGCCATGACCGCCTCAAGTTCACTATCGTCCATAATATCTAGTATGCCTGTTGTGGCGGCCACTACGGCGTGTCGCGGATCGCGTCCAGTCGCAAAAGCATTCGGCGCCGAATCGTTTATTATGTATATTTTTGGAGTCGTCATGCCGGTAGTAATAGCTAGATTTTCAACTATTCGATATAACCTTGGGTTATCAGACTTCTCGATCGGTTTGGCGCCAGTCATAGCGATGGCTAGTTTATCAGCTATAAAATATTGGATAAGCGCATAAACAATCGCCACAACAAACATAACGTAAACTATATTGATATCACCATACATGCCGGACAAAGCCCAGCCTATTGCACCAATCAAAAGTACAAATGTAGACATTATAATAACTGTGTTTCGTTTGTTGGCTGCTATGGCGTTATACATAGTTCTATTATAGCGCTTTTTGGCTTAGCGTTCCATCTCATCATGGGCTTTTTTAAGTAGTTCGAGCATAGTCGAATACTTCTTTAGCGAGTCTTCGGCAGACTGAGCTCTGCCTCCTAGTGGCGTATATAAATAAACAACATTATCGACAACTTCTAGGTTTACTTCAAAATCGACTGCTTCTAATTTTTCCATATAAGTTGGGTTCAGAAGTTCAAAGCTTGTAACTTTATCGATATCAGCTGCAAATACATCATACTTCTTGTTGAAATCTTGCCATTCTGTCTCGACTTTTGTGAGACCACGCATTCCAAATTTAGAAAATAAAGCTTTTTTCTTGACAACAATATCATCATAAGACTTTGGTATAGCAAGTTGCGCAATAATGTAATCGTCTGCGACACGCTCACTATCTGGCTTGGCGGTATAAGAATAAATTTGAATCACTACGCCTTTGTAGTCGCCGATAATGTGATTATTTATGTCTGATGTTCCGAATTTACCATTTTTGAATAACTGTCCGCGCTCAGGAAGTAATAAATACCCCCAATCCTCTGAGTAATAATAGCTTTGTTTATCTGCAAAATCTTTGAGCGTAGCAACCTGACTCGAAACTGATGCTGTAGATTGACTAATGCTATCAATCAGCCAGTTGTCGCCAGAACGTATAAGATTATATACTTGGGTCGATGAAAGATTTGTTGAATAAACGTCCTTGTTGCTTTTTGTATCAAAAATTATGTCTTTTACGTACGCACTTATCTGAACACTAACGGTATCGTTAATATTATCATTGTCATCAAACGCCTTCACTACGCTGGCAAAGAGTATATTTATATCTTCGACTTTATTCTGACGCCCCATGAGCCTCAAGGCAGACATCATCAATACGGTATGGGCATAATACCTCTTGGACATATAGGTCTGCATGGACGTAAGATTAAAACTTGACCAGTCTTTCTGATGATTTAGGAAAATATTACTTGCTTTTTCGTTCATACCAGACCAAGATTTGTCTTTTGAAGACTCAGTCAACTGTTGACGAAGTATGAGCGACTTTTTACGGGCTTTCATGAACACACCGACAAAGATCAAGAAAACAACAGCAAAAAAAATGACTAAGATTATCATGACTATACCTGAGTATTCGGAACTAAGCGATGAACCAGAGCCACTAGAACTTGAGTAACTGCCTCCGCTTCCGCCGCCGCCTCCACCACCGCTGGAGCCACCCCCACCGGCCATAGAGATTAGATTAACGACACTTAGTAGTAGCCCAAAGTTAATCATGATAGATTAACTAACCTAGAATTTTACTTCAACAGGTTTTTCGGCTGCTGCACGATCTTCTACTTCGAAGAATTCACGTTTGACAAATCCTAGCATGCTAGCAAAGATATTGTTTGGAAAGATTGCGATCTTTGTATTTAGATCACGTACACCTGTGTTGTAGAAACGGCGTGATGCTTGGATCTTGTCTTCGGTGTCTACAAGCTCTGCCTGTAATTCTGAGAAGTTTTGGCTAGCTTTTAGGTCTGGGTAAGCCTCTGCTACGGCAAATAGGCTCTTTAAAGCACCTTCGAACTGGTTCTCAGCTTTAGCTGTATCAGCTACGCCCTTTGCTGACATAACGTTACTGCGAGCTTCTGTTACGGCTTCAAATACAC
>JBBRXL010000014.1:0-14114 GCA_038248455.1 Saccharimonadales bacterium (SeqCode)
GTTATTATAGTGCTTATGAATGAAGTTTATATATATATTGTTTTAGTCGTACTAGGGCTAATGTTTGGTAGTTTTGCTGGTGCAAGTGTCTGGCGTTTACGTGCCAAGGAGCTAGCTTATGATAAGAATAATAATGAAGAATACGATCACGATGAATATAAAAGTTTAAATAAACTAAATAAAAATTCCTTGATGAACGATAGATCGACATGTTTGCACTGTGATTATAAACTACGTTGGTATGACATGATACCTGTTCTTAGTTGGTTGCAGCTTAGGGGCAGGTGTCGTAAATGTCACCATAAGATCGGATACATGGAACCAATTATTGAGGTAGCTTTAGCGGTGTTTTTCGTAGCTTTGTATGCATTTTGGCCGTTTTCGTTGGATTCTGTGTTCGGCGTAGCTATGATATCTATTTGGCTACTCGCTGGAATTGGTCTTGCTATACTTTCGGCTTACGATTTTAAGTGGTTTATGTTACCCGATGGTGTAAATTACTCAGTTATTGGACTAGGCTTGATAGCCTCGACTGTTACAGTTTTGAACTCTAACGATAAACTAACTGCACTTGGTAGCGTCGCAGGTTCGGTCATGATACTCGGGGGGTTATATTATTTCTTGTACGTCATATCAAAGCACCGCTGGGTTGGGTTTGGCGATATAAAGCTCGGTATAGGTTTAGGTTTATTGTTGGCAGACTGGCGCCTGGCATTTATAGCATTATTCATGGCAAATCTTGTCGGATGTTTGGTCGTTATTCCTTTGATGCTGATGGGTAAGCTTGGTCGCAAATCGCACGTACCATTCGGTCCTATGCTTATAGCTGGGGCAGTGATTGCGATGCTAGCCGGTAATCTGTTATTTGATTGGTATATGAGTCTTCTCTACTAGTATCATACGTTTACGCTTATGCTATAATTAGAGTAAATGACACACCGATATAGCAAGGGTTTTACTATTATTGAAACAATGTTGGTTTTGTCTATTACTGCTGTTATGGTTGTGGCTCTTTTGGTCGGGGTTAGCGTAAATATAAATAGCCAAAGATATAGAGATAGCGTCAACGGACTAAAATCTTTGATACAGGAACAGTTTTCAAATACTTTAAATGTTCAGAATGAGGTTAAACCTGTCGAAATATCATGCGATAGTAATGCAACTATACAGACGACAGGACTGACCAAACCTAGGGGTCAGTCCGACTGTGTATTGATGGGTAGATACATGGAAATAGTACAAGACAAAGTAACTGTCAGTAGCGTAGTTGGCTCATATGATTCAACTGCGTCAAGCAATGTGGCAGATGTAGCTTTGCTTAAGTCGACTAAGTTGTCGATTCTTGACTCATCAACTGAGGTTTCAACGCTAGATTGGGGAACGGCGATAGCTTGGCCATCTAGTGGTTCTGAGGCAAAAACGCCAACTCAGCCTAGAAGTCTGTACATTCTAATATTAAGGTCTCCGACAAGTGGCAGTACCTATGCATTTACTAGCGATACAGTTCTTCCATTTAGTAATATGATTGTGAGTACCGAAACTATACCCGGTAGGGCCGAGAGGACGGTATGTATTGATTCTGGAGGGCTAGTGTCTGGTAATGGGTTATCTGTTTTTATTGATGCTAACACCTCTGGTCAATCCGATATTCAATTTAAGTCAAACGATGCCGGTGGGGTGACTCAGTGCTAGGCTCGCGGTATGCGAATAGAGGCGATACACTAGTTGAAGTATTGTTTGCGGTTGCGGCATTTAGTCTAGTGGCCGTAGGCGGTATGTCTATCATGAACGCCGGCTTATCGACTTCTCAAAGATCATTAGAGCTATCTCTCGCTCGAGAAGAGATGGATTCTCAGGCAGAGACGATTAGGTTTTTGCACGATGCCTATATAGCGGCCTATCCGAACGATGTCTCGGCCTCTGTGCCCGCGGAGTGGTTAAAGATAATAAACAATCAGGTTGTTACAGTAGCGTCTCAACTCGGGGACTGTTCGATACCAGCAAAGTCATTTGTTGTGAACACAAAAACAGCCAAGGTTAACAGTTCTGTTGCGATCACAACAGATGTACCTACTTATTCTCAAGTAAGATATGCACCAGTAATTCCAGCAACTAACCCACCGTCAACTACCCAGGTTATTTCCGGCGTAGAGGGAATATGGGTTGAAGCCGTTAAATCGAATTCATCTAATAAATTTATTGATTTTCATATTCGGGCATGTTGGGATAGTGCCGGCTCAAATGTGCCAGTTACTTTAGGTACGATAGTGAGGTTATATGAACCATAAAAAAGGCTTTACTATTATTGAGCTGTTATTGGCGATGTCGTTCCTTGCTACTCTGATGCTTGCCGTTGCTATGACTATCGTCAGAATAGGTGAAATATATAACAAAGGTCTAACCGTAAAGGAAGTTAATATTGCCGGAAGGTCACTGTCATCAGAATTAAAAAAATCGATTGGTGAGACGCAGTCAATCAAGCTTGCACCGGCCGATAAACAATATATTCAGCAGGCCTGGGGTGGTAGACTTTGCGTGGGTCGCTATAGTTATATATGGAATTACGGCAAAACACTTAGTGACAATACAACTAATTCAAACAACAGTAATGTCTACACAACAGATAGTAAGGTTAGATTTGTTAAGGTTGCAGATAGTGCTGGAGCATATTGTTCTGTGTCATCATCCAAGGTTAATCCCAGCGGCGCTGTCGAGCTTTTATCGGCCGGGGATAGGAATATTGCTCTCCATAACTTTAGTATAACTAACCAAGCATCGGCGTCGGATAGCCGCTCAAGTCAAAATCTCTACTACATTTCGTTTATTATTGGAACAAATGACCAATTGGCTATATCATCAGATTCTTCAAACTGTAAAACCCCTGATAATATTGATGCTGACATAACATACTGCTCGATAAATGAATTCAATATAGTAGCAAGGTCAAGTAATGCGTTACAATAAACATATGCAATATAAAAAAGACAATCAAAGAGGCGCTGTTTCATTATTTGTAATTATTTTTGCAGCACTTCTGATAAGTATTGTTACGGTTAGTTTTACTAGGCTGATGATAGCCGAACAGCAACAAGCTGTAGTTGCTGATTTGTCTAAAAGCGCAAACGATTCAGCACTGGCTGGAGTAGAGGATGTCAAGAGGGCTCTGGCTCAATATAGGGACTGCTTAGAAGATTCAACAAAGACAGGTTGTGCTAGCCTCATAAGCGATATCACATCAACTGAGTGTAATAAATTTGTTTCGAATGTTGTAAATCTATCTGGTGGGGAAGTTCTAGTACAGCAGTCGACCAACGATCTTAGTTTAAATCAGGCCTATACTTGTACTCTAGTTCGGATGGAGACGCCAGATTTTAAGGGTGCTTTAAGCCAAAATGAATCCAAGATTGTGCCACTTGTGGGCGTCAGTCAGTTCGATAAAGTTATTATACGATGGTTTAGCGCCAGTGATATGGAGAACGCCTCACAGGTTGATCTCGAGAGTAAGTCTACCAACCAGCCACTTTATAGTAATTGGTCAGTCGACAGACCGTCTATCATGAGAGTTCAGCTGATGCAGTTTGGTGCAGATTTTACCTTAAGTAGTTTTGACGAAAATAATTCCGGCAGTAGCAATACTAGCTCTGTTGTCCTTTATCCTTCTGGAACTACCGGAACGGCACTACCTGGTACTACGGCTCCAGACAGCATAAATATATATGGTCCACGTAAATCCGCAACCATAACGCCAAAGGCAATAACTTGTTCGGGAAACATTAGCGGCGGTGGCTATGCCTGTTCGGCGGAGATAACATTGCCATCAACGATAAGTGCAGGCAATAGGACTGCCTTTTTGAGACTATCATCTATATATAACGGATCAAACTACAGTGTTGAGCTCAAAAATAGTACTGGGATTGTAGATTTTAACGGAGCTCAACCAGCAATCGATTCTACGGGGCGTTCTAATGATATCTTTCGTAGAGTTGAGAGTAGAGTTGAACTCACTGACCCTAACTATCCTTACCCCGAAGCGTCAATTGATATATCTGGTAACTTTTGTAAGAATTTTATAGTCACCAACAGTGACACAGACTATAGCACTAGCTGTAACCCATAAGTATTAGCTGTTATCTTTACTATGGTATTTCTCGTAAACTTCTTTTAAGTGGTGATCTGTGACGTGTGTATATACCTGAGTTGTGCTTATATTGCTGTGGCCTAGCATGCTTTGGACACTGCGGATATCGGCACCATTTATAAGTAAATCAGTTGCGAAACTATGACGCATAGTATGAGGACTGACGTGTTTAGTTATACCTGCAAGTTTAGTGTACTTATGTATTATTCTTTGGATACTTCTGGAGGTAAGTCTACGATAGTCTCCGGTATTAGTCGTGGTATTGTTTCGGCTATAGCTAAGAAAAAGGGGTGGTAGATTGTCTATCCTACGAGATAGGTATGAGTCTATGAGATTTGCTGATTTTTCACTAATAAATATCGCTCGGTCTTTTTTGCCTTTGCCTCTAACCATAAACTCGCGACGTTTCGTATTTATGTGATCCCTATCTAGATTTACTAGCTCAGAGACGCGCAGTCCACTTGAAAATAGTAGTTCAATCAATGCTATATCACGAGCTCCAATGTCAGTGGAGACGTCTACTTCGTCGGTGATGCGTTCGATCTCATCAAAGTGTAGAAATGTAACTTGTTTTCGGGCGGTTTTTGGTAGCTCTATTTTGTTGGGAGATAGGCTAGGGATGTCCCTTTTGGAAAGATAGCCAAGGAAACCTCTCAGGGCTATAAGGTGGTAGCTCTGCGTAATCGTTGCTAATTCGTCATCGTTGTCGTTTTTATAACGATTTAACCATAGCCTATATTTTCGAATAATTTCTGTTGTTATTTTATCTACTTCTATGTCGTTTGTGAATTCTACGAATCTTTCAAGGTAGAGTCGATAGTTTTCGGCAGTTTTGGGTGAACGGCCTCCTTCAACCTCGAGGTATTCAATAAAGTCTAGGATATATTCCGATAAATACATACTATTAGCATAGCGTATATCTACTAAAGTAGGTACAATTAGTACAATGCATTATTTTGAAACAATAGTATTAGGGCTTATTCAGGGTCTTACCGAGTTTATACCGGTGAGTAGTTCGGGCCATCTAGTCATCGCTCAGGACTTTTTTAGTGGGGCATCTGATCATCTTTTCTTGGAGTTTATAAATATTGGTACATTGCTTGCGCTACTAGTTTTTTTTCGTCAAAAAATAATTGATATAACCAAAGATGTATTTGTTAAAAGAAATTATAAATTAGCCATAAATCTAATAGTTACAGCCGTGCCCGCTGGGCTTGTTGGTTATTTTCTGGCAGATTTTATTTCATCAAATGGATTTTTTGGCAGCCTAACGACGGTTGCTGTTACTTTGGCAATTGTTGGTATTTTGATGATTATTATTGAGAAATTACCAAAACTTAGCCATGTAGCGGATGGTTCAAAACTTAGCACATGGAGGGCTCTGGCCATTGGTACTGTTCAGATTTTTGCACTTATTCCTGGAGTCTCGCGGTCTGGTTCAACTATAATCGCCGGTAGACTATCCGGGCTTAGTCCGTCTTCGGCAGCCGAATATAGCTTCCTAGCCTCTATACCAATTATGTTGGGCGTGACATTGAAGATCTTTATGAGCGATAGTGAATACTTAGTCGCTAATCTCGGTATGCTTAGTCTTAGCAACCTTGTAGCATTTTTGTCGGGCATGTTTGCTATCGGATTTCTCATGAAGTATCTTGCGCGCAATAGTTTGGCTGTTTTTGGCTGGTATAGACTGGCTTTATCGGTTATATTGGGACTAATAATTATAATTAAATAACAGACAGGAATGACTATGAACAATATCCAAAAAACATTAATAATATTTAAGCCAGACACTATGCAAAGAGGCTTAGTTGGTGAGATTCTGACTAGATTCGAGCGTGTTGGTCTAAAGATTGTAGCTACAAAAATGTTAGCTCCAGATAAAGCTCATTTTCATAAGCATTACGAAGAAATAGGCAAAATGATCACTAGACGGGGAGAGCCGATCTTTAATATTACTCTTGAGATGATGACTCAGGGTCCAGTTGTTGCTATGGTTCTTGAAGGAGTCGAAGCGGTAGCTTTGGTTCGTAAAATGGTTGGTCCAACTGAACCAAAATCTGCTGCACCTGGCACAATCCGTGGAGATTTCTCTCACATGAGCTATGGGTATGCCGACGCGGCAGGTAAAGGTATTCCAAACTTGATTCATGCAAGTGGCGATGAAGACGAAGCCGTGCAAGAAATTAAGCATTGGTTTACAGATGCTGAAATCTATGATTACGAAGCCCTAAACGAAAAGTTCACACGCTAATTCACCCCTGTCCGTGTTACAATAGTTGATAGGATTGCCTGGTAGCTCAACTGCCTGAACGAAGTGAATATAGATAATAAGCAAGCTCTATCCAGTTGAATTCGATATATACGCAATTTCCGCTATACTAAGATGTATGCCCTGGTAGCTCAACTGGATAGAGCAGATCCGTCCTAAGGATAAGGTTGTAGGTTCGACTCCTGCCCGGGGTACCATCAAGATTATGAAAAAAAATAAATCATCAGATAAAGAACTAAGTTTGGACTTTGAGGGTCAACGTGATGACGAGTCATTGTTGTTTGTTTTTCGTCGGCATATTATTTCGATGCGTAAGGGCTTTTACTTATTGTTGATACCGTTTGCTATATCGGCCATACCTCCGCTCATATGGCAGGATAATCTTCAGCTGTTTTGGTTGCCTATTTTTGGGTTACTGCTTGGGTTAGTTCTTTTCTCTTATCATTATATTTTATGGTATTTTACTATCTATATCGTTACAGATCAGCGGATTCGACAGGTTACCCAAAAAGGATTTTTTGGCAAGGATGTTATTGAGTTGCGACTGTCAAAGATTCAAAACATAAGCTATAATATACCTGGATTTAGCGGTGAAATATTTAAGTTTGGTACTATCGTTATACAGACTTTCGTGGGAGACCTTGTGATCCATCAAGTTGAACATCCTAACGAGATATATAACAAACTTCAGGACGCCGTAACTATGGCAGTTAAAGACCAAGGAGATTATGAAGAAGTTAATCAATAAAATCATCAGGAAAAAGAGTGATGAACAGTCGTCGCTTAGAATAACTAATGATACTGTCGCTGAGCATCGTGAGAAAGTCTTGTCGGGCGGTCGTCGTTTCAAGTACCCAGTTCAATATGCCAGGCATCATCTTGTTCGAAATGCGATAATAATAAGTATCGTAGCTTTGATATTATTATTGGTTATCGGATGGTGGAGGCTGTATGTTGCCCAAGATACTAACACTTTTATGTACAGAGTTACCAGGGTCCTTCCGTTACCGGTTGCAAGTGTTGACGGCCAAGATGTTTCCTACAGTGATTATCTTATGAAGTATCGAAGTTCGATTCACTATCTAGAACAGAAGGAGCAAGTAAGCCTGAATACAGAGGATGGTAAGCGCCAGGCTGAATTTATAAAGGAACAGGCTATGCAGGATTCGATTGCCGATGCCTATGCGGTTAAATTAGCAAAAGAAAATAAAATTACAGTCAGTGATGTTGAACTCGAGTCTTTTTTGAAACAACAAAGACAGTCAAGTGACGGGGAAGTATCTCAGCAGACATATGATGCAGTTATAAAGGATTATTATGACTGGTCTCCAGATGAATATCGACTTACCACGCGCAATAAATTACTTCGACAGAAGGTTGCCTATGCTATAGATAGTGACGCAACATCTATTACTGAGAATGTTGCAAAAGCGGTTATTAAATCTAATGAACTCGAGGCGATCGTAAGTTCGACTAGTGCTATAAACGGTATCAAGCCGACTTATGGCAAGTCTGGATGGGTGCCAAGATTGAATCAAGACGGTGGATTGTCATTAGCGGCCCTAAAACTCAAAACTGGTCAGGTATCCGATGCGATTAAGCCATCGACTGGTGATGGATATTACTTCGTGAAACTGACTGGACTAAATGATACTCAAGTTAACTACGAGTATATTCAAGTACCATTAACCAGATTCGATAGTAGTCTAAAATCTATTGAAAAAGCCGACAAAATTCACAAATATATAAATATTAGCCAAAAACAAGAAGGAACTAAATAGTAAGTGTTCATTCTACCTGATTTGAAGTACGGCTACGATTCCCTAGAGAGTAATATTAGTGAAGAGATAATGCGCCTTCACCACCAGAAGCATCATCAGACATATATCGATAAGCTAAACGCCGCACTGGGTGCTTATCCAGATCTGCAAGCTAAGACTATTGAAGAATTATTAAGTTCGATAGATAGAATACCTGAGTCAATTCGCACAGCTGTGCGCAACCATGGCGGTGGTCACTATAACCATAGTTTATTTTGGGAATGTATGTCACCAAATGGTGGTGGTGAGCCAAGCGGAGAAGTGGCTGAATTAATTATTGTTAAGTACGGCAGTTTCGAATCTTTTAAAGAGGAATTCACCTCTAAAGCACTGACTCTTTTTGGGAGTGGTTGGGTGTGGTTGCAACCGAATATGGAAATAGTAACCAGCCCCAACCAAGATAATCCGATGATGTTTGGCGGGCTTGAGCCACTTATGGGTCTCGATGTCTGGGAACATGCTTATTATTTGGATTACAAAAATAAGCGAGACGAATACATAAATAATTGGTGGAATATTGTTGATTGGATGTTTGTTGAAGAGCGATATAAACAGCGATAAAAATAAAAAACCGCCACAATGTAGGCGGTTTTTTATTTGATAATTTTATCGATCGGATAAATTTAAGGCATTTTCTGGCGGGCTCGACCGGATTTGAACCGGCGATCTCCTCCGTGACAGGGAGGCGTGATAACCACTTCACTACGAGCCCGTATGGTGCGTTAACTCAGAGTATTTTATCAGTTTTTTATAACTAACGCAACAGGGAGGGAGGCGTTTATTTATAAGTTATGAGATGCTATAATGAATCAGTCGTCTGAGTGCCGCTGTAGCTCAGTTGGTAGAGCGGCGCTTTCGTAAAGCGTAGGTCTCCGGTTCGATTCCGGACAGCGGCTCCATAGTAAATGTATGAAAACAATAGCCCTACAATCACTTAAACAATTTTTAGCCAATAGATATTTATTGGTAATTTGTTTGATTTTGACGCTACTTTCTATAAGTTTTATGTTGTATGTTGCTTTCAATGTGCATAGTAGCGATCTGCAGCTGGTAACTCATTACTCGGCTTTCGGCGTCACTCATATATATCGCGATCAGTGGTACTATCTCTTACTTTTTGGTTTATTTGGTTTATTGATTGGCTTTATGCATACAGCACTTACTGTAAAAATATTATTAATAAAAGGCGAGTCGCTAGCGGCTTTATTCGCCTGGTTTAGTGTATTGATAATTATTTTAGCCTGGATGACTACACGTACTATTTTGACTGTTTGGTAGTTATGGATGAAGATTTAGAAATACCCATCGGCAAGCGTTCAAAGATGTATAGGTTTTTCGAGATGGTCCCGGCAATACTCAGCTATGGGGCTATTATTTTATTATTATTCCTATCGGTATTCAATCCTATATTTGCAGCAATTTACTTAATGTTGATCATAATAACACTTCTCGTGAAAGCAGTCGGAATTGCTTACCACACGGTCATGGGTAACCATATGATGCAGCGCGCCAAGACAGTTGATTGGCGTCGTCGGCTAAAGGAGCTAGAGAGACCTGGTTATTATTATCGTCGAAATATTGAATCAGGAATAGTTGAATTTGGCTCCAAAGTTCACATAGGAAATCTGGACGTCATGGCTAAGGATGAATCCAATTACCCGAAGCCCTCTGATATATATAATGCTGCTATTATTGCCACATATAACGAGACATATGAGACTCTTGGACCGACACTCGAATCTGTTCTAAAAACGACTTACGATAAAAAAAGATTAATCATAGTGATTGCTTATGAAGAGAGAGGTGGCGAAGCGATTGAACAAACAGTCAGACGACTCGAGAAGGATTATGCCAGTAAGTTTTTTGCATTTTTACTAGTCAAGCACCCGAAAGATTTGCCAGGTGAGGTGATAGGTAAGGGCGGCAATATTACATACGCTGGTAAATATCTACAAACATGGCTGGTCGATCAGTCTATTAGTTACGAAAATGTTATCATTACGACCCTTGATAGTGACAATAGGCCTCATAAAACATACTTTGACTATGTAACCTATGAATATGTTGTTCATGAGGACAGAGATAATCTTTCGTATCAACCAATATCTCTATTCTTGAATAATATATGGGACGCGCCTGCACCTATGCGCGTAGTCGCAACTGGTAATTCATTTTGGAATATTATTAGTTCTATGCGTCCTCATGCTTTAAGAAATTTCGCATCTCACTCTCAGCCTATGAAGGCCTTAGTCGAGATGGGTTTTTGGAGTACCAGGACCATAGTTGAGGATGGCCACCAGTACTGGCGTAGCTATTTCCATTTCAAGGGTAATTATTCGGTATATCCGATATATGTTCCTATCTACCAAGACGCGGTTTTGTCTGATACATACGTAAAGACCCTGAAGGCCCAGTTTGTCCAGCTTAGAAGGTGGGCTTACGGCGCGTCAGATGTCCCGTATGTGGCGACAAGGATATTCACGACCAAGATTAAGGTTCCCTTCTTTGAGGGCCTTGCGCGGCTTGTTAGACTGTTAGACGGTCATGTGACACTGGCTAGTGTGTCTATATTGGTAACAGTGGGTGGTTGGGTTCCGCTTTTTATCAATAGTCATGCATTCCGTGATCCAATCGTGCATCAATTACCAGACGTAGTTGGGGTTATTCAGCGTATTGCTATGGTTGGTTTATTTATTATGATATTCATTTCACTTAAATTACTTCCTGCTAGACCAGCTAGATACAAGCGTCGACGTACCGTATTTATGGTCCTTCAATGGTTCCTAATGCCAGTCACGGCTATACTTTACAGCTCGTTTTCTGCCTTCTATTCCCAGACTAGACTTATGATGGGGCATTATCTCGATAAGTTTGACGTAACAGATAAGGCTACAAGAAGTTTGGTTATTATCGAAGACAATAAACAATCCAAGTTAAAGTTAAAAAAGTAGATATATATAATAAAAGTAGTAGATACGCTTGGGTATCTACTACTTATTTTTATTGCTATTTATGTTTAGATTGATTTAAAAGTGCGGACTCGTACGTCGCGCCTTACTTCTTGTAGTGTTTTGTCATACTCAAAGCTTAGACTAAAACGGTCTAGTTGAGATGTATTCGCTGGTTGTTCAATCTGTTGTTTCTTAACCATGTATACATATTAGCATAAACAGTATTAATTGTCAATGATACATAGTTCATAGTATTATTCACCTTATGATATAAATATTCACATGAAAACAATTAACTGCAGGTGGAAAACTTGATAACTACGTGGAAAAACAAAAAACTCATCTGTTAGATGAGTTTAATTTCATAAAATGGTGGGTCCTAGAGGATTCGAACCTCTCACCTCCACAACGTCAATGTGGCGCTCTAGCCAAATGAGCTAAGGACCCAGGCCTATATAAGGATAGCAAAATAGGGGTCATCAGGCAAGATATGGTATAATTATTTTGAACATTGATGCAAATTAACCACTTGTTGAGTTCCGTGTAGTTAGCTTCACGATAAAAGCTATCATAAGTGTCCCGCAGATGCGGGAAAGTCCGGTGGAACCGCTTGCTATCCAGTGAGTCCGAGACATGCGATTTATGAATTTAAATATTTTGGTATTTAAATTTGATGACCGCATGTTTTTTATTTATTATAACCAAGGAGATAAAAATGAACGACGAACATCTACATGCAATGAGGCACAGCCTAGCCCATATCACAGCAGCGGCTGTTCAGCGGCTTTGGCCTGAGGCAAAGTTCGGGGTTGGGCCAGTGGTGGATAACGGGTTCTATTATGATATTGATCTGGGAGATAAGAAGATATCAGAGGCTAATTTTCCTAAGATAGAGAAGGAGATGCGCGGAATTATAGATTATGGTGATAATTTCGAACGTTCTGAAATGGCGATAGACGAAGCGATTGCATGGGCGCAAGGCAATAACCAGCCGTACAAGGAAGAGCTATTAAATGACCTGAAACGATCTGGTACAACCATAGCCAAAGATCTTGATGTTGGCGAGCTTGGTCTGGCTACAGATGGAGTATCTGCTGTTGATAGCGTATCTTTTTATAAAAACGGTAATTTCGTCGATCTTTGTAGGGGTCCACATGTAGACAACACCAAAGACGTTGGCGCCTTTAAGCTTCTTCGGGTAGCCGGTGCCTATTGGCGCGGTAAAGAGACTAATCCGCAGATGCAACGATTATATGGTGTAGCATTTGAGACACAGCAAGAACTTGACCAGTATCTTGAGCGACTCGAACAGGCAAAACTGCGCGATCACCGTCGCTTGGGTAAAGAGCTAGACCTATATACTATCTCGCCGCTTGTGGGCGCGGGATTGCCGTTGTTTACACCTAGGGGAACAATACTTAGGGATGTATTTGCTCAATATTCTAACCAGCTGCGTCAAAAGTTCGGCTTTGAGAAAGTCTGGACACCTCATATTACCAAGCAGGACTTATATGAAAAGTCTGGACACTGGGCTAAATTTGGTGATGAGCTGTTCTTGGTTACGAGTCAAGAAACAGATGACAAAATGGCTCTAAAGCCAATGAACTGCCCACACCACACACAAATATATGCATCAAAACCGCGCAGTTATAGGGATTTGCCGGTTAGATATCTAGAAACAACTACAGACTACAGAGACGAAAAGACTGGAGAGCTTGGTGGACTAAATAGGGTTAGATCGCTTACACAAGACGATAGTCACGTATTTTGCCGCCCCGACCAAATAAAGGACGAAATAAATAATCTTCTCGTTAGTGCGAGGGAGCTATATGCGACGATTGATATGCCATTACGGGTTAGGTTGTCGTATCGCGATGATAGCGATGGTTATCTCGGCGAAGCTGATCTTTGGGCGTCGGCACAGGTCCAGTTAAAGGACGCTGTACTTGCGAATGCTATTGAGTTTTTTGAACAGGAGGGTGAAGCCGCCTTTTATGGTCCCAAGATTGATTTTATGGCAACTGACGCAATCGGACGAGAACACCAGGTTGCCACCATCCAACTCGATTTTGTTCAACCCGGTAGATTCGGGCTTGAATATACAGACAGCGAGGGCGGTTTAGGTACGCCAGTTATGATTCACTGCGCGTTACTTGGCTCAATAGAGAGATTTTTGAGTGTGCTTATCGAGCATATGGCTGGTTGGTTTCCGTTTTGGTCTGCTCCAGAGCAAATAAGGGTACTTACAATCAATGATACAGTCGGCGATTACGTCGAAGATATTAAGAGAATTCTAGACGGTGTTGTACTAATGTCACCTGTTAAATATAACGAGATTCGCTACATGGTCGATGATCGCAACGAATCGCTTGGTAAAAAAATTCGCGAAGCAACAAACTTTAAGATTCCTGTGCAGCTGATTGTTGGTCAACAGGACAAAGATAATCACGAGGTGAGCGTTCGAACTCAAGCGGGCGAAGAGAAAATAAGCCTTGATGCACTGGCTGACTATCTCAAAGCGATTTAAATGACTAGCCAGCGTACGGAATTCAAAAAAAGAGTTGAAGAATTGATGGCTTTGATACCACGCGGGCAAGTAACGACGTATGGTGACTTAGCGGCACTAGCAGGTCACGCGTATGCTGCGCGTATTGTTGGGGGCATGGCGCATTACGGTGACACAAGTCTTCCATGGCATCGGTTAGTGAATCGTTTTGGCGGTTTAGCGAGCGGTTATTATGGTGGTCGCGAGGTTCAGGAGCAACATTTACTAAAAGATAGTATTACATGTACGAATTTTATTGTTGATAATTTTGACGCAATACGTTGGAGGCCAGACCCATGCCCGATAATCTAAAATCTATAATCCATAATCTACCTCTCATTGTTATAGTTGGTCCTACATCTAGTGGAAAGACTAAGCTCGCGATAGA
>JBBRXL010000015.1:0-13515 GCA_038248455.1 Saccharimonadales bacterium (SeqCode)
CTATAACTTGGGTACGAGGGGCTGTTTTGCCAGTAAAACGGCTTTTACGAACCTTGTTGAAACCGACAACACCATCTATTGCGGCGTGAATAGTGAAATCACGGCTAATAAATGTGCCAGGTCCGGCAATCTTGGTTGAACCAGTCTGACGCACTAGGACTTCGCCGGTACGAACAGTCTGTCCGCCAAAGCGCTTTACACCAAGGCGTTGACCAGCATTATTTCGGTTGTTCTTACTTGAACCACCAGCTTTGACGTGTGACATGGAATAACTCCTTTAAATTAATAACAAAATCTAAACAATCTTACCAAAAATACGGCGGTTAGTCAACACCTACGGGGCTAGTTAGATTTTCGTAAGGACGAGTAGTTCGCGGGCAACGACTTGGTCTTCGCGGTAATATAGTAGTTCGCGGGCTGCGACGTTGTGAAACTCGTGGGGCTTGAAGCCAAGCTGGGCAATGGTGTCTATAAGTGGCAGGTGGGTGAACGTGCCGTCGGTCTTCTTCCAAGCGGGAACAGCTAGACATACTGGCGTACCGCTCGGTATTTGCTGTCCAAGGTTTTTTAGGAAAGTGCTAACAATATGGTTACAATTATCACGAACTTCGACTAGTTTAGCGGGTGATGGTGGAGCCGAGAAGGGTTGACCCAAGTAGCCTTCGGCGGCAATGGCGGCTATTGGTTGGCGCCACTGAGTGGTCATAGCGTCGCCTTCGTGTAAATACCAGTCTACTTTGTGGCGTAGCATGTCTTCCAGCCAGTTTAGGTTGTCGCGCGTGTAGCGGATCATCTTTTCGGCTAGGTCGGTGCCGTAGACGCTGTAACCCATCAGTGCGGCTTCTTGGAGTATTACACCAGTACCACAGAAGGGGTCGAGGATGGTAGGTGGTTTACTACCTACTATCTGTCCAACGGCTAGATTAATAATAATCTGGGCTAGTTTTGGTGGTAGCATGCCAACGAAGGCGTCGCGCTTGGGGCGGCCTTGGTCGCGTTTGGCGTAGGCTGTGATGTTTTGGGCGCCGACGCTCTGGGCGATGTAGGTTTTGCCGCCCTTTCCGCTAATTATTATGATCTCGACTTTATTTTCAGACAATCCCAGCTTGTTGTGATGGCTGGTGGCCGACGATAGGGCGGAGTCTTGGTTGGGGATGAGGCGAAGGCTGGCTGGGGAGCTTTTGAGGCGTTGTTTGAGCGTTATTCCTACTTTTTGGACATCACGCGGGCTAACGCCGAGGCCGTATTCACTGATACCGAGGGTTATCTTGCCTTCGTACCCCGAAAACCTGTCTAGAAATATGCGAATAACTTTTTGACTCACGTCTGACCATGATCTAGCAGAGAAACTATCGAGGACTAAGCCGGCCTTGAGCGTGCCGCCTAGGTCGGAAACGTCTAAATAATCTGTCGAAACGAGCGCGGTAGTGCTGTTGATTAGCGAAACGTTATTGCCACCAAATTTTCTCTCGAGCTCGGCGACGCCAAGCATGGGTTGTCGTCCTAAAATTGTTATATACATACTAAGTATTATACGACGGATAGGGGTAATTTAGTGCTACAATATATACAATATGTCATTTAGAGCATGGTCGACGATAATAACGTTTCTACTGGTCGGTTTGGTTGTTTACTTCGCTTGGCCTGAGATTCTTAGGGCTTGGGAGATAATCGGTGGCGTTAATTTGTGGATATTATTGTTATTAATACCAGTTCAAGTGCTTAGTTATTATGCGGTTGGTGAAATAATATTTAGTTATATTCGGCGCAAGGGTGACCTCAAGACGTTGACTCATTGGAGAAGTGCTAGAATGGCTTTTGAACTAAATTTTGTAAACCACGTTTTGCCGAGTGGTGGAGCGGCTGGATTTTCATATATGGGCTGGATTTTGGGGAAGTACGGAGTGAGCCAGGGTAGAGCGGCTATGGCGCAGATTATTAGATTTGTGCTGTCGTTTGGAGCTTTTATAATTCTTTTGCTAGTATCGGTACTATACCTTACGCTCGACCATCAGGTGAATCGTGTCACGGTGTTTTTTAGCTTGATCTTAACTCTTGTATCGATTGGCGCGACTATATTTCTTGTCTATCTGATAAGTGGTCGACATAGGCATGTTAAATTTGCTTATAAAATATCTAGGTTCGTGAATGTTTTGATTAAGTTTGTTACTTTTGGAAAATTTGATAACGTTCTAAAAAAAGAGCTTGTTGAGAAGTTTTTTGTGGATATGCATGACGACTATCAAGATATAAAGCGCAACAAGCGCATGCTCAAGAAACCATTTGCCTGGGCTCTCGTTACTATAGCTGCAGATGTAATATTGTATTATGTCGTTTTTTTGGCACTTGGCTACTCAGTTAGCCCGGCTGTGTTGTTGATCGCATTTGGTTCGGCGAGTGTCGTTGGATTTTTGTCGGTGACTCCAGGCGGTGCAGGTGCGTTTGAAGCTGTAATGATCGCCTTTTTAGCGGCAGCGGGTGTTTCGCCCGAATCAGCCATAGCCGGTACACTGTTGACTCGTGTGTCACTAGTACTAGGTACAATTGTTTTCGGATACGTTTTCTATCAACTAACGATTATGAAGTATGGAAAAAAATCTACTTAGCGTCAGCGATTTTATCGCACTGACGAATCAAACTCTAGAATATGCTTATCCAAGCGTTGCAATAGAGGGTGAAGTTTCGGAGTTTAAGGTTAGCCAAGGTAAATGGGTCTATTTTAAGTTGAAGGATGATACGGCGACAGTTGAGTGTTTTATGACCTTATGGCAGCTTCGGGTTCAGATAGAGGACGGTATGAAAGTTGTCGTGTTGGCATCACCCAAACTTACTGATTGGGGTAAGTTTAGTCTGACGGTGAAATCAATCAAGCCAAGTGGCGAAGGTGCGCTCAAGAAGAGCTTCGAGCTATTAAAGGCTAAACTCGATAAAGAAGGTTTGTTCAGTCCTGATAGGAAGAGGGCGCTTCCGACTATACCCAAACATGTGGCTGTAATAAGTAGTACGGCGGCGGCTGGCTATGCTGATTTCATCAAAATACTAGATGATAGGTGGGGCGGGGTAGAGGTTGATGTGGCTCATGTTCAAGTCCAAGGAGCGAGCGCTCCAGATCAGATTATCCGAGCATTGGAATATTTTAACACGAGAGATGTACTGCCAGAAGTCATCGTGGTTATACGTGGCGGTGGTAGTGCGGATGATTTGTCGGCGTTTAACGACGAGAAGTTAGTACGGGCTATCGCCAGTAGTCGAATACCTACGTTGGTGGGTGTTGGACATGAAGTTGATGAAAGTTTGTGCGACCTGGCGGCCGACGTAAGCGCTTCGACACCTAGTAACGCGGCTCAAATACTCGTACCCGACAAAAACGAAATAATTAGATCGGTTAATTATAAGCTAAAATCGTTGATACCGAAACTCAGTAGTATTTTGAGCCGAGAGTCGGACATTGCGCGTAGTTCGTTGTCTTACATTTTTGATAAATTTGAACGAGAGATACAGAAACATCAAGAGATTGTCAGTGGAGTTAGGGGGGTATTGACGCAGTTAAACCCAGAAACGGTGCTCGCTAGAGGTTATGCTCTGCTGCGTGGAGAGATTGATATTGGCGGGTCTATAGAGATTGAAACGAAAAGTAATATAATTAAAGCAGAGGTAAAAGATGTCAGAAAAAAATAAAACAATTCAAGAAAAAACAGATGAACTAAACGCTATCGTGGCTTGGTTTGATGGTGATGATTTCACGCTTGAGTATGCTCTGAGCAAATTTAAACTTGCTGAAGAACTTGCTGTTGGTATCGAGAAAGACTTGTCGGAACTAAAAAATGAGATAAATATCATCAAGCAGCGATTTGACACAGAGGATTAGTCGACTTTACAGTTTGGGCAAGCGTAAGTATAATCATAAATATGATATTTAAGAATAAACAAAGTCAAAACGGTTCGGCCGAGCCTCTTTTGATAGCCACTATCGCGCTATCAGTTTTCGGTCTATTGGCATCTGTAGCTGCTGTCTGGGGGATTATGAACTACCTCGAACAAAAGAGTAATGTCGACGGGAAGATTGATGCGGCTGTTATCGAGGCAAAGAAAAAACAAGCCGATAGCGATGACGCGAAATTTTTAGCTAGAGAGAAAGATCCAAATCGTGAATTTGTTGGGCCTGATGATTATGGGCGATTGTCGTTTAATTATCCCAAGACTTGGAGTGTTTATGTGGCCAAGGACGCATCACGTGGTGGTGACTATGAGGCTTATCTAAACCCCATAACGGTGCCAACTGTGGCCGCGTCACAGCAATACGCACTTAGGGTCGTCATAGAGCAAAGAGATTATGACCAGGTGGTTGCAAGCTATAGTTCACTGGTCAAAAAGGGTGACCTTCGTTCAAGCGCAATAGCTGCTGATGGCAATAATGGCACTAGGCTAGATGGAAGCTTCAGCAAAGACATACGTGGTTCAGCGGTGCTTTATAAAGTTCGAGATAAAACAATTACGCTACGAGCCGATGCTGATACATTTAAGCCTGATTTTGAAAATATTATCAAGACTATTAAATTCAATCAATAATCTCGTACCTGAAGTCGTGATACACTATATATAGTATGAGTGTTCGGCAGGGTATTACAGATATTAATGGTGGCTTGTCTTCGGTTGTCGCCGCTGCCCACGAGCTCAAATCTCCACTTGTCTTGGTTCGACAATTATCGTTGATGTTGGAATCGGGAGAGATATCGTCCCACGAAACTCAGAGAATGCTGCGTCAAATTACTCTGACAAGCGAAAAGGCTCTGCGCTTGACTGGCGATCTAACAAAAGCTGCTCGGCTAGAAGACGCTATGTTTAGTGTCGAGCCGATCAATCCGCAGCAACTTTGCGAAGATATAGTTAGCGAGCTTATGCCGCTATTTACAGCCCATGGTAAACAGTTCAAGTTGGCGTCACGTCGACACCCGCTACTACTGGTGGCTAATCGTGATCTACTACGAAGAATCATTATGAATTTTACGGACAACGCGCTAAATTATACTGGCGAAAACGGAGCAGTTGAGATCCAGATAAAAGCCCTAAACGCCGGTAAAACTATCCGACTAGGCGTGCGTGATTTTGGTCCTGCATTGTCAAGTGATTTGTGGAGCAGTTTGCGAGATAAGCTATCGAAAGCACCACAAAATATCCATGCCAGGCCGCTTAGTAGTGGGCTAGGACTTTATATCTCGAGTCAGTTTGCCGAAGCAATGGAAGGTAGTATTGGTGTGATTAGGCATCGAAACGGTGCGACGTTCTATATTGATCTTCAGGCTTCACACCAGCTAAGTTTGCTATGATAAATTCAAAAGTTCTTATTGTTGAAGATGATGCCTGGCAAGCTGAGCAGTATCAACGTACGCTTGCAAAAGAGGGTTATGATACGGCAATTTCTCCCCACGCCATAGATGCTATCGACAAAATAGATGATTACAAGCCGGACGTTATACTGATGGATGTCTTGCTGACTGGAAGTACCGCTTTTGCGTTGATGAACGAACTGCAGTCATATGGCGATACCAGTAAGACGCCAATAATACTTTGTTCAAGCATCGGTGATAGTTTGGATATGGAAAATCTAAAACAATACGGCGTCAGAAGGATACTAGATAAGGGAGCGATGCATCCCGAAGATATAATCGCGGCTATTCGGAGTGTGCTGTAATGAATACGGTGCGGACTCGGGCGATAATACTACGGCGTACCAATTATGGTGAAGCCGATAGGATAGTCCAGGTCATAACACCGCTTGGTAAGAAAAGTTTTATAGCCAAGGCAGTTCGGAAAGAAAAAAGTCGCCTGGCTGGCGGTATTGAACTATTCGCGGTGACCGATATTGTGATAGCTGAGGGCAGGGGAGAACTGGGTATTCTTACATCAGCTCGCTTGGTGCAGTTTTACGGGCATATTATGGAAGATTATGATCGAATGCAGTTCGCGTATGAGGCGATAAAACTAGTGGGCAAGGCGAGTGAGATGTTGGACGAGCCCGAGTGGTATGAAGTACTAAGCGAAGTACTAATGGCGCTCGATAATAAGACGATAAACCTCAAACTTACTCAAACTTGGTTTTATATGCGACATGCCATCTTACTAGGACATGAGTTGAATCTTAATATAGATATTGCTGGTGATAAACTAGACTCCGAGAGTTTATATAGTTATGATCAGACAGATAAGGGGTTGGTCAATGATAAGAATGGCTCAATAGGTTCAGACCACATTAAGCTGCTGCGATTAATATCTACCAAAAAATTGAAAATCTTGGCACAAATTGGTGGCATAGATGAGATACTGGGCGAATGCCTGGATACTGTTCGACGACATTCATCGATATATTGAATTGGAAAACCCTCGCGTTGCAGCGAGGGTGTTCCATTGGTTTAGGCGGGTTGTAGCGCCGTATTGGCTTTTTCTTTCTCCCATGAAAGGAGCGAGCTGTAGTCGTTGATTAACCTTCCGAGGTCGGCATTACTGCCTTTGTCCGTCAGGATTGTTAATTTTTCGATAAGCAGTGTCCGGATGTATGCCTCGTCTTCGAGGCAGTATCCGTTCGCTGTTCTTGCGCGTTGGGCAAACTTTCTCCCAAACATCGTGAGTGCTTCGCCGGGTGTAGCGATGCAATATCCGGCGTCGAGCACCAGTAGGCATCGTGAGTCCAGGCTCAAGCTCATTTTATTGAGCTCATTTGTTGCCTTGCGGACAGCCTGGCGTTCGTCACGGCATCCGGTCTTCATCGAACGTATTGACTCGAGTAGTACGTCGGCGGTGACGCAATTGGACCATACGGATGGTCCAGCCCCCAATGGATCGTTCACTTCTTTCCTTTCTTGGTAGTGGTGAAATGTGAACTAAGAATAAATTGTACTCTTTTTTACATCGATATCAATAGGATTTTTACTACTGTTAGAAATATCTTATTTTGCTGTTATAATAGAGATTAATCATGGCAGAAAACAAGAACGAAAAAATGGAAGCAATTGTAAGTCTCGCAAAGCGTCGAGGCTTCATATATCAAGGTAGTGAAGTGTACGGTGGACTCAGCGGTACTTGGGATTACGGGCCACTCGGAGTGACTCTCAAGCGCAATATTATGAACTTATGGTGGAAGATGTTCGTCGAAGACCGTGAAGATATGTACGGTGTGGATGCGGCTATTCTGATGAACCAAAAGGTATGGCAGGCTAGTGGGCATGTGGATACTTTTACTGACCCATTAGTGGAAGACCTCGTGACTCATCGTCGATTTAGGGCTGATCATTTATTGAAAGATGCTGGTTTTGTGGTTGATGGACTTAGTCTGGACGACATGACAAGGTTGATAGTGGATAATTCTGTCCTTAGCCCTGATAAAAATGAATTATCCTCAGTCCGTACGTTTAACATGATGTTCAAGACCAACGTTGGTCCGGTTGATGATGAATCAAGTGTTAGTTATCTGCGTCCAGAGACGGCTCAGGGTATATTTACGAATTACAAAAACGTTCTAGATAGTTTTTACCCAGATTTGCCGTTTGGTCTAGCGCAGCAAGGAAAGGCGTTTCGTAACGAAATCTCACCTCGTGATTTTATCTTCCGAAGTCGTGAATTTGAACAGATGGAGATTGAATATTTCGTTAATCCAGCCGATTGGGAAGTAGAGTTCGAGAAATGGGTTGGACTAGTTCATCAATGGACTGATGCCCTTGGACTCCCAGCAGAAAACGTGCACGAACTAGAGGTTGAGGGTGCCGACAGGGCACACTATAGCAAGCGTACTATCGATTTTGAATTTGATTTCCCGATAGGTCGTGAAGAACTACTCGGACTTGCGTATCGTACTGATTTTGACTTGATGAATATCCAAAACGCCGCTGGTAAAAATATGGATTATACTGTCAAAGGAACGAATACAAAATTTGTTCCACACGTTATCGAACCAAGCTTTGGCGTCGAGCGAGCCTTGATGGCTGTGCTGTCTAGTGCTTATACCGAAGATGAAGTGAACGGTGAGAAACGAATATTTTTGAAGCTGTCCGAGCACCTTGCGCCGGTCAAATATGCTGTATCGCCACTACTCAAGAACAAGCCTGAGCTAGTTGCCAAAGCCCGAGAAGTCTACGCTATATTGAAAAAGAAACACGGAGCAGTCATGTGGGACGACAACGGCAACATCGGCAAACGCTATCGTCGTCAAGATGAGATTGGTACGCCGTACTGTGTTGTAGTTGACTTTGATACGCTCGAAGACAGTATGGTAACTATCCGCGACCGAGACACGACCGAGCAACACAGAACTTTAATCGAGGAGTTATAAATGAAATACGAAGGCACACAACTAGAGGGCTTCGAACCACGCGAAATAGTTGAAGCGCTGGAAGTTATAGATACAAAAGAGGGAACTGGTGAAGTGGTTTTGCCTGGCGCTAAAATAACTGCGCACTACACCGGCGCACTAGTTAAAAGTGGTATTATCTTTCAAAGTAGCCTAGATTTTGGTGACGCGATAACATTTGGGCTAAATCAAGTTATCCGCGGTTGGACCGATGGCGTCCCTGGCATGAAAGTTGGAGGAACGAGGCGACTTGTCATACCTGCGGCTATGGCATATGGCACTAGAAGCCCAGCATCAAATATTCCAGCAAATAGCGATCTAGTCTTTGATATACAACTAGTTGCAATTGCTAAAAATGGATCATAGTATGACCAAGCAAGTCAAAGATTTAATTGTTAAATATCTATCCGAAGCGAAAGTACTGCAGCTTGCGACAGTGGGCGAGGACGGTAGGCCTTGGATTTCTAACGTGCATTTTGTGAATGACAAAGACGGCAATATTTATTGGCTAAGTACCGAAGAACGCCGACACAGTGTCGAGATAGCGATGAATAATAAAGTCGCCGTGTCTGTGGTGGTGAAGTCCGATATGCCGGTGATAGGCATCCAGGCCGAGGGTACGGCAGAGCTAATAAGTGGTATTGTTATGTTCAAGCCGATAATCTTGGACTATGTCAAAAAACACGGAACCGGCAAAGAGTTTTACGACCGAGCAATCAAAGGTATAAATTCACATAAACTTTATAAGTTTACACCTAGCATGTATAGCTTATTCGATGAGGTTAATTTCCCGAAAACTGCTCCACAAAAGTGGGTAGTTTAGACTCGGTATTTTAATAGGCACGAGCATTAATGTTATAATTGTTACATGAAAGCTATTTGGAATGAACAGATTATAGCCGAAGCTCCCGAAGATGAGCTTATCCGCATTGAAGGTAATTGGTATTTTCCTCCTAAGAGTTTGCATTGGCAGTTTTTTGAAGAAAGTGACCACAAGACAGTTTGCCATTGGAAGGGTGACTGTAGTTATTATGATGTCGTGGTAAATGACAAAAGAAATGAGTTCGGTGCGTGGTATTATCCTAAGCCAAAAGAAGGTTCGGTGGAGCGTGTTAAGAAAGATTTTGCGAGTTACGTGGCGTTTTGGAACGGTATCGAAGTAACGGAATAATCCTAGCTTCGCTTGATCATCAGCTCTAGGTTGGAGATATAATGAGCTGGGTTGACGTTTTTGTGGGAACGAAGGTAGGCGAGGTGTATCTCGACAAAAGGCATCTCGCTATCTGGCCAGTCAGGGGCTGACGGGCTATAACGACCAACAGTTTTCATGTTGGGGTCGTTTTGGAGAGCAGTTAGCTTCTCGGTTATTTCTTCGAGCGACACTAGACAACAACCTTTTTAGGTTTCTTGACTTCTTTGCGTTTGTTTTGACCCTTAGCCATAAATACCTCCTATGGTGTTATCATTATGCGCCTAAAGGGGTGAGATAGCAAGAGGCGGGGAGGGTAGAATTCGCTGTATAGCGAAAGATTATGGATTATATAATAAGACGTGTAGTATAACTTATTGCCTATATCGATAGAAGATCGATTCTCTGTTACAATATTTAGGAATGAATATTTATTACACAGATGGAAGTTGCAGTCCGAACCCTGGACCGGGGGGGTTCGCGGTTATCAAAGATATGGAGCCTAGTATCGCGGGCCACGAGAGAGATTCGACAAATATTCGCATGGAAGGCAAGGCGTTAATCGCGGCTATGAAAGATTCGGCCGGCGCGGAGTGCGAGATTTTCACAGATAGTGAGTTCTGGATAAACGTTATCACCAAATGGGCACCTGGCTGGGAAGCAAAAGGTTGGACCAAAAAAGGTGGCGAGATCAAGAACCTGGATATAGTGCAGGAGGCCTGTGCTGTCTATAAAGCATCACAAGCCAAACTTACCTGGGTACGTGGTCACGAAGGTGATGCGGGCAATGAGATGGCCGATGAATGGGCAAACAAAGCTCGCGAACAGCGCCTCGACGGCAAGATTGATGTTGATAAGACGTAGAATTATCACTACAATAGTTTAAGTTGTTAATTTAAATAGAAAGATAAATATGGACCAAAAACCTGAGATTACTGATATTTTCCTGTGGGCAAACAAGACTGATGCTATCAAAAAAGAGTTAGACGTAGAGCTTTTTTTGTTTAACAAAAACTACACGCCTTATTCGATCCGACTAAACGACGAGCTTAATAACCAGATTAAACCGATATTTTTGTTTGATCTTATCAATTATGTAAACTTAGGTGCTGGAACGGGTTTGAGTGTACGCGAGTATGAGATGAGTGAGTCTGAGGAAAACGTCTTGCTCTATAGTGACACTGCTAAAGTGAGTTTGGCTGGAACCTTAGTTAATTTGATCGAACATCAACGCAGCGAAATAGTTGAATTTAGCGAGCAAGAACACGAGTTCAAGACTATAAAGGGTGTTGTGGCGCGATTTTCACATAAAGGTAGTCCAGATGAAGCTATACATGTAGTCAAACAGATACAGCAGTCACAGTCACTTCGCGGCGCCAATGCCTGGGAAATAAACGGCGGTAAGTTCGGGTCATTCAAGGCTGACGTAGGTGTTAAAATGCCCCTAGATAACCAGGTATTGATAGTCGGAAACGATATATTCGCGTTTAACCCGGGCAAATTTGAGAAATTATTTAAATATGATTACAAAAAACAAGTATTGGCCGATAAAAAGGTGGCGGAAATTGAGCGACATTTTAAACTTAGCTTCCCGGATGGACTTGACCTTCAGACTATGGTCCGTGAACGTCCAAAATCTATAAATAAACTTCAAAGGATAGAGATAGGTGGTATAACTCAGGCGCAAGTTATCGACTATGCCGATGAGATGCAACTGGAAATAATGACAGACGATGCGGGCGCGATAATCATACTCGACAACAAAGACCTCGATACTTTCGTGAATCTGATCAATGAAGATTATATGACTAGTGAAATTACTGGTAGGCGATATGAAGTTCGAAATAAAAAACCACTGGATGATCCAGAGGGCGAACCACCGCGCGGTTAATCGGTGTATACTGGGTATAGATGAATCAAGAGTTAGCAATAGAGGTGATGCTCGCGGGGCAGAGCGTGATGTTGACTGGACCAGCCGGGTCTGGAAAGACTTTTGTGTTGAACCAGTTTATAAAACTCGCCAAATACGAAGGTAAGCACGTGTCGGTTACGGCAACTACAGGACTCGCCGCAACGCACCTGGGCGGAACAACTATCCATAGTTGGAGCGGTATTGGTGTGTCGGATGAACTACCGCCAAGCTTTGCCGATCATATGAGCAAGGGTAGGCGAGAAATAATTGAGAAAACAGATGTTTTGATTATTGATGAGATTTCGATGTTGCATGACTTTAGGCTCGATATGATAGATACTATATGTCGAGTTGTGCGCGAGAAAGATGAGCCATTTGGCGGTATTCAGCTAATAATGAGTGGTGATTTCTTCCAGTTGCCACCTATAAACCGTGGTGATTCTAGAGCTGGCGGGTTCGTTGTGAGCAGTAAGGTATGGCAAGAGCTAGACCCAGTCATCTGTTATCTGACGGAGCAACATCGACAGGAAGACGAAGTATTACTGGATATATTGAACTCGATGCGTTCGGGCGAACTCAGACGTCATCATGCAGAGAAACTACTCGAACGAGTTGACGTACAGCCCGAAGACGGTTCAATGATCACAGAGCTTCATACGGTTAATATCGACGTTGACAGGATAAATGACGACAGGCTGAATGAGCTTGAGGGCGATGAAATCTTCTACACGCAGACTACCACAGGTGGCGCTAACTATGTTGAGAACTTGCAACGTTCGGTCTTGGCACCGTCGGTGCTCCGTCTAAAAAAGGGAGCCCTCGTGATGGCCGTCAAGAATAGTTTGGACCGTAAATATGCCAATGGAAGCATTGGCACAGTAACAGACTTTGAATACGGGACAGAGTACCCTGTAGTTGAGTTTAAAAATGGCAAGACTATAACTATGCAACCAGACTCTTGGGAGCTTCGGGATGGCGATAAAAAACGAGCAAGTATCACCCAAATACCTCTTAGACTAGCCTGGGCTATCACGGTCCATAAGTCTCAAGGAATGACGCTCGACGCGGCTAAAATAGACCTCAGAAAAGCCTTCGTAGAGGGTATGGGATATGTAGCGCTTAGCCGAGTAAAAAATTTGTTCAGTCTATATCTGCACGGTATTAACCAGATGGCACTAAGAGTTAGCGATGATGCAGCCCAAATAGATGTGATGCTACGAGACAGAGCCGCTAGCGACGCAAAACGGTTTAAATATCTGCAAGACAAGGCAGTTAAGCGCAAAGAAGAACCTATAGTAAAGCCAAAAAAGACAGGCTGGACGGAGAAGATAGAGAAAATGCGTAAAGAATATCCGAATGCTTATCGACCATGGACAGACGAAAACGACACGATATTAAAACAAGACTTTTTGAGCGGTCATAGTATAAAGAAATTGAGCAAAAAGCTTGGACGACACGAAGGCTCTATCAAGATGCGGCTCCAAAAGCATTTCGGTGAAGATATAGTACAATAGAGTGAATATGGTTGAGTTGTTTGCCGAAGACAGAAGCGATCTAAAAGTAGCCGTTATCGGTGGCGGTACTGGAAGTTTTACTTTACTATCAAGCCTCAAGGATTATACACAGCAGATAGCCGCACTTGTAAATATGGCTGATGACGGTGGTAGTACTGGGATCTTACGCGATGAACTGGGAGCTTTACCACCCGGAGACATAAGGCAATGTTTAGTTGCGCTCAGCCGAACGCCAGATATGCGTGATCTGTTCAATTATCGTTTTGACGAGGGATCGATGCAAGGTCATGCTTTTGGCAATTTATTTTTGGCGGCTCTGGAAAAAACAACAGGTGATTTTGCTAAAGGTGTCGAAATGGCCAGCGAAGTACTCAATATCGTTGGCATAGTCGAACCGATAACTCTCACCAATGTAACTCTGGCTATGGAAGATAAAAACAAGAAAATTATCAGAGGTGAGTTTCGGATAAGTGATTTAGACTTTGAGAAAAATAATAAACCCAAAATGTGGCTGGAGCCAGAGGCTGAAGCAAATCCAAAGGCGGTAACTGCTATTGCC
>JBBRXL010000016.1:0-12949 GCA_038248455.1 Saccharimonadales bacterium (SeqCode)
AAACTACTTGAAAATATAGAGGCACCTCACGCCAAAAATGTTATTTTTGATACCGATCCAGTTAGGCTAGTTGATAAAGTTATAGCAGCACTTGATGAAAAATATGTAGGGTTTGAATATTACAGTGATGATAGGCATATATCACCTCATCGTTCGGGTAACGGCTAGAGGTTAATTATTTTTGGCTTTAAGGCTATAATAGATAGATGAGTCAAAAGTTTGAACTACATACCGAATACCAACCGACTGGTGATCAGCCGACGGCTATAACTGCTCTAATAGCTGGGCTTGAATCAGGTGTACGCGAACAGACATTACTAGGTGTTACCGGTAGCGGTAAGACTTTTACAATGGCGAACATTATTGCCGATCGTCAAGTACCAACGCTAATTATCGCTCATAACAAGACTTTAGCTGCTCAACTTTACAGCGAATTTAAGTCATTTTTCCCAGACAATGAAGTTCATTATTTTGTTAGCTATTTTGATTACTATCAACCCGAAGCTTATATGGCTAGTAGTGATACATATATCGAAAAAGATAGCAAAATCAATGATGAGATTGATCGACTGCGACACGCGGCTACGATGGCACTTCTGACTAGGCGCGATACGATAATCGTCGCAAGTGTTAGTTGTATTTATGGCATTGGTTCACCCGAAGATTATTCGGCCATGTCGATAACTATAAATGTTGATGAACGTCGGCAACAGGATAAGCTCGTCAGACTACTAACTGACATTCAATACCAACGCAATGATATTGATTTTCATAGAGGCACTTTTCGGGTAAAGGGCGACGTTGTTGATGTTTTTCCGGCGGGTAGTGACGTAGCTTACCGTATATCATTTTTTGGCGACCAAGTAGATCGTATAACTAGGATCGACCCACTAACTGGCGAGATAATCGGTGAACCAAGAACAGTTACGATATTTCCAAGTAGTCACTACGTAACACCAAAAGAAAAACTTGCAGTAGCTATAGAAAATATCAAAAAAGAGTTCAAAGAGCGCTTAGAATACTTCGAAAAAAACGATAAATTTCTGGAAGCACAACGCCTATCACAACGTACAAAGTTTGATATTGAGATGTTAGAAGAAACAGGCTTTGTCAAAGGAATCGAAAACTATAGCCGCTATCTAACGAATCGTGAGCAAGGCGAGCAGCCAGCTACATTGATGGATTATTTCCCAGAAGATTTCTTGTTGCTAGTCGATGAAAGTCATATGACTTTGCCTCAGGTAAGAGGAATGTATAACGGCGACAGGGCTAGAAAAGAGGTTTTGGTAGATTATGGCTTCAGAATGCCGTCGGCGCTTGATAACCGACCCTTAAAATTCGAAGAGTTCAATAGGCATATTAACCAAGCAATTTATGTATCAGCTACTCCTAGTGAATACGAGCTAAGCCATAGTCCGGCGCCTGCCGAGCAAGTGATTCGACCTACTGGATTGGTTGATCCCGAGATAATCATCCGGCCAACCGAAGGCCAGATTGACGACTTACTGGGTGAGATAAGAGACAGAATATCTAAAAACCAAAGAGTTCTCATCACAACTTTAACCAAACGTATGGCTGAGGATTTATCTGCGTATTTGTTGGATCTTGACATCAAGACAGCCTATATCCATAGTGATGTGGACACTCTTGATCGAGGCGATATATTAAAAGACCTTAGATCTGGTGTTTTTGATGTCTTAGTGGGGATAAACTTACTGCGCGAAGGCTTGGACTTACCGGAAGTTAGTATGGTGGCTATTATGGATGCCGACAAAGAAGGCTTCCTGCGAAGTAGCAATGCATTGATCCAGACGATTGGTCGTGCTGCTCGACACGTTGAGGGTAAGGTATATATGTACGCTGATCGTATTACAGATTCTATGAAGAAAGCTATCAGTGAGACCGACAGGCGTCGCAAAATCCAAGAAGATTATAATAAAGAACACAATATAACACCTGAGAGTATCGCCAAAGAGATAGGTGAAGGACTACGTTCAATTATACCGAAGAAAGAAAGTGACAAGAACAAACTCAACCTCAAGAAAATTCCAAAAGATGAGTATCCTGGCCTTATACGCGAACTTACCGGACAAATGGAGTTTGCAAGTGCAAATTTGGAATTTGAAAAGGCAGCAGAACTAAGAGACATGATTGCCGATATACAAAAAAACTTGTAGATTAAGGACACAGTTATCATGTATATGTTTATGGTATAATCAGCCCATGTACAAAGAGGTCAAGCCTTCTGCACCACAACACACCGCAAGTCGTCACATAAATATGATTCTAGGTGTTTTACTGATTGTCATTTTCCTAATTTTGTCGATATTTTTATTATTATATGTTAGTTATCGGACAAGTGTCGACGCTTATAGATCAAATATTCTTACTAGCAGAGTGGCTGGATCGAGTGGAGTAGTAAATGGGTTTGAGCTACCTAGTGGAACATCTAATATACCTAAAGGCTTGAGCGCTAGTAGCCTTGTGAGTGTCGTGGCCAAAAACCAACCCGCTGTTGTTAGAATATTGACAATCAAATGTGCAGACATTGAAATAAAACTCAAGATTGACAGCGTATCAAATGATATATGTATAGCTGGTGTGGGTAGCGGTTCAATTATCTCAAGCGACGGATATATATCGACTAACGGTCATGTCGTCACACTATCAAACAATTCTTTAGTAGCCCAATCGATTACTTCAATTTCAAAATATACCGAAATCTTGCAATATCTTTTAGATAATAACTTGATAACTTCTGAGGCAGCCAGCAGTCTACTTGCTAAGTTATCTGCTACTGACACTAGTTCTGAGACGGCAGCTTTGATAGTAGGTTTAATTCCAAAAGACAGAATAGTTATAAGTAATTCTGACACGAAATATTCAGCCCAGCTTAGCAATGAGCCGATTCGTTTGGACAGTAGCCAAAATCGACTTAGGGTAAGACTGGGAGGCTCAATAAAAGATGCAAAATTAATTGATGAAGATTTTGATATTGATAATGCCGAAAAGTCATTATTATCAGGTGGTGGGTTTGATAGTTCTGACGTGGCAATTCTTAAAATTGATGGTGAATATCCTTTTATAAATCTTGGCTCGATTGATAGTCTAAGCCGTGGAGAGACATTGACGGCCGTTGGGTTTCCGGCTTTTGTTGACGGTTCAGTAGATACGGCTAAGTGGCAGACTGTTCCGAGCGTGACACAGGGTATAGTCAAGGCGATTGTCAGCGATTCAAGTCCAAAGAATAGAAAATTAATAACAAGTGATGTGCAAGTTGCCCAGGGAAGTAGCGGAGGACCTGCTTTTGATCAGAACGGACTACAAATCGGGTTAAATACTTATGCCAACATTAAATGCGCCGATTCAATGTGTTTTGGTGATGCGACCATACGCGACATAGCCGATATTAAAGCTCTTCTATCAAAAAATAACATAATATTAAATACATATAGCGAGATAAATAACCACTGGTATAAGGCGCTAGATAACTATGAACTAGGAAATTTCTCGGCCGCCTTGAGTGACTTTGAATGGGTCCAGGACCGGTATGCTTACAATTATTTATCTTCACCACTCGCAAAGACAACAAGGTCAAAGATCGGTAGTGGCTCAGATTTATCACCAAATTATGCAAAGCAATCAAATGTCTATCAGATTTCTATAATTACACTCAGCACTTTTTTGACATTGAGCATTATATCTGTATCATTCACAAGGTATCTCAACATACGCCACCGACGTGTTTTATTGCAGTCAAAACACGAGAATTCAAGCAAGTAGCGCTTGCAAAATAATTATAACTGTGCTATTATTAGTATATTGCATTCGATGAATGTCGAGCCTCTTTCAAAGACTTAGCGCCAAAGAAAATAAAAACTGCGCTTGCCACCGAAATATACTCTCGCTGTTCTCTCACACTCGCATCGCGAGCGATAAGACTGCAAAACAGCAATCAATTAAACGAAAGGCCTATTTTTTATGGCATATCAACAAAAACGCTTCGGCGGATCAAGTAGCGCACGCCCTCAGGGTGGTAATCGCGGAGGTCGTTCATTCGGCGGTGGCGGTGGTGGTCGTCGATCAGGTGGAAGCCGTGGTCCAGCAAAGAAATATATCCACCCAAGTAAATTTATAAACAAAGCTATCGAAAAAGCCGACGAGATTCCTTACGTGTCTACTCATAAGTTTGCCGATTTTCCATTTAGTCCTCAGCTAATGCATAATATTATTGAAAAAGGTTATGAAATACCAAGTGCGATCCAAGACCAGGCCATACCTCATATTATTGAAGGTAGGGATGTGATTGGACTTGCAAATACTGGTACCGGTAAGACAGCGGCATTCTTGCTACCTATTATCGAGCGCCAGACTGGCATATCACTTCGCCCAAGTGTACTTATTATCGCCCCTACCAGGGAACTTGCACAGCAAATCGATGAACAATTCCGCGAATTTGCTAGAGGCTTAGACCTATACTCGGCTCTTATCGTTGGTGGAGTTAGTGTTGATCGTCAGATTCGTGACCTAAAGCGCCGACCAAACTTTATTATCGGTACACCAGGTCGTCTAAAGGACCTTATGAACCGTCGCTTGATTCGTCTCGAAAACACAACTACTCTAGTGCTTGATGAAGCAGATCGCATGTTGGACATGGGATTCTTGCCTGATATCCGAGCTATTGTAAATGAGATGCCAAAAGAACGACAGACATTATTCTTTAGCGCTACTATCACTCCAGAGATTCAAATACTAGTAAACACATTTTTGAATAATCCAGAGACTATCTCTGTTCGTACTAGCGAAACTAGCGAACATGTTGAGCAAACTGTTATAGAAGCACGTGATAAAAATCATAAAGTTGAGTTACTTACCGAAATGCTTAAAGGCAAAGACTACGACAAGGTTCTTATCTTTGGTGAAACAAAGTTTGGCGTTCAGCGTCTAAGCGACCACCTAGATAATAGCGGTATTCCATCAGTAGCGATCCATGGTAACAAAAACCAATCACAAAGACAGCGTGCTTTGAAGCAATTCAAAGACGAACGAGTACGCGTTATGGTGGCAACAGATGTTGCAGCCCGTGGTTTAGACATTCCGAACGTTTCGCACGTTATTAACTTTGATACACCACAAAACTACGAAGATTATATACACCGAATTGGCCGAACTGGCCGTGCAGGTGCTAGTGGAAAAGCCCACACTTTTATCGAACAACGTTAAGTTTCAAATTGACTAAATTCTACCTAGTCTGTATGCTTAAAATAGCATAAGAAGAATAGGTAATAATGACAAATTTGACACCACTTGGCAATGAAGCAGATATTTTGAGAGAATCTCAGAAGCCAGTTCAAGTACCCGTAAGAATAGTAGCTTCTGTTCCATCTACTCAACCACCCGCCGTTAGTGAAAATGTAGTTCTAGACCAAGCGTCACTTGACGACTATAGTGATACAAGTTTCTCAACAGAACCAATTGCTAGAGCTGAAGATATTTCTGTTAGTCAAGCTCCTGTACGGGTAGTCGAGCAAATAAAGCCGACTATGCCAACACCCAAAAAACAGACTGAATACAGACCATTTTCATACCGTTTACCTGTCAAAAACTATATTTTATCAACGCTATTTTTTATAGCGTCGTTGATAGCGGCGGTTTACTATTCTCAACAAGTCATTAATAGTTCGAGTATAAGCGTCTTAGGAGTCGTTAATCCGTCGGGTATTATCAATCTCGATATTATTGCGAGTTATATTGCAGTACTGATGGCTATATTGTTAGCCATAACTCTACTTTCCCCTGGAAGAATCGTGTTGTATGTTTCTGTACTGGCCAGTCTTTACGGCACTGCATATTGGGGTTATTCACTTTCAGCGTTGATTTCGAAAGTACAAATAGCGACGCTTTTTGAAGGGATTGGCATTTACATAATTTTGATATATTTGTTTATGTTCTCAGTGATGTTAACTGCTTTTATTCATACAGTAAAATCTTCAATTCGAACTTAATTTATCTGTTCAGATAGGGTCATAGACGCTATAATAGACACATGACGCAAATATCTCGTGATGATGTGCAACATCTAGCACAGCTAAGTAGCCTAGCCCTAAGCGACCAAGAGGTTGATGGCCTACGGGCGGATATAGCCAGTATATTGGACTATATCGACCAGCTGCAAGACCTTGATACTTCTGGAATTGAACCAACTTATCAGGTTACTGACCTTGAAAATGTATGGCGCGATGATATTGTCGATGATTACGGTATCGATCGAAACGATTTGATTGAACTCGCTCCTGATAGCCAAGACGGTCAGATAAAGGTTCCAAAGGTACTCTAATGGTAAAAATTTCTGAATATTTAGGAAAAAGTGCCAAGGAAAATGTGTTGAGGGCGCTTGAGGCGGCTGAAAGTAAAGAGCAGTATCATGCGCTCCTAAGTCTGACACGAGACCGTGCGCTAAAAAGGGCCGAAGCGGTGGATAGTGGTGAGATAACCGGACGCTTGGCCGGCGTACCTTTTGTAGTCAAAGACAACTTCTTGGCATATGGTGCGCCAACAACCGCAGCCAGTAAAATGTTACAAGGTTTCAAAGCGCCTTTGCAGGCTACGGCTGTCGAGAAGCTAGAAGCCGAAGGAGCCATATGTATCGGCAAAGCAAATCTTGATGCTTTTGCTCACGGTGGAAGTACCGAGAACTCGGCTTTTGGTCCTACTAAAAATGCTTATAATCTAGAGAAAGTTGCCGGGGGCAGTAGTGGCGGATCGGCCGTTGTGACTGCTCTTGATATTGTGCCGTTTGCACTTGGTAGTGACACTGGCGGATCTATACGCCAACCGGCTAGTTTCAACGGCGTTGTTGGGGTAAAACCTACTTATGGCACGGTTAGTCGCTACGGTGTGGTAGCTATGGCTAATAGTACCGACACAATCGGTGTATTTACGGTTGACGCTGAAGATGCTGAGATTGTTATGGATATTATAGCTGGCCAAGATAAAAAAGACATGACAACTTTGCCAGACTTTTTCGCTATACAGCCTGATGCGCGGAATGCTCTCAAGATTGGGGTTATAGCAGAATCAATGACCGATAGTGTCGATTCTGAAGTTCGTGAGATTACATTAGACTATATTGAACGCTTACGACGGGCCGGACATATTGTTGATGAAGTTTCTATGCCGACCGCCAAATATTCTCTAGCGATGTATTACATTATCGTTCCAGCCGAAGTGAGTAGCAACTTGGCCCGTTATGACGGAGTGCGTTATGGTCATCGTACCGATAAGTCAAAAACATTATCAGAACTATATGGCATGAGTCGTGATGAAGGCTTCATGACTGAAAATAAAAGACGAATTATGATTGGTAGCTACGTGCTTTCCAGCGGATTTTTTGATGCCTACTATTTGCAAGCTCAAAAAGCCCGTACAATCTTATGTAATGAATTTAGCGAGCTGTTTAAAACTCACGACATTTTACTCAGTCCAACCGCACCAACTCCTGCTTTTGGTTTAGGTGAAAATACTGCCGATCCGATAAAAATGTATCTAGCAGACATAATGACTGTACCGGCTTCACTAGCTGGATTACCGGCTATTAGCGTACCCGCCGGTGTAACCAAGGCTGGTCTACCAGTCGGTGTTCAGTTAATCGGTAAGAGGCGCGACGATGCTATGTTATTGTCACTCGCTAAATCTATGGAGGAAAAATAATGGACCAAACTGTAGTATTTATGCTCGCGGCTATACTGATAATAGGTGTCGTGATATTCAGTATGATGACATTGGGCAAAGGTGATAAAAAGAATCTTAATGTTGATTATTATCGAAGTAAATGGCTAACTATTGAACAGCAATTGAAATCGGACGAGCCCTCTTCGTTCCACCTTGTGGTGTTAAACGCTGACAAGTTACTAGACCAGGCATTACGCGAACGTGGCTTCAAGGGCCAAACAATGGGTGAAAGGCTAAAAATGGCTGCCGGTATTTTCTCTAACCGAAACTCTGTCTGGACGGCTCATAAACTCCGCAATCAAATCGCCCATGAATCTGACGTACATGTTAGTCATGATAACGCAAGGAGTGCGATGGCTGGCTTCAAACAGGCCTTAAAGGACGTGGGAGCAATATAATGATCGACGAACAGACGCTAGCAAAATACGACATGACGATTGGCATTGAATGCCACGTACAATTGGCAACAAAAACTAAATTATTCAGCGGCGCTGACAATGACGCCACGGACGCGGCGCCAAATACGGTAGTTAGCCCTATCGATTTTGGACTACCCGGTATGTTACCAGTGCTGAACCGTGAAGCTGTTAATCTGGCCATAAAGGCCGCCAAGGGTCTAAATGCAGAGGTTGCTAGAGTTAGTCGATTTGACCGCAAACACTATTTCTATCCAGATCTTCCAAAAGGTTATCAAACTACTCAAATGTACAATCCGATTATTCTGGAAGGTTATGTTGATGTACCGCTCGAAGATGGTTCAAGTGTGCGAGTTCGCATACATCACGCTCATATGGAAGAAGACGCTGGCAAATTAACTCATTTCGGAGATTACAGCTTAGTAGACCTCAACCGAGCCGGGACTCCACTTATTGAGATAGTCTCAGAACCGGACATTCATAGTGCCGCCGAGGCGAAGGCCTATGCCACCGAACTATATCGCCTAATGACTTATGCTGGTGTCACTTACGGTAATCTTTACCATGGCAATATGCGTTTTGACGTCAATATATCGATCGCACCAAAAGGAGCAACTGAGCTAGGTACAAGGGCTGAAGTCAAGAACCTAAACTCGTTCAAGAGTGTTGAGCGTGCCGCTGAGTACGAGCTCCGTCGCCAAGTAGAACTACTCGAAAAAGGTGAAAGAATCGTCCAAGAAACTCGTGGCTGGGACGACGCCAAGCAAAAGACAAATTCACAGCGCTCTAAAGAAGATGCGCAAGACTATCGTTATATGCCAGACGCCGATATTCCACCGATTGTGCTAACTGATGAAGAGATTACGGAAATTCAATTGACAGTACCAAACCTACCGCCGTTTTACCGCGAAAAATGGAGGAGTGCTGGATTTAATGAAGATATTATCAATGCATTATTATTGTCAAAGAGTTCGTCGGAGCTAGTCGAGAGAATCCGAAACAATTCTAGCGATTCTATCGCAAAAAGAATCGGTTTCTGGTTTTTGAAAGCTGTCGATGAATACCTTGACGAGAATGTAACTGTTCAAACTAATAACGTAGCCGTACCTGATGATTACTTTATAGAACTATCTAAAATGGTTGAAAACGGGGAACTCAACTCAAATGCTGGAGATTTGATATTTATTGAATTAAACCGTACTTCAAAAAATCCTAGAGAAATTGCCGAGGAAATGAATCTTATTCAAGTTAGCGACGAAGGTGCGATTGCAGCCATAGTGGACGAAGTACTAGCCGACCCGACCAGTGCGCAATCACTAGCTGATCTGCGCGATGGTAAAGACAAGGCCATTGGCTTCTTGGTCGGCCAAGTTATGAAAAAATCTCAAGGAAAAGCAAACCCCGCCCTGGCTCAAAAGTTAATACGCGAAAGGTTATAAATATGAAACAACCTACTAAAGCTATAATATGTGCAGCTGGTCTTGGAACGAGGTTTTTACCGCAGACAAAGGCAATGCCAAAAGAGATGTTACCGATTATTGACAAGCCGGTTATTCAGTTGATTGTTGAACAAGCGGTCGCCGCCGGAGTAACCGATATTATAATTGTGACAGGTAGTACAAAGCGGGCTATCGAAGACCACTTTGACCGTAGTGATGAGCTTGAGCGCGATCTACGAGAGCGAGGCAAGAACGACAAAGCTGATGAGATTGAGTCTATCGCAAACCTAGCTAACTTTGTCTATGTTCGTCAGAAAGGAACACCAAAAGGCAACGCTCGTCCAATCTTAAACGCCAGACATTTAATCGGTGATGATGAGCCGTTTTTCGTCTTCTTTGCTGATGATTTCTTTCGCTCCAAGACGCCTTGGCCTCTACAGCTTAAAGAGGCATACAACCGAACCGGTAAGTCGGTTATATCTCTTATTGAGGTTGATAAGGTAGATGCCGACAAATACGGAATGGTTGAAATCGGTAAAAAAGAATCAGACCGAGTCTTTAGACTGGACGGTTTAGTTGAGAAACCGGGAGCAGACAAAACACCGTCAAATTTTGCATCTGTCGGAAGTTATCTACTTACTCCCGATATTATGGATCTTATTGCCAAGGAAAAAGTCGGAGCTAACGGAGAAATAACGCTCGCAGACAGTATCAACGAGTTAGCAAAATCCGACACAGTGTACGGCTGTTTTATAGATGGAGTTTGGCATGACACCGGCGATCAACTCAAGTACATTATGGCTGTCGTAGACCATGCCCTTGAAAGTAGTGTTTACGGTAAGCTGTTTGAGGACTATCTAAGAAAACGCTTAAGCTAATATTGTATTTTATAAGGATTAGTGATATAATAGAAGTATAACTAAATAAAATAAAAAGGAGAATACTATGCCATCAGCCCCGGAAATCCTAGTAATCATTTTGTCGATATTCCTAGCAATATTCTTGGTCGTTTCTATTATACTTGTCGTATATTTGATTCGTGTTTCAAGGGATATCAAGAACGTGACAGAGTCGGCGTCTAGAACAGTGGCTGGATTCGAAAAATCAATCAACAATATATCGAGAATAACGACACCAATGTTTGCGGTTGATTTGATAAAGAAGTATATTAAAAAATATAAGAAAAGTAATAAGGGAGAATAATTATGTCAAAAGGTAAATTTACACTAGGTGCAATATTCGGAGCATTAGTCGGAATAATAACTGGAGTACTAACAGCACCAAAAAGTGGTAAAGAAACACGAGATGATCTAATGAAGAAAGCCGAAGAACTTAAAACTACAGCAGGCTCAAAAGCTAAAGACGTTAAGACAAAGGCTGAAGGCGTAGTTGATGATGTTAAGGCAAATACTGAAGATCTAGTTGAGCGGACTGGCAATGCTATTGATGGAGCCAAAAAAGGTTTTAATTCAAAGAAGTAATACTTGAATATGTAGACTATAAATGACACACTGTAGGTAGTGTGTCATTTAATAATTTAGGAACTAAATGAAAAGATTATTTAAAAAAATGAAAAAAGATAATGAAAATGGTTCAAGAAAAGCGTTGATCGAAGAATTGTTCGTCGACTTCAATAAAAGCCGTACGGAAGTCTACAGCATGAACTTTTTTAGGGGTATATTCTTCGGTGTAGGAAGTGTTATAGGCGGTACAGTAGTAATCGCACTTGTCGCATGGATACTCAGTCGATTAGTAGACCTTCCGGGTGGAATCGG
This sequence comes from Saccharimonadales bacterium (SeqCode), assembly GCA_038248455.1. Classification (GTDB taxonomy): domain Bacteria; phylum Patescibacteriota; class Saccharimonadia; order Saccharimonadales; family Saccharimonadaceae; genus UBA1547. The sequence goes on from JBBRXL010000016.1 coordinate 11,362, forward strand.
TGATTTTGTACAGTATATCGTTGACCTTGTTCAGAACCGATAAGTTCATTTTACTACAGACAAAAGCAGTATAGATTAGCTATACTAGTAGTTAGGTTATGGGGGTTAAATTACAGCCATCTGATTATGTTCACTTACATAATCATACGCATCATAGTCTGCTTGACGGTTTGACGAAGATACCTGATTTGGTTCGGGTTGTTAAAGATATGGGTATGCACTCGGTGGCTATTACTGACCACGGTACAATGTCGGGCGCAATAGAGTTATATAAGGCTGCCAGGGATCAAGGAATTAAACCGATAATCGGTATTGAGGCATATGTGGCGACTCGGTCTAGGTATGATCGTGACCCCCAAAAAGACAAAGCACGTTATCATTTGACTATACTAGCTATCAATAAGAAGGGTTATCAGAACTTGATGAGGCTTAGTTCTGAGGCGAATCTTGACGGCATGTATTATAAGCCTAGGATGGACCGCGAACTACTTGAAAAGTATAACGAAGGTCTGGTTATAATGTCTGGTTGTGCGAGTGGTGAAGTGGGCGAACACCTAAGAGTTGATAATTACGAAGAGGCCAAGCGAGTAGCCGAGTGGTATAAATCTATTTTTGGCGACAGGTATTTTCTTGAACTCCAAGACCACGGCCATCCAAAACATACGAGTATGTGGGATGTCCAAAATAAAATAAATACCCAACTAGATAAGTTGGCTGCCGATCTTAATATCCAGCAGGTAATTACTTGTGATGGTCACTACTTAACTCATGACGACCAAGAGGCGCATGAGATTCTTTTATGTGTTGGTACTGGGTCATTTCTAAACGACGAAAAAAGAATGAGTTTGAAAGATTTTGAACTTCACGTAACTGATCCGAGGCAGATTATTGAGCACTGGGGCGAGACGCATCCGGAAGCGATTCTAAATACTACAAGAATAGCCGAAATGGTAGACTTAGAGCTTGAACTAGGCGGAATATTGATTCCTACTTTCTCGACACCAAAAGGAGACAATGAGAAAACTTTCTTACATAAACTTGTTTATAGAGGATTGGCTTGGCGCTATGGTGACTTAGACCAATCTGACACAGTTGGCCTAACGGTTGAAGAATCCAAGACTCATATTCCCGACGAAGTTTTGGAGCGGGCTGAATATGAACTTGGTGTTATCGATAGAATGGGTTTTAACGGTTATTTCTTGATTGTTCAAGATTTTATAAATTGGGGCAAAAATAGGGGTATAATCTTTGGACCTGGTCGAGGCAGTGCAGCTGGTTCAATTATTGCTTATTCTCTTCGCATTACCGAGCTTGACCCGCTTGACTACGATTTACTATTTGAACGTTTCTTGAACCCCGATCGCATCAGTATGCCAGATGTGGATATAGACATCCAGGATACTCGTCGCGACGAGGTAATTGCTTATTGTACTGAAAAATACGGCGTTGACCGAGTGGCCAACATTGTAACATTTGGTAAAATGGCAGCTCGAGCGGCTGTGCGTGACGTAGCAAGAGTTTTGCAGGTTCCATATGCCGAAGCTGATCGGTTCTCAAAGATGATTCCACCGCCGGTTCAGGGAAGGCA